>CATPCJ010000414.1 GCA_955652915.1 uncultured Bryobacteraceae bacterium
GCTCAAAGTTGCCTGCGAAAGATGCGCGGCCAGTTTCACGCGCTGAGCCTCGCCACCGCTCAGCGTCGTGGCCGATTGTCCCAAACGCAGATATCCGAGGCCGACGTCGGCCAAAACTTTCAGCTTCAGCACCAGCCGCCTGTGTTCGGAAAAAAACGACAGAGCTTCCTGCACGGTCAGCTTCAGAACTTCATGCACGTTGAGCCCGTTGTACTTGATCTCGAGGATACTGCTCTTGAAGCGCGTGCCTTTGCACTCCTCGCACACCAGCTCCACGTCGGCCAGAAATTGCATCTCCACGGTAACGGTGCCGTCGCCCTGACAATTCTCACACCGGCCGCCGGGAATATTGAACGAGAAATGGCCGCCGGTGTAACCGCGTTTCCTGGCGTCGGGAGTGGCCGCGAAAATATCGCGGATGATATCGAAGGCTTTGATGTAGGTTACGGGGTTCGATCGCGGAGTGCGGCCGATCGGGGATTGATCCACGAGAATTACCTCGCGCAGCAGCTCGGATTTGTCCACGCGGCGGCAGGCGACCTTCTCGATGGATTCACCCAGCTCTTCCTCGTCGCCGGACTTTTCCTCCTGAACCGGCTGGCGAAGGCGCTGCTCGAGCGACTTGAATATCACATCGTGTACCAGCGTGGACTTTCCAGATCCTGACACGCCGGTGACCGCAACCATCATGTTGAGCGGAATCGCGACGTCAATACCCTTCAGGTTGTGCGCGCGCGCTCCATGGAATTTCACGAGGCGCTTCTGATCCACTATCCGGCGTTTCGTAACCTGAGAAGCGCGCAGCTCGCCGCGCAGATATCGCGAAGTCAGCGAGGCCGCCCCGTTGCCCATGATCTTGCGATACGATCCTTCGAAAATAATCCGGCCACCGAGCTCACCCGCGCCCGGTCCCAGGTCGACGATGTGATCGGCGGAGCGCATCACGTCGGCGTCGTGCTCCACTACCAGGATGGTGTTGCCCAGGTCGCGCAATTCTTCCAGGATGCGGATCAGGCGGCCAGTGTCGCGGCTGTGCAGGCCGATGGAAGGCTCATCCAGAACATAGCAAGCCCCCACCAGACGCGAGCCCAGGCAGGTGGCCAGTTGGATGCGCTGCGCTTCGCCGCCGGAAAGGGTGGAGGAAAGACGGTCGAGCGTAAGATAATCGAGACCCACATCGTTCAGGAATTTCAGACGCTGCCGGATCTCGATCAGGATCTTATCGGCGATGGCGGATTCTTCCGGGGTGAGATCCAGCGCCTGGAAAAATTCATAAGCCTTCGCGATATTAAGCCGTGAGAGGTCCGCGATGGTTTCACCGCCGATGCGAACGTTCAACGCCGCCGCCCGCAAGCGCGCTCCCTTGCAATCCGGGCATTCGGCGTAGCCTCGATAGCGGCTCAGGAACACGCGCACATGGACTTTGTATTTCTTCGACTCGACCTCGGCAAAGAACTTGCGAATGCCGTCAAACACCACATTCTTTTCCTCAGCCTCCAGGTCCGCGAAGCAAACGCCGCTGCGAACCTTGCCGCGGGCGCTCTTCCGGAAACTCGCTCCGTACGCTTGGTACTTCGGCTTGGTCCACGGATTGATCGCGCCTTCGTCGAGCGACAAGCCCTGATCGGGAATCACCAAATCCAAATCGTAGTCGATGGTGTTGCCAAAGCCCTGGCAGCGCGGGCAAGCGCCCATGGGATTGTTAAAACTGAAGAGGCCGGGTTCTGGGATACTCAGCTCGACACCGCAGCGCTTACATGCAAACTTTTCACTAAAAAGAAGCCTCGTGGACGGAGGATTGAGTGGAGTGGCGTCCTCAAATATCACTTCGCCGCTTTCCCGGTAGCAGATTTCAGTAGTGTCGACCAGGCGCTGATGCAGATCGGGCGTGATTACGAAACGGTCCACCAAGGCGAAGACCGGTTGGGCGAAATCGATATCCAGAAGAGACTCCGGAGTCGAGAATTCGAAGACCTTTCCATTCTGATAGAGGCGCGTGAAGCCCTTCTTGCGAAGCTCGAAAAGGTGATCGCGCAGCGCATCGGCGGTGGTTCCATGACGAATGGGAAAGAGAGCGTACCAGCGCGTACCCTCGGGCTGCCGCAGCATGCTTTGCGCCACTTGATCCACCGTGTCGCGCATCACCTGTTGGCCGCAGTTCGGGCAATAGCTGCGTCCCACGCGAGCGTAAAGCAGCCGCAGAAAATCGTAGATTTCGGTGGACGTCGCGACCGTGGATCGAGGATTTCGTGTAGTGTTTTTCTGACGAATGGCGATGGGCGGCGCGATACCGTCGATCTCATCCACATCCGGTTTTTCCATCCGCTCCAGGAACTGGCGCGCGTAGGCGGACAGCGATTCCACGTAGCGGCGCTGGCCTTCGGCGTAAATGGTATCGAAGACGAGCGACGACTTGCCGGAGCCGGATACACCGGTGACGACCGTAAGTTTGTTGTGCGGAATCGCGAGCGAAACGTTCTTGAGATTGTGGACTCGCGCTCCACGTATGAGTATGGATTCTTCCAAGGGGTGTTCCGGGGAAAGCAGGTGCAGTCCCGCCGTCTAGTTTGATTATCCCAGATTCGGAAAAAATGCCGCGGCGTCAGTTCCAGCACGTGCATCCGACGTCCTCGTGGCGGCTGACTCTACACCAAGTGCACGACGTATGCGCCCCATCGTAGCTCATTAACTCCTGATTGGCGCCCAGAACTCGACCGCTGAATCGGCCGCGAGCCACTTTCCGGTAAGCGGCATATCGGACTTATCCGAGAAGCAACAGATAACGCCCTGCAAATCAATCTTATGAGGAAGGCGGCCTTTGCGCCGTGTCCGTTCTGCCCTGACGCCCCGGACTCGGGGGTGGACGCCGGATTATCGACGCGAGTACACGAGCCGGCTGATGAGCTTGAACGCACTCGTTCTGGCGGTCACCGTCTGGTGATTTGCTGGAAGTCGTCCTTTGAAATAATACTCTGAGCGCTTGCGACGAGTCGCGCAAGGACGCCATGCCGGAACGGAGGGATTGCCTTTCGGATAGGCGCATTAATGCTGGTATTGCACGAAAGCCACCCTTGCGTAGCTTGCGACAAAGGCTGCGTCGTGTCCGCCGACGGGCGGAACCCGATGACCCTTCTCGCTTACCGTGCGACATTGTTGCCGTTATATCTCAATGATATACACAGGATCAGTTATATTCCTGTAATAAATCATATTCTTGTAATAAATGAGCTAACCTGATATTTCGCTATTTCCCGCTCGAGGGACATGCCTGGGCTCGTCCTGCCGCGGTGGCTGCTGCCTGTGCACAGGAACAGGAGACATCTCGGATGAGACAAAACAGTTTTCCAACTTTGATTCGGGCCGCTTCCAGGGGTGCTTGGCAACCGGCGACTCTGCTTCCAAAATCGAGAAGGATATCGCCTTCGGTCTGGAGAACGGTGTCGCTGGAACACCCACGGTGTTTATAAACGGAGAACGTGTTGCCAAAGTAGTTAGTTCTGAACAGTTGCGCAAAGGAACCGTCCTGGAGCGCAGGATGAAGTGCGGCAAGCCTGGCTGCGCCTGCCACACGGACCGCTCCAAACGCCACGGCCCGTATTGGGAATGGACTTACAAGGCTAACGGCAAGACCGTCAATGTCCGGCTCAGTCCACACGCAGGTCCGATCTACAAAGCTGCGTCTCAGCAATATCGGAAGTTAAAGTCCTTGCTCACACGTCTGCAACGACTCTCGCGGACGACCCTTGCTTCGGCGGCTAAAAAAGCGGACTGACTCCGTCTGAGCCTGGAAAAGTATGTGGCATTAAGCCATAAGCGCGTACGCCACGCACCGCCGTAAACCCGCGTCCCGAGTCCCCAGCCCCCAGCTAGGAGGCCCACGCTCCGCCGCGAGCCGCCCGCTTTAGATATCGACCCCGGCCGACTTTGCCCAAAAAGTTCCCGCCATCCACAACCACTTCGCCGCGCGACATCACCTTGCTGACGTTCCCTTTTACCCGGAACCCTTCGAACATCGAGTAGTCCACGCGCATGTGGTGTGTCTTCGCGCTAATCGTGTAGTCGGCTTGCGGATCCCAGAAGACGATATCCGCATCGCTGCCGGCCGCGATCGCGCCTTTGCGCGGATACATCCCGAAAATGCGCGCGGGCGTGGTGGAAACCAATTCGACAAATCGATTGATCGACAGCTTGCCCTCGTTCACGCCGTGATGATAAATCAACTGCAAGCGATTCTCGATGCCCGGACCGCCATTGGGAATCTTGGTGAAGTCGTCCTTGCCCAGCACCTTCTGATCTTCAAAACAGAAGGGGCAATGATCGGTCGACACCACCTGCAGATGATCGTGTTTCAGCCCGTCCCAAAGCTTTCCAAGATTTTTCTTCTCGCGCAGCGGCGGCGTGAATACGTACTTCGCGCCTTCGAAATTCGGGCGCTCCATTTCTTCGATCGACAGCAGCAGGTATTGCGGGCATGTCTCCGCGAAAGCCGGCAGGCCGCGATCGCGCGCCTCGCGCACCTTATTCAAGGCGTCTTCCGAGGACAGATGCACGATGTAGACCGGCACGCCCGCCATTTCCGCCATCGCGATGGACCGGTTCACCGCTTCCGCCTCGGCCGTGGTTGGGCGCGTCAGCCCGTGATAGATGGGCGCGGTCTTCCCTTCCGCCAGCGCCTGTTGCACGATCACGTCGATCACGCTGCCATTCTCGGCGTGCATGCAGATGAGCGCGCCGTTCTTCGCCGTTCGCTTCAGCGCGCGGAAGATTGTGGCATCGTCCACCATCAGGACGTTCGGGTACGCCATGAAGAGCTTGAAGCTCGCCACGCCCTCGTTCACCAGATCGTCCATGTCTTCCAGGCCCGCCACTCCCAGGTCCGTGACGATCATGTGCAGTCCAAAATCGACGCAGGCTTTCCCCTCGGCTTTTTTCCACCAGGTATCCAGCGCGTCGCGCATCCTGGTTCCGCGCGCCTGAATCGCGAAATCGACGATGGTGGTGGTGCCGCCAAACGCCGCCGCGCGCGTTCCCGTTTCGAAGTCGTCGCTGGACGTAGTGCCTCCAAAGGGCATGTCCAGATGTGTGTGCGCGTCAACGCCGCCGGGCATTAGCAACAAGCCCGTGGCATCGATGGTACGGTCGGCGGCGCCCGTGGGAATCCCCAGCCGCACCTCCTTGATCTTCTCGCCTTCCACCAAAATGTCCGCTGGAAAAGTGGACTCTGCGGTAACCACCGTGCCGTTCCGGATCAGCGTGCTCATCAGCACTGCCCTCCCTTTGCGAGCGCCGCGCTTCGCTGTTCCCACGATTCAAATGGCCGCCCCGTGTCGACGCGATCCATGGTGATGCAGCCATCCACGGGGCAGACTAACGCGCACAAATTGCAGCCCACGCATTCATCCTCATCCACGCGGGGAATGCGGGCGAGAGGCGTCGCGTACGGGCCTCCATCGCCGTTTGCACCATCCAATTTCGCGATGGGCGTGCTGGCGATGCGGCGCGCGCTCTCGGCTTCCACTTGCGCCGGCGTCCTGCGGCCGTGGACATTGCCGGCGGTGGCGCGGTCCAGATGAATGCACTGATGCGCGCCGTCCCAACAGGCCGTGTAGCAAAGCTCGCAGCCGATACATTTCTCGGGATGAATGCGCGCGATGATCTTATAGTTCAGATCGAGGTTCTTCCACTCCACTACGCGCGGAAGACTCACTCCGCAAAAATCGTCGATGGCGCGGAATCCTTTCGCATTCATCCAGTTGCTCAATCCGTCGATCATGTCCTCCACGATGCGGAATCCGTAGTGCATGGCCGCCGTGCAAACCTGCACCGTTCCGGCGCCGAGCAAAATGAACTCGGCGGCGTCCTGCCAACCGGAAATTCCGCCGATTCCTGATATCGGCAGCCGCGATTGTTCGTCACCCGCGATCTGTTGCACCATGTGCAGGGCGATCGGTTTCACCGCGGGACCGCAATAACCGCCATGCGAGGATTTCCCGCCCACATCGGGCCGCGGTGTCAGCGTATCCAGATCGATGCCCGTAATGGAATTGATGGTGTTGATGGCCGACAAACCGTCCGCCCCGCCGCGTTTGGCCGCGCGCGCCACCATGCGAATGTCGGAAATATTCGGCGTGAGCTTCACCAGCACCGGTGTGCGCGCCACTTCCTTCACCCAGCTTGTGATCAGTTCGGCATATTCGGGGACCTGGCCGACGGCGCTGCCCATGCCGCGCTCACTCATTCCGTGCGGACATCCGAAATTCAATTCCAACCCGTCGGAGCCCGCATCTTCGGCTTGGCGCACAATCTGGTGCCAGGCTTCGCGCTTCGACTCCACCATCAGCGAAGCGATCACCGCGTGTTTCGGAAAGCGCTTTTTCACCTCGCTAATCTCGCGCAGATTTACATCCAGCGGACGGTCCGTGATCAGCTCGATATTGTTCAAGCCCATCATGCGCTGGCGATTCCAGTCGACCGACGAATACCGCGAAGAGACGTTGACGATGGGATCACCCAGCGTTTTCCATACCGCGCCGCCCCAACCAGCGTCGAATGCGCGCAGCACCTGTTCACCGCAATTCGCCGGAGGTCCGGATGCCAGCCAGAACGGGTTCGGGCAGCGTATCCCGCCCGCGAAATTAGTGGTCAGGTCAGCCATTTTGCGCCTCCGTTGTGGGGCAGGTTGGTAACCTGCCGCCGATTGGCAATCGGCCCGTAAAATAATATTCCTGATGCAACACCGGGCGGATTACCAATCCGCCGCAGGTTACCAACCTGCACCACATAACCAACTCACAATCCCCAGCCCCGCTCTCTTTCCCTCGGCCACCGCGTCCACTACCTCGCGTCCGCCGTTCACGCAATCGCCCGCGGCATAGTAGCGTGAATTCGCGGTCCGGCCCGTCGCGGGATCCGTCACCACGCATCCATCTTTTACTTCGACGCCGCGGCACTTGCTCAAAAAATCGAGGAAGCGCGATTGTCCTGTGGCGGGGATCACCATGTCGCACTCGATCGTGAAGTTCGATCCTGGCGCCGGTTCCGGTTTCCGCCGCCCGGAGCGATCCGGCTCGCCCAATTCCATCCGCACGCATTCCAGCGCTCCCACGCGCCGCGCGTCGGACGCTGCCGAGCGGATCGCTACCGGCTGTGTTTGCAAACGAAACTGCACGCCTTCCAACTTCGAATGCTCGTACTCAAAAAGGAACGCGGGCATCTCTCGCTCGCTGCGGCGGTAAATCATGTAGACTTCGCCGGCCCCCAACCGGCGCGCGGCGTTCGCGGCGTCAATGGCCGTGTTGCCTCCGCCGATCACCGCTACTTTGCGGCCCACCGGAATTGTCTGCGCGGTCTTGTAGTCGGCGATAAACCGCAAGGCATCCACTACCCCTTCCAGCTCTTCGCCGGGAAGTTTCATCGGCGTGGGCGGGCCCAATCCGATAGCGATAAAGATCGCTGCGTAGTCGCGTTCCAGATCGTCCAGCGACACATCGCCGCCAACATTTACGCCGAAGCGAAATTCAACTCCGAGCGACTTCACCAGCTCCACCTCACGCAAACTATCCGCCGGCCTCAGTTTATATTCCGCGACCCCGTAAGTATTCAGCCCTCCAGCCAGCGGACGGCTTTCGAAAATGGTTACGCCGTAGCCACGCTTGCGCAACTCCACCGCGCACGCGAGCGAGGCCGGACCGGCGCCGATACACGCGACCTTCGCCGCGCGATCCGGCGCCGGCGTAAACGGCAGCCGCCGGCCACTTCTGTAGAAATAATCCATCGCGTGCCGCTGCAATCGGCCGATCTCGATGGGCTGTTTGTTATAGCGATGCAGCACGCACGCGCCCTCGCACAATACATCCACTGGACAGACGCGCGAGCAGCTCGAGCCCAAAATGTTCGATTCCAGAATCGTTACGGCCGACCCGCGCAGGTTCGCCGTCGCGATCTTTTTGATGAAGCGCGGGACGTCGATATGCGTGGGGCAAGCGGCCGTGCAGGGAGCATCGAAACAATACAGGCATCGGTTCGCTTCCACCAACGCAGCCTGCGGATCGAAGGCCGGATGAATCTCGGCAAATCGCCGGCCGATCTCATCGCTTGCAGCAATCATGCCTGTACCAGAGGACCGTACGTGTCGGGCCGGCGGTCGCGGAAGAACTGCCACGTCTTGCGCACTTCGCCGATCAGGTCCAGATCCAGGTCCGTTGTCAACACTTCATCTTTGTCGCGGCATGCCTGGGCGATAATCTTGCCGCGCGGATCGCAGAAGTAGCTCGATCCATAGAATTCGCCGATGTTCCACGGCGCTTCCACCCCCACGCGATTAATGGCTCCGACAAAATAGCCGTTGGCCGCGGCGTGCGCCGGCTGCTCCAGCTTCCACAGATATTCGCTGAGTCCGGCGACGGTCGCCGACGGATTGTAAACGATCTCGGCCCCGTTCAACCCCAGCGCCCGCGCTCCTTCCGGAAAATGCCGGTCGTAGCAAATGTAAACGCCAATCTTCGCGAATCCGAGATCGAATACCGGATAACCGAGGTTACCGGGCCGGAAATAAAACTTCTCCCAGAAGCCCGGCGCCACGTGCGGGATATGCGTCTTCCGGTACTTCCCTAAATATGATCCGTCGTTGTGAATCACGGCCGCCGTGTTGTAGTAGAGGCCCTCCAGCTCCACTTCGTATATGGGAACAATGATCGCGATGTGCAGCTCGCGCGCCAGCTTTTGCATCAACTCCGTGGTTTCGCCGCCGGGAACCGGCTCGGTGAAGTCATACCAACGAGTCTGCTGCTCCGCGCAAAAATACGGCCCGTAGAAAATTTCCTGCAGGCAGACGATCTGACTTCCTTGCGCGGCGGCCTGCCGGATGTAGCCCACATGCTTGTCGACCATCGCCTTTTTGGTCTCGGCCAGCGATGCCGTGGGGGGCGCGACGTTGGTCGCCTGAATCAGCGAGCTGCGAACGATTCGAGACATGCCTTCACCTCTTGATCCCTCAAACGCATGATGCGCGGGCGAACAACCCGCGCACCAAATGTTTAGGGCTTTATTATGAACCTCTGGGATGGAGGAATGCAAATCCATCCCGTGAGAAACGAAAGAGCGTGTTCGACGTAGCGCGGCCTTCAGGCTGCCGCATCGAGACTTGTCTTGATGCTCGGGGAAAGAGCCTCGATACGATTTTCAAGGCCGCGGACACTAATAGCTCGCCTCTGTCAGAATTATATCGTTATTTCTGACAGGAGACCGATCACGCGCTTTAGCGCATTGTTGACAGTATTCCGTCTGTTGCGGTTATTCCGCAGCCATGGTTAGCCCAGTACCAGAGGCCCAACATGGTCGATGAGGCCATTTCAATTCAACCGCGGGACGCGGCTAAACTGCGCGACGTCAGTCAACTCCTTCGTCGTGGATCGGCGAAACTTGTGGGCCCTAACTTAACTAAACTAGCCCCCAGACCCTAGCCCCGAGCCCCCACTGTCTTGCGGTAGAGGGAAATGAATTCGGGTATTGAAAGTTGCTCGGCGCGTTGGGAGGTTTCCGGGATTGAGTCCAGCAATGCGCGATCGTAGCTGCCCAATAAATTATTGCGAATCTTTTTCCGTTTTTGGCGGAAGCATTGGCTCACGAACGAGAGGAAGGCCGGCCTGTCAATCGAAGGCCTGCCGGATTTTGGAAGAAGCCGCACCACGGCTGAATCCACTTTTGGCTGCGGATGAAAGGCCGCGGCCGGCACCGTGAAAACCAATTCGGGAGTGGACGCAAGTTGGGTCTGCACGCTCAGGAAGCCGTATTCACGGGTGTGCGGCCGTGCCGTGAGGCGCTCGGCGACCTCCTTCTGTACCAGGAACACCGCGCCAAGGAGTCCGTCGCCGAGGGCCAGGGTTTTTTCTATGATCGGCGAGGTGATATAGTACGGCAGATTTCCGACGACAGTGACCGGCCCCCACTGGGCGAGATCGGTCTTCAAAACGTCGCCCTCCACCAGCGTGAGCCGCGGCTCCTCGCGATATCTGGAACGCAGGTATTGGACCAGCACCTGGTCGACTTCAATCGCGATTACGCGGTTGGCGCGGGCCAGCAGGTGCGACGTAAGCGAACCTCTCCCGGGGCCGATTTCAATCAGGGTATCGGCTTGCTGGGGACAGGCCGTCGCGGCAATCTGCTCGAGAACGGATTTGCGGGAGAGAAAGTGCTGACCGAGTCGCCGGCCCAAGTCGTTGGCTAGCCCTTTACTTCGATGTGGCTGTTTCCGAAGACAACGCGGATTGTGCCGGCGACCGGGCGTCCGAACGCTGTGGCAGGCCAAAACTCCGTGAACAGCAGGCTGTTTTCGATGCTGCGACGGATCTGTTCGTTCTTTAGCCCGACAATTTTATAGTTGACCATCCGCCCATGTTCGTCAAGATTTACATCGACCACGGCCTCCGCGGAGCCGAAAACCACCGGAGCAGTGCACTTTACCATTGGCTGGGTGATGAGACTGGTGGGAACATCAAAGGGAGATGGCAGCTTGCTCATGCCGAACATCGGGGAGAAGGTAGGCGCCAGCGCGCTGAAAAGGAAAAGCGTGGAACAGACGCCGCCCAACACGGGCAGCGCCACGGGACGCATGAGATGCGTGAAGTCCAACTTGAAACGGGAGCGCCACCTGCTCCAGGGGGACGCCGCGGTTGCGGATAGAGCCCGCGCCTTGGAGGCCATCACCCCCAATTGCAGGACGAGTTCCGGAGGAGGAGTCCGCTTGGGAAGCGAGCGCATCGCATCCCTGATCCGTTGAAATCGTTCCGATTCGCGGGCGCACGCACCGCAATCGCTCATGTGCTGCCTCATTTCCATACGTTCTTCATCGGGCAAAGCATTATCCACGTAAACCGTTATTCTCTGTCTTACCTTTGAGCACTCCATGCTAATCCGTTAAAGGTTGAGGCGACCAATGCACATTGGTTTCCGGCTCCAACCGTCCTTCCAAGATCTTTCGCAAAGCCTCGCGGCCCCGCAGGATGCGAGATTTTACCGTTCCAATCGAAATATTTAGGACCGTTGCGATTTCTTCGTAGCTCAGATCCTCGATATCCCGCAAAACAACCACCGCTCGAAATTTAGGATTCAGTTTGTCGAGCGCCGCTTCCACCAACGCGAATGTCTCATGGTCCGCTGCCTGATCGAAGGGCGTCCGGTTGGGATCGGCAAGACTATCCGCGTAGCTTCGCACTCCTTCTTCCGGTCCCAATGCGACTTCGCGCCGCTGATGCCTGGAAAACCACCGCCTGTGATTGTAGGCTTCGTTTACCGCGATCCGGTAAATCCAGGTCTTCAGACTGCTATGGCCGCGGAAGTTTCCGATGTTCTTGAAGACCTTCAAAAAGACCTCTTGAACGATGTCGGAAGCATCCGAGGGATCGTTCATCAGACGGTAGACCAGGTTATAGACGGGCTGCTGATAGCGCTGGATGAGTAGTTCGTAAGCATCGCCCGCGCCCTGGCACAGTGACGTGACCAGCGCGTCCTCCTCCGGTATGGAGAAGACACAGGCATCCAGATGTAGACCAACAGTCGTGTCCGCCACGTTCGTCTACCTTTATTGTAGTCTCAAACCTCGAGATCTCTTTCTGTTTAGGTTAGACGCCGGCTTCCCGGGAAAGTTCCCGGTTCGGCCGACGGCTGGGGCGAGGGACTCGGGGCTGGGGACTGGGGCCTGCCCCGCACGCTCCTCC
>CATPCJ010000415.1 GCA_955652915.1 uncultured Bryobacteraceae bacterium
CGCCAAGATGGTAGTCACCACCAGCCACGCCGCTCCCTACACGCGCCGAGTGGCCGTTTATGTCCCCAAACAATACGTCCCCGGCACGGCCGCGCCATTCATCGTCGGGGCGGACGGACCTGACCGGGCATTGTTCACGGCCCTCGACAATCTGATCGCCCAGCATCGTGTGCCCGTGATGATCGCTATTTCCATCAGCAACGGCAGTGGCGACGCCCAGGGAAGCGAACGGGGCCTCGAATACGACACCATGTCAGGCCTGTACGCGGAGTTCGTCGAGAAAGAAGTGCTGCCCCTGGTGGAGAAGCAATACAACGTGAAACTGACCAAAGATCCCGAGGGCCGCGCGACGATGGGCGGCAGCTCCGGCGGCTCGTGTGCCTTGATCATGGCGTGGTATCACCCGGAGCTTTACCACCGCGTTCTCACCTACTCAGGCACCTACGTGAACCAGCAGTGGCCGTCGAACCCCCAGACCCCCCACGGCGCATGGGAGTTCCATGAACACCTCATCCCCAACACTCCGGCCAAGCCGCTACGCATCTGGATGGAAGTCGGCGACAGGGACAATCTCAATGCGAATGTCATGCGCGACAACATGCACGACTGGGTGGTCGCCAATGAGAACATGGCCAAAGTTCTGGCCGCCAAGGGCTATCATTATCAGTTTGTATTTGCGCGTAACGCCGGGCACAGCGACCGCACCGTGAAACAACAAACGCTGCCCGAGGCTCTGGAATATGTGTGGCAGGGGTACCCTATCGCGGGGCCGAAGAATTGATCGCTACCAACCCACGCAGGCGCAGTCTCGTCACAGCCCGGATCGGCTTCATCCCAACTTACTTTCTCGGACGCGCTGGATCTGTTACGATCCTCCTACCATGCGTAACAAAAAACTGTTCGTTGTCATCCTTCTCTGTTCGGCGTGCGCGTTTACCCAGGATAAGGCAGCGCCTAAGCCAGCCGAAGAAGTCTACAAGAACATTCAGGTGATGAAGGGCGTGCCTGCGCCGCGCCTGATGGGTGCCATGCAGTTTTTCACCAAGTCGCTGGGCGTGGAGTGCAGCTATTGCCACGTGCCCAATGAATTCGACAAGGACGACAAAGCTCCCAAGAACACCGCGCGCAAAATGCTCACCATGGTGCATCAGATTAATGGTGACAATTTCCCCAACAATCAGGTGGTGTCCTGTTGGATGTGCCATCGCGGTAACGCCAAGCCGGAGGCGTTTCCGAAGTAAGGCTTGCGGCTCGGGACTCGGGCTGATACAACAGCGGTGTTGACATACTGGTCCTCTTCCGTGCGTCGCGCGCTGGTTCGGCTGGCGCTGATCTGGAGTGCTTGGACTTTATACGCGCTCTTCACCGGCAGCCAGAGTTATCTGTCCCGCGCGTATTCCCAGTCCGTCCAGTTCAAGCCGGCATTCCTTTACGCGCTGCTCGATTCCTACACGTGGGCCATCCTCACCCCGGTCGTCCTTTGGTTAGGCGCGCGATTTTCCATCCAAAAGAAGAATTGGTGGCGCACGGTTCCGCTCCAAATTCTCTTCGCGGTTGTGTTCGCAATTATTCACGTACCGATTTTCACTCTGACCCTGCCCTTGATCGGATACGAGTCTTCAGCGCGAGTGGCGAGGTCAGTGTTCCTGGCGAGATTCCATTCCGATCTGCTCACGTATTGGCTGCTCGTCGGATTGCGGCACGCAGTGGACTACTATCGCAAGTTTCAAGACCGCGAATTGAAAGCGACGCAGCTCGAGGCCCGGCTCGCGGAGACGCAATTGCAAGTGCTCAAGATGCAACTGCAACCGCATTTCCTCTTCAATACGCTGCACGCCATCTCGGCTCTGGTTCACAAGGATGCCGAAGCGGCCGATCGCATGATCACCAGGCTGGCGGAGTTTCTGCGGCTCACGCTGGATACGGTCGGTGTACAGGAGATCGAGTTAAGAGGCGAGCTTGAATCCTTGGATAAATATCTGGAGATCGAGCAGGTGCGCTTTGGAAACCGGTTGACCGTGGTGCGTTCCATAGAACCTCAAACGCTCGATCTGCTGGTGCCGAATCTTATCCTGCAGCCTCTGGTGGAGAATGCCCTGCGGCACAGCATCGCTCCCAGAGCCGCGGGCGGACGCATCGAGATTCGCGCGAGCCGCGAGGGGAACAATCTGGTGATTGATGTCGTCGATGACGGAAACGCCAGTGAGACGATTCCGCTTCGCGAGGGCGTCGGACTCACAAATACCAGAGCGCGCCTCCAGCAGCTCTATGGCCCGGTGCAAGCCGTGGAAATTCTCGCCGGGCAGGGCGCAGGTTTTCGAGTAACATTATTTCTTCCCGCGCGCGGGAAGGCGATGGTATGAACATCCGGGCAATGATCGTAGACGACGAGCCGCTGGCCTGCGAGCGCATCCGGATGTTGCTCGACGGCGAGCCTGACTTGGAGATCGTTTCCGAATGCCGTAACGGAAACGACGCTTTACGCGCCATGGAAAAACTCAACCCCGATTTGGTGTTCCTGGACGTCCAGATGCCGGAGTTGACGGGCTTCGAGGTGCTCGATCGCCTGGACCCCTCGCGAACGCCGGTGGTCGTTTTCGTAACCGCATACGATCAATACGCGTTGAAGGCGTTCGAAGTCAGCGCGCTGGACTATTTACTGAAGCCCTTCGATCGCGAGCGATTCAAGCGGGCGTTGGACCGGGCGCGCGCGGAGTTGGATCGGAGAAAAGCAGGCGCGGTGAACGAGAAAGTCCTGAAGCTTCTGTCGGAACTGCAGCGCGGCAAGAAATACGTCGACAAGTTGATCGTTCGCGCCGGCGGCCGCGTGTTATTCCTGCGCGCCGACGAGATCGATTGGATCGAAGCAGCCGGAAACTACGTGCGGCTGCATGCCGGCAAGGAAGAATATCTCTACCGCGAAACCATGACGAAACTCGAGGAGCAACTGAATCCGGATCGCTTCGCTCGGATTCACCGCTCGACTATCGTGAACATTGAACGGATCAAAGAATTGCAGCCGTGGTTTCGGGGAGACTACATGATCCTGCTGCGGGACAACAGCAAATTGCTTTTAAGCCGCACCTATCGTGGACGATTGAATCTCTGATGCCGGCTTCCTTCGCACCCGGTACCAGATGACTGCGCCCGCAAGCCCCGTCAACGCCAGGATCAGGCTGGAGGGTAGGGGTGTCGGAGGAAGAGGGATGGTCGGCGTGACCGCACCAAAAGTCAGGTTGGATACGCTCGAAAAAGTAATATTGCCCAGGGAGGAGGGACTATTTTGCAGCCCCGAGCTCGGAGCCAAAACTATCGAAACTGGCCCAAAGGCCGCATCAAACGGATGCTTGGCCAAGTTCGGGTAGATGATGCCAAAGTAGCCCGTGTCGCTCACGGGCTCGAACAGATTTATCAACGAAGTACCAACAAACGTGAAGAGGTAAAACCCTTTCGAAAACGTGCCGCTCCCCACGCCGGCGATAGTAAAAGAAATAATTTTCCGGGGATAGAACAACAATGTGTCACTGTTCGGGAGTACGCTTGTGTCGGACGAATACGTAATGGTGAAAGACGCTGCGGTAAAGGGAACACCGTTCGCAGTGCCAGTCGCCGTACCTTGCAGCGTGAAAATGATTGGTACTGCGTTGGCGCAGGCGCTCAACGCACACGCCGCGATTGATACCGACAAAAATCGTCTCACGCGTCTCTCCTAACGCGGCTCGCCCGGCACGGGAGGAAGTACGGGCGTGGTTTTTCCCCAGCCTTGATCCTTCACCGTTTTCATATCCTTGATCAACTGCTCCGGGAGATTCGCTTTTATCTGCGGACGGCCGGCTTGATTGCTAAGTACCCACGCTACCGCCGATACCGTCTTCGACACCACCAGAATTTCCTTGTAGTCGATCTTGTCGGGCGTGTCCGTTGGACGATGATAATCCGGATGCAGACCCGTGGTGAAAAAGGCAATCGGAATTCCCATCTTCGCGAAGTTGTAGTGGTCGCTTCGATAAAACACGCGCTGGCCATTGGGCGGCGGACCCAGATTATCGTGAGTCGCGTCGGGCGCGGTGGTGTCGTAGAAATGATTCAGTACCAATTTCTGATAGTTATTGTTCACGGTCTCGATGGTGTTTTCCAGATCGTCACTGCTGACGTGGGGACCCACCACCATCACCTCCCCCGGATTCACCAGAACGTGCGCTTTATCCGGATCGGAATAGCCCGGTCCCTTGGTCCGCCCGATCATATCGAGATTCAAGTTAGCGACAACCTTAGTGATATCAACTGGAGGGAATTCGGCGAAGTATTGCGAGCCCCACAGGCCCTTCTCTTCACCGGCATTCCACAAAAAAATAATGCTGCGCGCCGGGCGCATGCCCTTGGCCGCGCCTTCCGCGTACGCTCGGGCAATGGCAAGCAAACCCGTGGAACCAGAGCCGTCGTCATCCGCGCCGTTGTTGACGTTGTGCCCATTCGGAAGCGGTGCGCTCAGTCCGATGTGATCGAGGTGCGCGCTGATGACGATGTACTCGCTTTTCCGAACCGGGTCGCCACCCTCGAGTATGCCGACAACATTTTCGCCGTGGCTCGCTTCGCTCTTGACCGCGACATTCAAGCTGAGTTTCTTCTCCGCGCTCAGCTCAAACGAATCCTGCTTGGTGTTTGCGCCGGCGCCATAGAAGATTTGCGTCGCGTTCATTTTCTCGCCCTGGAAAATACTGTTGGTCATTCCGGCGGTGGCGATTACTGAGGGCACGCTGGGACACGCAGGCGGCTGCTGCAGTTTCGGCACCTGATAGCTGGGGCCGTTGAGCGAAGGGCCACGCCCAACGCCGCCAAACAAGGCATTGGGGTTCGCAAGCGCCACGAGCTGCTGAAAACTTGCGATCGTTACCACCGCCACGGCGCCGTTCTTGGCCGCGGATTCTTCGGGAGTCAGAAAGTCGACGCAATTCTGTCCCAGCGGATTCACTGCGCCACCGCCGCCCGGGCGTCCGCCTCTAGCGGCTGCCGCGGCTTGCTGCGCGGCCAGTTCCGCAGGCAGCCCGGCGACGACCACGATCTTGCCCTTCAAATCGAGTCCTTCATAAGGGTTCAACTTCGTCTTGTTGACGACGTAGCCGTTCCCCGCGAAAACTAAATTGCCGCTGACTTTGAACGGCGCGAGCGGCGGCCCGCCTCGACCAGCGGCGCCGACGGTCCAGTCCTTGCCATATTCAAAATCCGTGGTCTGCAACGAAGCAGGTCCGCCGACCCCGCCGCCGCGCCCACCGCGCCCGGGCGCGGTTATGGAAGCCTTGCTCTCCTCGGCTATAACTTGTTTCCCCACCAACTCGAATGGCATGAAATAGGGTTGCAGCGGACCGTTCGTATTCGCCGTGCTGCCTCCCGGCTTCAGCCCCCACTCCGCCAAATGACTGGCAACGTAAAGTGCCGCGGTATCGTAGCCCCGCGAAGGCAGATTGCGCCCTTCCAGTTGGTCGGAAGCGAGAAAGTAGTCATAAATCTTCATCTCTTCTTCTGTCATGGAATCCGAGTTGCCATAGCTGACCACGACGCTGCTCTTGTCCTTGCCGACCCTCGCCTTCGACGGTGACGCGGAGTCCGCTGCACGCACGTTGACAAACACAGCGAGTGAAAAAACAAGGGAGGTGCTGACAATAATTCGGCGCATAGGTTTTAGAACCATCTGAAGTTTACCAGCAACACGGACACGATATAATACCCTGCTTGCTTCGTTTCGCCCGCAACCTAGCGATTCCGGTACTTCTGTTGGCCATCACGGTGGCATTCTCCTGGAAAGTTGTTCTGTCCGGCCAGTACACGTTGCTGAATTCTCCGGACGTCGTAAATCAAGTCATGCCGTGGCTGCAGGAGGAGGCGACGCAATGGCATTCCGGACATTTCCCGGTTTGGGACACGCATTTGTGGGGCGGCGTGCCTCTGGTGGGACAAGTGCAGCCCGGCGCGCTGAATCCTCTCAATTGGATTCTCTTCTCCATGCCGCTCGAGCACGGATTCATTCAAATTCCCATTCTGCATTGGTACTGGGTATCCATCCAATTCCTTGCCGTGCTTTTCTGTTATTGGTTGTGCCGCGACCTGGGGAGATCGCGGCTCGCGTCCATGTTGGCGGGCTGTGCTTTCGGATTGGGTGGATACATCGGAATAATCGGCTGGCCGCAACGCATGATGGGCGCCCTGCTGTTGCCTCTGATTCTGATGTTCTTTTTTCGGGTGATGCGCAACGAGCGTGCTTTGTCGAACGCGGCTCTATCGGGAGCGCTGCTCGGGGCATCCTTCCTGGCTGGCCACCACGAGCTTCCAACATTCGTGGCAGTCTTCATGATCGGCCTGTGGATTTACTATTTCGCGGCGCCGCGCCGGCCGTGGCAATGGAAGTCTTTGGTACTGCCCGCGGCCTTTCTTGCATGCTTCGCGCTGATCGCAGCGGCGCAGATTCTTCCGGCCTACGAGCTAGGGCAACTGTCCTTGCGGTGGGTAGGCGCACCCAACCCGATCGAGTGGAATCAGAAAGTACCGTACAGCGTTTTCGACGATTTTTCGCTTTACCCCACCGCGATACTCGGGATTGTACTGCCGGGTTTCCAGCGCAACTCAGTGATCTTCATCGGTGTCGTGATCGTTGCCTTGGGACTTCTCGGCGTGTCCGCGAAGAGCGGCGAGCGAATGGTGCGCATCCTGGCGGCGATCGGTGCCGGCGGACTGTTTCTTTCGCTGGGCGCGCGCAGCCTCTTTCACGGCGTTCTCTATTCTCTGATTCCGAATTTTGATAAAGCGCGCTCGCCGAGTTGTGCCGAAGCCATCTTTCACTTGGCAATCATTGTTCTGGCGGCTTACGGCTTGGACGCCCTGCGGACTTCGCAGGCCAACGACGCGATGGGCAAATTTTCCATTCGTTTTCTGCTCTCGATGGCCGCGTTTTTATACGGGTCCCTGATCGTGCTGCTGACGGTGCGCCCAGCGGCGGGCGAGGAGTACACATTGTTGGGTCAAACGGCGCTGGTCACACTGCTGCTGGCTGCGATCTTTCTGATTTGGAAGAGCTCGCCGCACTCCAGTATTTCTGGCGCCGTGTTGGTCATTCTGCTCCTGCTGTTCGAGTTGAACAACGTCACCACTCACACCTATGTACCGTTCGCGGCGGCGCCCGCACTCCAAAAATTGTATGAGAATCACGACATCGCGGAGTTCCTGAAGAAGATACCCAACCAGGTGCGCGTGGAAGTGGACGAGAAAGAGATTCCGTCTAATTTCGGCGATTGGTTCGGTATCGATCAGATAGATGGATACCAGGCCGGCGCTTTGAAATCGATTGCCGATGTGCAAGGCTCGTGGAAGTACCGCACGCTGTTTGCGGTCAATTACTCGATCGCCCGCAATCCCGCGCGGCCGGATCAGACAGTGGCATTTCAAGCTCAGAATGGATTGAAGGTCTTCGCGAACCCGGATGCGTTCCCGCGAGCTAGAGTAGTTCACTCGGGCATAGGCGCCGCGGACGGGCAAGCGGTGATTGCAGCGGTGTTGAATCCGGCCACGGATCTGCAACGCAGCGTTGTGCTGCAAGGCCAAGCTCCACAACTAGAGGTTTGCGATGCGGGCAACGTCGGGATCGAACGGTACCGGCCCACTAGTGTCGTAATGCGCGCCGACCTGGCGTGCAAATCGATGGTCATCCTGGCCGACGCGTGGTTTCCCGGCTGGAAAGCCTTCGTCGATAACAAGCCTGCGCCGATTCATGCAGCCTACAACGTCATGCGTGGAGTTGTGGTGGATGGCGGCCGGCACCAGGTGGTTTTAGTCTATCGCCCGGCAAGCATATACACTGGCGCGGCGCTGGCCTTTGTAGGAATTGCATTTTGCGTGTTTCTGCGATTCAGCCGTTACGGCAACTGGCAACCGCGATGAAGCGGACCGCGGGCAAACTGAAAATTCCAATTTTGCTCTTCCTGATTACGGTCTCGTTTTCCTGGAAGCTCCTATTGTCGGGTCAATACACGTGTCTGGATGGGTCGGACATCGTGTATCAAGTCATTCCTTGGCTTCAGGAACAGGCAGTCCAATGGCACGGCGGACACTTTCCTCTGTGGGATGCGCATCTCTGGGCGGGTCAGCCGCTGGTAGGACAAGTGCAGCCAGGC
>CATPCJ010000416.1 GCA_955652915.1 uncultured Bryobacteraceae bacterium
ACAACAAGATTGGTGACGTGCTGGTGGCGCAGGGCGATGGGCCGGGTGCGCTGGCTGCGTATCGCAAGGGGCTGGGGATACGCGAGGCACTGGCGGCGCGCGATCCGTCGAACACCGAGTGGCAGCGCGATCTCTCAGTCAGCCACAACAAGATTGGCGACGTGTTGGTGGCGCAGGGCGATGGGCCGGGTGCGCTGGCAGCGTATCGCCAGGGGCTGGGAATCCGCGAGGCGCTAGCCGTCCGCGATCCGGCGAACACAGAGTGGCAGCGCGATCTCTCAGTCAGCCACGACAGGATTGGCAACGTCCTGGTGGCGCAGGGCGATGGGCCGGGTGCGCTGGCTGCGTATCGCCAGGGGCTGGGGATCCGCGAGGCGCTGGCCGCGCACGATCCGGCGAATGCGCAATGGCAAACGGACCTCGCCGTCTCGTGCGCAAAGCTCGGAACGATGAAAAACGACCAGACTCCGGCAGAACGCCGTAAGTACCTGCTACGCGGCCGAGGAATCCTGGCACAGCTCAAAAATGAGGGCCGCCTTCATCCACAACAGGACTGGATACAGTGGTTCGATCGTCAACTCCAGGAATTGCCTCCGCCCCGGTAACAAACCTTCGAAAAAAACTTCACCCAATCCCTTCAACAACTTCCCCATAATCCCCCGTCAGCCCCAACCACCCGCCTGCTATACCCAAGATAGGAACTTATTCCAATGATCAATACAAATTCACCCGAAACAGAACAATCCGAATCCGGCCGCGCCGCCGCGAACCGCGCCAATTCCCAGCACTCCACCGGCCCTCGCACCGAGACCGGTAAAAAGCTTTCGTCGCTCAACGCCCTTCGCCACGGACTCACCGGCCACATCATCGTCATGCCCGAAGAGGACCTCACCGCCTACCAGCGCCAGACCCGCACGTTCTTCGACGATCTCAAACCCAAAGGCGCGCTGGAAGAGCAATTGGTCCAAGCTCTAGCCGACACCGCTTGGCGTCTCAACCGAATCCCCGCCCTAGAAGCCAATCTCCTCACCCTCGGTATGAACGCACATACCGGCTCCATCGATTTAGATATAGATAAAGAAACGCACCACGCCGAAGTCCGCACCGCGCTAGCCACCGCCCAAGCCGTGCACGACAGCATTCGCACCTTGTCGTCGCTCAGCATGCACGACCATCGCCTCACCCGCAAATTCGAAAGCACGCTCAAGCAACTGACGGCACTTCAAGCGGCCCGTCGCGAGCGGGAAAAATCGGAACAGGAAGCAGACCTTCCCTACGACCCGGCCGCCAATGGCTTCGTTTTAACGAACGGCGAAAAACGTAGAGTGGTGACAGGCTCTCCACTGTCCACGCGCCGTGCAACGTATGTGCATGCTTCGAGATTTCGGCGGCTTGGGACAGCGGGTGCCTGTCACCACTGTCCCACTGTCGGTGCACTACTCCTCCCGCAGCGCCATCATCGGTTCTAACCGCGCGGCACGCAGCGCCGGCAGCAGGCTCGCAAATATGGCGACCCCAGCCAACACTGTGACGGCGAGCCCAACCGTAAAAGGATCCCCAGGCTTCAGCCCATAAAGTAACGATCTCGCCGTCCGCGCCACCGCAATCGCGAGCGCCGATCCAATGACCAATCCAGTCACAATCAACATTGCCGCTTCGCGCAGCACTAAATTCATCACGTTCGCCTTACTCGCTCCCAGCGCGATCCGTATCCCGATTTCATTTCTCCGCCGCGCCACCATATACGAGATCACGCCGTACAAACCGACCGTCGCCAGAATCGCCGCGAGAAAACCGAAGAAGCCTGAAAGCGTCGCCATCAGCCGCTCCTTCAATAGCGATTCCTGCACCTGCCGCTTGAAAACCTGGAATTGAACCGATGTGTCGGCGTTCTGGGCCAGTATCGTTTTCTTGACCGCTTGCAGTAGCGCACCGGTTGGCAGCCCAGAACGAAGGATGAAACTAATTCCCGTCCCCGGTTCCTTATTTTGACTCGCGGCGACAAAAACGGTCGGCTTGAAGTCATCGCGCAGACTCCAATATTTCGAATTCCTTAGCAGGCCGACGATTTGGTAAACGTGTTGCGGATCGCCGGGTCCAACCAGCATGCGAACTTCCCTGCCGATCGGGTTTTTCCCGCCCAGAAACTTTTTGGAGAACTCCTGGTTTACAATCGCCACCTCGGGCGACGAAGGTGTGTCCTGATCGTTGAAATCCCGGCCGGCCAGCAGCGGCGTTCCCATGGTTTGAAAGTATCCCGCACTCACCCGGTTGAACAACGGCACCATGCGATCGTGCGTGCTTTCGCCGGGGATCTCGATGGTATCGTTCCAGCCGCTTCCGCTGATCGGCACAATGTTAACGGAGGCTGCGCCGTCCACTCCCGGAGTCGCCCGCAGCCGATCGAGAAGTTCACGATAGAAGACACCGCGCCGGGCTGCGGGATAGTTCAACCGCGAGATGTCGGTTCCCGCGATCAGCAAGCCATCCTGGCGAAAACCGGCATCCAGCGTCAACAGGTTTCGCAGACTGCCGACGAACAGCAACGCGCCGATCAGCAGCACCAGCGAGAGCGCAACCTGGCTGATCACCAGCACGCGCCGCAATCCGAAACGTTCCCGGTCCGCCGTCAGTCCGCGTCCGGAGGCTTTCATCGCGGCTCCGGGAGGCGTACGAGTCGCGCGCAACGCCGGTGTCAAGCCGAACAGGATGCAAGTGAGGATTGCGACCGCGGACGTGAACCCAAGAACACGCCAGTCCGGCTGGAGTTTTAGGAATAGCGGATTGCCGTCCGTGGTTAAGAACGCAACGAGATTATTGCCGAGCAGTTGCGCAAGCACAACACCCAGCGCCGTGCCGATCAGCGTCAACAAGAGGCTTTCGGCCAGCAACTGGCGGATCAGCCGTCCCCGGTCCGCGCCGATCGCCAGGCGCACCGCCATTTCACGCTCGCGTGTACTCGCGCGCGCCAGCGTCAGATTTGCCAGATTCGCGCAAGCGATCAACAACACCAATCCCGCGATTCCCAACAACAGCACCAGCGGCTGTTCGTATTGCCTCCGCAACGAGGAAACGCCCGAGCCCGCCGGCAACGCGGTTAGCTTATACTGCGCATAAAACTTCGCGGCGTCGGCCCGATAGTTCGGAGGAACCGTGCTTTCGAACACCGCCGGAGACATCGCTGCCGCTTGCGCCGCCGCTCGTTCAACCGTCCAGCCGGGCTTAAGCCGCCCGATCACCGCCAGCCACCAGTGGTGCCGCTTCGCCATGTGACTGTCCTCGCCGGCAATCAACGGTTCCGCGCATACCGGAACGGCCACGTCGAAATTCCTGCCAACTTCGACACCGAAAAACTCCGCCGGCGTAACCCCCATCACCTCGATGGAACGCCCATCGAGCCTAAGCTTCTTTCCCAGCACCTGTGAGTCGCCGCCAAATTCTCGCTGCCAAAACGGATAGCTGATCACGGCGCCGGGCGAGCCGCATCCGGGAATGTCATCGTCGTCGCTAATCAGGCGCCCCATCAGAGGCCGGACCCCCAGCGTTTGGAAGAACTGGCCGCTCACAAACAGGCCTTCCACAAAACGGACCTCGCCGCCAACCGCCAGATTGAAGCGATTGTCGCCCCAGGCAAAGATGCCGGAGAAGGCTTGTTGATGCTTGCGAATCTGCTCCCACACAGGATAGGTGAAGTTCGGCCGCCGATCGGAAAAATTGCCTGAACAGCAATGTTCATTCTCGGCGATCTTCAGTTCCGCAAGTTGCTCCGCGTGCGCAACCGGCAGCATGCGCATCCGCACTGCATTTAGCAGCTCGAAGATAGCGGTGTTGGCGCCGGTCCCCAAGGCAAGAGAAATGGTTGCGACGGCGAAGAAGCCCGGATTCATCCGCAACGATCGGGCGCCATAGCGGAAATCCTGCCACAGCCCTTCCAGCAGTCTGCCTGGGTTCATGTCAGAGGGACGAAGCGTTTAGAAAGAAGTTAGCCAGGCTGCCTAGAAAGGCAGATCGTGCTGCCCGGCCTTCGGCATCGACAATGCCGAGCTGGCCAGGAAAGGATACGGATTCACCGGCGTTCCGCCCATGCGAACTTCGTAATGCAGGTGCGGCGAAGTGACCCGGCCGCTGGCGCCCGATTGGCCGATGATGTCGCCGCGGCGGATTTCCTGCCCGGTGATCACGTCAAAGCGGGACAGGTGACCGTAGTAAGTCTGAAGCCCGTTGCCATGGTCTACTTTAACCAGCCGTCCATAGCCGCCGCTCCACTCCGCATAAACTACGATGCCGTCGGCGGTGGCACGAACGGGCGTCCCCATGACCGCCGAAAGATCGACGCCGGTATGGATCGCGCCTTCTCCCGAAAACGGATCTGTACGGCCCCCGAACGAACTCAGCAGCCGCCCTTGCACCGGCCACAAACTCGGCCGGATGTTGGTCTGCCATTGCTTTGGATAATTCCGGTAAAGCGTTGAAATGGAAGCCGATTGGAGAAAATTATATTCAACCAGGGATTGCCGGAAGGTAGGGGTCAACGATACGCCATTGGCGACGTCGGTAGAGGTCTCAGGCTTGCGCTTCAACCCGTACGCCACTGATACTTCGCTGGCAAACGTCTGCAGCGTCGCCAACTGCTCGTTCTTTTGATTGGTGACTCTCTGCAGCTCCTGATAGCGGGTCCGCAAAGAATCCACTTCCTGGCGCAGCGAGTTGTAGTTCGAGACCTTCCAGCTCATCCTTAGATAGCTCGAAAGGAATCCAAACACGAACAAACAACCGAACAGAGCAATAGCAAATGCAGCGTAAATAGCTTTGTGCGGAATGTGAATACGACGCAACCGCCCATGAAGCGAATGCGCCAACACTAGCACAAAGTATGGCTGGTGAGGCATGGATCTCCTAACTTGAATCGGCACGACCCATGGAAGCTTGGACGCGATGGGCCGTAGGCCGGAGAGTACCAAAAACAGAAACTTCAGACGAAGGCTAAGGATACTTCATCTGGGGAGGGAATGTCAAGGCGCCAAACTGTAACGGCGGTTACATTCCGCCCAGTTGGCTCTTTGCTACTGGGTGCGCGACACAAAAGTAGAGCGGTGTGGACTCCAATCAGAACCGCGACCGTAAGGAAGCGTTTGTCGCCACCCAATTCTAACCAGGTCAAAAAATGGGAACGCGGCAACCGGCACAGCCGGAACCAAAGCTGGTTTCCTAATCTAGACTAGCTCTTGGATTTTGGTGCTACATAACCCGGGGGCAGCGCGGCGCCTTCGCCAAAAAAGTAGTCTTCCATCTGCTTGAGCAGGAACTCTTGCGCTTCCTGGGTGCCAAGGTTCAGGCGGTACTCGTTCATGATCATCTTCATCTGTTCGAGCCACAACTTCCAGGCTTCCTTGGACACGTTCTCATAGATACGCTGCCCTAGAGGGTGGCCATCGAACGGAGACTCGTCCAACCCCGGCATTTCTTTCTGAAATTTGACGCAAAAGACCATGCGTCCGCCTGTCGTTTCTGGAAATCTGGGATCCACCGCTCCACCGCCACAACCCATGAAATTCTCCTTGTCCCTCGCTGCTCACTAGGATAGCAGAGGGCCGGCGAGGGGCTCAGAATTTTTCGGGTTCCTTGGGAGGTTCGGCGGTGACGGCCTTGGCGGGATCCGACTTCTTGCCGACCAGGTATTGAGAGAGAGGAAAGGGAACAGGGGCGCCTTTTTCCATGGCGCGCTGAACGGCTTTGTGATAACGGCGGAGGGTTTCCTTCTTGACAGCCTCCCGGAGATTGCAAGCCTCAATGTCCAGCAAAATCTCTATCTCCCACGGCTGGAACGTGTTACGGTTCATCGTCCCGCGCACCAGCTCTTGCATGAGTTTGTTGAACCGGGTAAGAATCGCTTCGCTATTTTGAGTCTCCAGGAGCATCCAAGTTGTTTATCGGCAGTTTCCGACGAATCTTGACGTTTTTGGAACTATCGAATGCCAAGCTCACTGGCTCGCCGTAGATCCGCGGTGGATCCAGTCCTATCTCCGAGCGCCTGACGGGCTTCGGCGCGATTGGAGTAAGCCCTCCCCATCAGCGGGCTCAGACGGATGGCCTCGTCGAAGTCGTGCAGAGCCTTGGCTGGTTCATTGATGGCCAGCAGGATCATGCCGCGGGTGTTGTGCAGGTCGGCACTATCGGGGCGGAGACGTAACGCCTCGTCGAGATCGGGCAAAGCCTGGCGAAAATCTCCGGCGCCCGCGCGGGTAGCGCCGCGATTTGCATAGGCGTCGGCATAGTCGGGACGCAGGCGCACCGCCTCGGTAAAATCGGCGATCGCGCTCTTGAAATCGCCGGCCGCGTGATAGACGATGCCGCGGTTGTACCAGGTGCTGGGCCATTTGGGATGGTGTTTGATTACCTGGGTGTAGTCGTCTATCGCTTTCTGATTTTGGCGCAGCCCGGCGTAAGCCAATCCGCGATCGAAATACGCGGTTTCGTTTTGGGGCTCTTGCAGAATCACGCGATTGAGGTCCGGCAAGGCGTGCTCGTAATCGTCGATATCGATATAGCAAGCGCCACGGCCAATTAGAGCGTTCGTATCGTTGGGAGTGCGCCGCAGAATCTGGTTGAAGTCGTTAACGGCGCGTTGAAACTGATTGGCGGCGGCGTAGGTCATGGCACGCTCGTAATATGCATCCATGTTGTCCGGATTTCTGCGAATGGCCTCTGTGAATGCATCCAGCGCATTCTCCGGAGCGCCGCTACGCGCCTCGCGAACGCCTTGCTCATAGCTGGGATCAATATGCGCCTTGGCTGGCATCGGGCGGGACTGGGTGGACGTTTCCGCCGCGGCCTCCTTAGAAGCGCGGAAGTAAAATCGCCCGATTACGCTGGATTGTGTCCACGGGATTTGCGCACCCTTCGATGCATTGAAAACTCGCTCACGCGTGTGATTGAATACGTCATCCAGCGTTAGCCCTGGCTCCCTAAGGGCCTCGAGCAGATGCTCCGTGAAGAGTCCATTCTTGCCTCGAGAATTGTCGGAAGCGGTCTTGCCCGGTGAAGTTGCGAAGGCGACGAACGTTCCCGCGGCGGCGCTCATCGACGCCAACCCACCACCCATGGCGCGCGCCCCACGAAAAGGATTGTTACGGCAGGCATCCAGAATAATGATGTTCAGCGTGGCGCCGGAATTTTCCATGCCTTCCGTCAGACGCGCTATAGGATACGAATCGAACGTCGCCGCAGCCTCGTCGTGCCCGTCGAAGTCAATGGGCACCAGGTAATTCTCGCCACCGATTTGGAAGCCGTGACCGGCATAGTAAAACACCGCGAGATCGCCCCTGCGCAGCCGCGTCTTAAAGCGCTCGATGCTGACACCTAGTTGCTTACGGTCGGCATCGATCTTCAGCTCGACCGTAAAGCCGAGCTCCACCAGCACGTCGCGCATCGCCCGCGCGTCGTTCGCCGGATTGGAGAGCGGCGTTTGCCGGTACGCGCCATTTCCTATTACCAGCGCCACCAGAGCGCGAGGCTGAAGGGGAGCGTCTGCCTGCACCAGGCTGCGCTGAGCCAGGCTGAAAGGCGTCAGGCTAATGAACAGCAGCGCGATGTTGGCCCGGAGCATAAGTCACCTGGCCGCCGCGAACACCGGTTTCTCCGCTTGCTGCAAAGTAAAGCGCGGATTCTGCGTGCCGTGCGATTCCAAGCGCACTGAGCGGTTTACCTGGAGAAACCACTCGCGAACGCTGATAACTCCATCCTGGTTTGCGTCCGCTTGTCCGCGCGCGGCCGCGATAAGCTGCCGCGTGAAAAGTCCACCGCTGCCATCGCCGCGGTCGAGGGAGTTTTCGCTCACGGAAGATCCAACCATGACCGCTTTCCCGGGGTCGGCCGAGAAAAGCCTAAGGAGATAATCGTTGATCAGGTTGTTGTTACGCGTAGCCCAATCGCCGGTGATGGAGTGATTCACGTCAAACAACAGGATGGCTTGGCGCGAGCGAACACTCGAGGCCAGAGTGAATTTCAGATCGTCCAGCGAGAGGGCGGTTTCCGGCACTTGCCCGAGTTGCGTGTCGTGCGCGGCTAAATAAAGCTTCGATGGATCCAGCGGATCGTGTAGGCCATAGCCGGCGAAGAAGAGGATGAGCATGTCGTCCGGGCCGGGGCGCGAGGTAAAATTCCGCAGACCGTTTCGAAGCTGCGCATACGTGGCATCCGCATCGGTGAGAAGAAAAACGTTTTCCTTCTTGAATCCACCTTGCTCCTTGAGGACGGCCGCGAAATCGCGAGCGTCCAGTCCGGCCGACGGCAGACTTGGAAGACCGGGTTTGGCGGAGTATTGAGATATTCCGACAACGATCGCGTAACGATCGCCTTCGATTTTAACCGCGTGCCCGGCGCCGGCCTGACTGATGGGAATGGTGAGGGCGGTGCGATTGCCTGCGTCGTCCACGGCTTCGACAACAATGCTTTTGCCCGCCGACGCCTGCACGGCATGCTCAAATTCAAAAACGTTCTTGCCGTTCAAGAACAGCTCCGCACCGCCGACGCGGAGAGCGGCAAGAGGACGGACTGTTGAAATGCTCCCCTTAATCACCACGCTTCTGGACTTCTCTTTTGCGGTAAGCGCGATGGGAGCGTCAGGCTGTGCGATCATCAGCTCCGGTCCGCCCGTCTCTCCCGGCACGCGCTTGACCTCGTAGGCAAAATAAGGATTCCGCGCTTCCTCGTGAGTTTTGATGAGGAAATTTCTGTAGAATTTCCGCCCGTGCTTATTGGTGGCCTGGATTTCCACGGTGTTGGTGCCGGGCGTCAATTTCATCCCTTGCCGGAGCTTCAAATCCATCCGCGCCACCTTTCCCTCGGTGCTGTTTGAAATCGCGGTGATGTAGCCGGCGCCCTCGCCATTCAGCTTGGTGAGGATCTTGCCGTAGTCCACATCGGCTGCAACCGGATTCAAGACCTGGATCAACAAAGTTTGCGGGATTGGACCAGGCACTTCGATCACGTCGGCGTCGAAGACCCGATCGCCAAGCTCGGGAATTTGCAGTTTGAAAACGACCGGCTGTCCCGCGAGACAACCGGCCGCCACGGCGAAGGCCGCAATTTTCAGCAGGAAGCGGTGAAAAGTGGGGCAGGTTGGCAACCTGCGGCCGATTGGCAATCGGCCTGTAACTAATTGGCGGATTACCAATCCGCCGCAGGATGCCATCCTGCCCCACATAAGAATGTCCAAACTCCAGGCACAGGCATTCCTAACTGTGTTGGTTTGCCATTTTTTCACAGCTTCCAGCCAACGCATTACGGTTTCTTAGCGGGAGTCTTCTTCGGGGTTGCGGCGCCGGCGGCGGCTCCTACTGCCGCGCCGGTTACCATTCCCTTCGCTCCGCCCACCAATGCACCGGCGCCAGCGCCGATCGCGCCTCCAGTGGCTGCGTTCTTTAGCCGCGCATTGCCGGAATTGGGGTCTGCCGTGGGCGATGCGCCGGAAGGCTGCGAGGATTCGGTGAATCCTCGCGCGGGTAAGACGATGCCCGAGTCGGTGCTGAACGCGGCCAGGCGCGCCGCCGTCCCCGCGGGAATCTTGGGGTTCCATTTCACTTCTCCGGCTTGTTCCATGTAGTCATACAGGTCGTCCAGATTGGCGGGAAGGTATCCGGCGAGAATCGTTTCTTCGGAAGTGTATCCCAGGTACGAATTCAGATACGCTTGCAATTCTTCGACGATCTTCGGATTCTGCGATGGGTCCTTTTGATTCATCAGGAAGATGGCGTGATAGAGGTGCGCGCCATAATAGCGGCTGCGCGTATCGGTGGCGGCGGCTTTCAGGAATTCGTTTTCGGCTTGCTTCTTGTCTTCCTCGTTGCGGCCCACCAGCTTTAACACCTTGGCGTAATAGTAGTGCGTGCCAGGATCGTTCGAGCGGTACGCCACCGCGTATTCGAGATTGGATTTCGCAAGCTGGAACATGTCGTGATAAAAAGCCAGGATGCCATTGTCTCTCTTGAGCTCCGACATCACCAGCGAAAATTCCGGGCTGCTGCCCATGAGCTTTCCTTGTTTCATGCGCTGGTCGATCTCGCCCTTGTAGTCGCCCTTGAGCAAATCGTTCACGTTGGCGATTCGCTCCTCAAGCCGCTTACGGCTTCCCATGAAACCCAGGCCGACGCGCTGGTCGCGATGCACCTGGTTCTGAATCGCCAAATACAGCTTCGGAACTTCCTGTACATCGTAGTTGCGGTTCAGCGCCGCTTTGAAAGCGATCCGATCGGCTTCGTCCTCCTGCACTTTATCCCAATCGAGATTGATTCCCTGGACCAGGACGTGCGCGATCGCGTATCCCGCGCCCGCCCCCAGCACACCCGCCAGAGCCGCATTATCTCCACTTCTGGTTATTCCGCCAACCAGACCGGCGGCGGCGATTCCCGCGCCAAGGGCGAACAAGCGGCGCTTCTTTTCCTGCTTCTTGTTGAACTCTTCCTCACCCACTTCCATCAGCGACTTCAATTTCCAATGGTCCTTATAGACATGACCCATCTCGTGCGCCAAGACATAAGCCAGTTGGGCCTCGTTGTCCAGCATCGAGATCAGGCCGGTGGAAATATAGATTGTTCCCGTGGAAAGCGTGTTGGCGAAAGGCACCGGGTGCGCCACTAACCGAAAGGCGAACAACTTTTCGGAGTCTTCGGGCACAAGCTGCTGTCCAATTCGATTGACGTAGTCGGCAACCAGCTTGTTGTCGTAGAGGCCGGTCTGTAGCCGCAGCCGGTCGCCGTCGTGCACCACCGTCGGCCGCGCGGGAGGGGCGATATTGTTCTGGAATGCCTCCTCGCTGTGTTGCTGCTGCACCTGATCGTAAGCTTTCTCTACGTCCTCGCGGAAATCCGGATCGCTGGCGTACAGGTTCTCGGAAAATTCCTTCAGCCGGTCGTAGACCTTGGCTGCCTTCTCCGCTTTCTTTATCTGGTCTTCGCGAACTTTTTCGGGGTCCTTTTTCTTGCCGATGCCGAACTGCGCCGATGCAAGGCCGGCGACCAGCGCCAGGCCTGAAACGAGGGTTGCGAACTGCCGGATGCCACGCATACTAGTTACTCCTTATCTGAGATGTTCATTGACTAACTGCAAAACCAGTTGCTGTTCTTCTTCGGACCAACTTCGTGGCCGAAAATTGTAGTCCTTCTTGTCGGCGGTACGAATATGATACATACCGCGGCTGGAGCCATAGACATGGTTGGCCTTGATCTCTTTGATCTGGCCTTTTTCCACGGCAAAAGAGTGGCGCTGATCTTTCGAAGTGAATACCAGCCGCTCTCGCGAAACGCTTAGCCGGCCGCTGCAGAATTCAACCATGTCGCCCGAAACGAAACCGATCTTCTCGTGCGGATGCTGCACGAAGAAGGATGCCTTGCCGCCACCGGCGATGGCCCGTTCGGCGAGGGCTTTCGCCTTGCTCAAATTGTGATCGGCGTACAAATAGGCCATTGCCAGATTCTCCGCTACCGCGACATCGCTCTGGTCCTGCTCCCAAACTTCCTCAAGCGAATTGAGCGCATCATTAAACCTGCCCTGTTCCAGATAGGCGATGCCTTTGGCCGTAAGCTCCGCCAATCGGTTGGCGCTTTGGGCGTACAAGCAGAATGCCAAGACAAATGGCGCAAGCATCCGCGGCATGGTGGTATTTGAGCATGCTTCAAAATCGATGGATTTGTCAAGTTAGTAAATGCCCGCGCGCGATTTATCTATATATAGTGATCGATTTGTCGAGTTCGTTTCAGGCAGAATGAACGGGCTGTCGCAATAGCGTTACGGAGGCGCATCGGCGAGAATAGAGCAGGGAGATATGCCCGATACCAAGTTCGACCAGCCGCGAATCGCCCTGAATCGCATCTATACCAAGATGGGCGACCAAGGCGAGACGCATCTCGCCGGTGGACAGCGGGTTTCCAAGGACTCTTTGCGAATCGAGTGTTATGGGACTGTCGATGAGCTGAACGCCTTCACCGGAATGGCTGGGTTTTCGGCGGCTGAATCCGTGCCCGATCTGGCGGCGATCTTGCGGCGCGTGCAGCATGAGCTATTCAATTTAGGATCGATCCTGGCGACCCGGCCCGAGGACGTGCATCCCAATCAGGCGCGCATCACCGCTGGGGAAATCGAGCAGCTCGAGCGAGAGATCGATCGGATGAATGCGGACCTCGCCCCGTTGCGATCGTTCGTGCTGCCGGGCGGATCGCGGCTGAATACGGAGCTGCATGCCTGCCGTACGATTTGCCGGCGCGCGGAACGCATTGCCGTGAGTCTCGCGCGGGAGGAAGAGATTCCGGCGGAGGCGATTCAGTACTTGAATCGCTTGAGCGACGCTTTTTTTGTATGGAGCCGCTGGGCGAATCATGTGCTTGGCGTTGCGGAAGTGCTGTGGGAGCCGAATCAGGCTGCGTCGGGGACGAAGACTTCATGAATGGGAGTGCAGCGTGGCGCGGACCCTCAGTCTGCGGGGTCGAGACTCATCTTGACCCTTCTGTTGCTCCTAGCTAAGCATCTAGACGAGTCTCGATGCGGCAGCCTGAAGGCCGCGCCACGTTAAGCGCTTGCTCCGTTACCCAATCGGTCCAAATGGCCGATTCGCCGCTGGACACCAGCGGGGCGCCATCCAAGACGGCATTCACGAAATTCTCTATGCATGGGAAGTGGATGTTTTCATGAGCCGGCAGATTTTCGCGGCCGCCGGGATGGACCAGCTCGGGGCCGCTCAGGGGATCGAGATTGATTTCACCGTCCGTGCCGACTACGCGGAATTGATCGCGCGTGATGTTGGAGTGCCAGCGCACGTCCACAATTCCACGCACACCGTTTTCGTATTCGATCAGGACTGTCGCGTTATCCTCTACCTGCATCTGGTGAACCGCATTTGAAAGCTGTGCCGTCACGCGAGCCGGTTTTCCGAACAGATAGTTGAAAAGATCGATGCGATGGCTGGCGACGTCGAAGAGCGGCCCGCCGCCCGCCAGCTTTGGATCGAGCAGCCATGCCCGAAAATCGCCTTGCGCCGGCAACTGGCTATGGTGATTCGCTTCGGCCAGCACGCACCGTCCAATGGCGCCTTGCTCCATGAGTTCCCTGGCGCGCTGCACTTTTGGATACATGCGGCGATAGTACGCGGCGCCGAGGACCTTGCCAGTTTCATGCGCCGCCTGCACCATCTTCGATGCCTCGGCGTAGTTCATCGCGACCGGCTTCTCACACAAGACGTGTTTACCATTCGTGAGCGCGGCAATGGCCTGCGGAGCGTGCAGCGCCACTGGGGTGGCGACATACACTGCGTCGATTTTCGGATCGCTGAGAGCCTCATCGAGATTAGTCCACACCCGATCGGCGAAACGCAGGCCTCGCGATTGGTCCCTGCTAACGACACCGTATAGCGTACTGCGCGCTTCCGCGTGAATTGCCGGGATTACGCGCCGGGTAGTGATGTCCCCAATCCCAACCACCAGCCAGTTGAGCATGATTTATCCTACAATCCATGAGGCTTCTGATTTTTTCCGACATACACGGCGACACGTCGGCGCTGGCACGCCTGATGGAGGTGGAAGCCGACTACTACTTCGCCGCCGGCGATTTGTGCGATTGGGGCCGCGGCATCGAACGGCTCGGTCCTGTTATGCAAAAACGGGCCGATCGAACGTATGTGATCCCCGGCAACCACGAATCGGAGCAAGATATAGCTCGGTTCTGCGAGCAGTTTGGTTTTCACAATTTCCACGGACAGACGATTGAGCTCAACGGATACACCGTTGCCGGGCTCGGCTATTCCAACCCGACGCCCTTCAATACGCCGGGCGAATACACGGAAGAAGAGCTGGCCGCCAGGCTTTCGAAATTCGGAGGTCTCGATCCGCTGGTGCTGATTTGTCACGCGCCGCCCATGGGCACGAAACTCGATAAGGTGCGAGAAGGCCAACATTTCGGAAGCCGGGCAGTGCGGAATTTTATCGACCGGAACCAACCGGCGTACTTTTACTGCGGGCATATCCACGAAGCCGCGGGGCAGCACGACACAATCGGCAAAACGCAAGGATGGAACGCCGGCAAACGCGGCCAAGTATTGGAGCTGGATGCCTTGGTAAGATGAAGCGTCATGACATTCGAAGAGTTGGAAAGAGAGTACGCTTCGCTCCGCCAGCAGGCCGACGCTGTGCGGAGCTATCTTTGACGCTCCTGGCAAGAAAGCTCAGCTAGCGAAAACAGAGCAACAGATTTCCGATCCGGACTTCTGGAACCAGCCCGAAAAATCTCAGAAGATCATGCAGGACCGCAAGCGTCTGGAAGAGTCGCTTGCCCAGGAAACGGAGGTCGCGCGCCTGACGTCCGATCTGGATACGTTGTTCGAGTTGGGACGTGAAGGCGAAAGCGTTCTGCCGGACATCGAGCGTGAGATGAAGAATTACGCGGCGCGGCTGGAGACGCTGGAAACAGGCATGCTGCTTTCCGGCCCCAACGATTCCAAGAGCGCCATCATGGCTATCCATCCAGGGGCGGGAGGCACCGAAAGTCAGGATTGGGCCGAGATGCTGCTGCGCATGTACCTGCGTTGGGCCGAGCGCCACAATTACAACACCGTCGTGACCGACCGGCTGGAAGGCGAGGGCGCGGGCATCAAGTCGGCCACGTTCGAAATAAACGGAGAGAACGCCTACGGGCTGCTGCAATCGGAAATCGGCGTGCACCGGCTGGTGCGGATCTCGCCCTTCGACGCCAACGCGCGCCGGCATACTTCTTTTGCCTCGGTGTTCGTCTATCCGCAAATTGACGACGATATCAACATCGACGTAAAGCCGGAGGATTTGCGCGTGGACGTATTTCGCGCGAGCGGGGCCGGTGGACAGCACGTCAACCGCACCGAGTCCGCTGTGCGCATGACCCACATTCCCACCGGCTTGGTGGTGCAGTGCCAGAACGAGCGCTCGCAGCACAAGAATCGCGCGAGTGCGATGAAGCAGATGCGCGCGCGGCTCTACGAGTATGAGATGGAAAAGAAGCGCGCGGCGGACAAAAAGATTGAAGACAACAAGCTGGATATAAATTTCGGCAGTCAGATCCGGAGTTACGTGCTGGCGCCGTACCGGCTGATCAAGGATCATCGCACCAAGCTCTCCATCGGCGATGTCGACCGGGTGCTGGACGGCGACATGGACCGTCTCACCCATGCCTTTCTGGTCTACAAGCACACCGGCAAGACAGCCGGCGACGGGAAAGAGGATCTGCCTGATTGAGAGCTTCCGGAAAAACCGCTCGAGGGAACCTCAGCTTGTCCAGGCGGTGAGAGTCTGTGTGAAGACGTGGCGCGGCCTCTCAGGCTGCCGCATCGAGACTCGTCTCGATGCTCGGTGGTGCACAGAGGCTCGAGGCTGCAAACACGAGTATTCGCGTCACGTGTTGCATCCGCTCCCTTCCGTAAGGGAGAGATCCCGGAACGGCGTTTGCGCCACGTCTTCGCACAGACTCGTGAGGGAGCGGCTTTGATTGAGGTATCGGAACTGCGGCGCGCGGCCGCGTTGATTCGCTCCGGCGAGCTCGTAGCGTTTCCTACCGAAACGGTTTACGGGCTGGGCGCGAACGCGTTGGATGCGGCGGCGGTAGAAAAAATCTATGCGGCGAAAGGCCGGCCTTCCGAAAGCCCCCTGATCGTACACGTGGATTCGATCGAGATGGCGCGCGGGCTGGTTCGCGAATGGCCGGAGAAAGCAGAGATGCTGGCGAGGCGATTTTGGCCGGGTCCGCTCACTTTGGTATTGCCGAAACAGCCACATGTGCCCGATCGGTTGACCGCCGGCTTGGACACGGTGGGAGTCCGCGTGCCGTCGAACGACATTGCGCTGGCATTGATCCGCGAAGCGGGTGTCCCGATCGCAGCGCCCAGCGCGAACCGCTTCACCGAGCTTTCCCCTACCACCGCGCGGCATGTTCGAGAGACGTTGGGCGATCGAGTATCCATGGTGCTGGACGGCGGCCGGACGACCATTGGTATCGAGTCCACGGTGCTTTCACTGGTAGGGCCTGACGCGGTATTGTTGAGGCCCGGCATGGTTTCGCGATCGGACCTGGAAGCGATCATCGGGCCGGTTCGTGTTTCTAAATCGGCGGAATCGACGGCTCATCGGGCGCCGGGCATGCACCGTCGCCACTACAGTCCGAGAACGCCGCTGGTTCTGGTGGAGGGCGGAATTCTGCCCACCGGCCGAGGTGTCTATCTGTGGTTTCATCGGCAGGCCGATGCCGTGCGCTCGGTGAAGATGCCGGACGATCCGCACGCTTACGCCTCCATCCTGTATGAGAAGCTGCATGAAGCGGACGCGGAACAATTGGACTGGATTGCGGTGGAAACGCCGCCGCCCGATGCCCCCTGGTCAGCGATTCGAGACCGTCTGGAAAAGGCCGCCGCTCGATGAAGATGCCGGTCAAACAGGGCACGGCGCTGATCGACGAGATCGATCAAACCAGCGGTGACTCGCCGGCGTTATGGTGGCTGGGGCAGAGCGGGTTTGTGGTGAAATGCCAAGGCATGGTGTTCTACGTGGACCCTTGTCTTTCCACTCCTGCCGGGCGCGTGCGCACTTCGGAAGCTCCTCTGGCGCCCGCACAAGTCATCAATGCAGACCTGATTCTTTGTACGCACGCGCATCCTTCGCACATGGATCCGGGAACTCTCCCGGCCATATTGCAGGCATCGCCCCGCGCACGTGTGGTGCTTCCGAAAAGCACGGCGGAGCACGCTTCTTCCATCGGCATCGCGTATGATCGAATGACAACTACCGATTCGGGTTTACGGGTTGAGTTTTTCAAAGGTGGTCCCTACAGCCGGGTTTACTCGGTGCCGTCGGCGCATCCCGAACTGGACTGGACTCCAATCGGCGGCTATCCGTATTTGGGCTATATGATGCGCTTCGGGGAACACACAATTTATCATGCCGGCGATTGCCGGCATTACGATGGCATCGTAGATCGCGTACGGCCGTACAACGTCACCGCTGCGCTCCTGCCCATCGGCGGCGAAAACAATTTCGACATCATCGGTGCGGCTCAGTTGGCTGAAGATATACATGCGCGCTGGCTGATCCCGATGCATTACGGCACGTTTGCGGATGACAGCCTGGAGATCGGCCGCTTCGTCGATCATATGTTGGGCCACCGTCCCTCCATCGGATTCAAGGTATTCGAACCCGGCGAACGATGGATCGTCCCGTGAAGCAAGCGGACATGCGCTGGGCTATTCTGGCCCTGCTGTTCTTCGGTACGACCATCAACTATCTGGATCGAATCGTGCTGGGAGTGTTGGTTCCGGACATCCGTCTCGAACTGAAGATTTCCACCGAAGACTATGGTTGGATTACGGCGGCGTTTCAAGCCGCGTACACAGCCGGGATGTTGTTCATGGGCGGGTTCGTGGACCGTCTGGGCACGCGGATCGCGTACGGTGTCGCTGCAATTGCATGGTCGGCCACGGCGGGACTAACAGTGTTCGCGCGCAGTGCCATTCAATTCGCGGTGTGGCGCAGCTTTTTGGGGATTAGCGAATCCTGTAATTTTCCGGCGGCCATCAAGTCCGTCTCGGAGTGGTTCGAAGAAAAGGATCGGGCCTTCGCTACCGGCGTCTTCAATTCGGGCACCAACATATCCGCGGTAATCGGGCCACCGGCATTTGTGTACCTTTCCAGGGCATACGGGTGGCGCGCATGTTTCCTGCTTACGGCAACCCTCGGGATCGTGTGGGTGGCCGCCTGGTTATGGATTCATCCGTCCGTCGACAAGATTGGATTAGCCAAGTCCAAGGGGATGCCGTGGCGGAAAGCGGGAGCGTTGCGCGAGACGTGGGGCTTTGCGGCAGGCAAGTTTTTTTCGGACCCGGTGTGGTGGTTCTATTTGTTCTGGTTGCCGCCCTATTTGCACGATGTTCGCAAGCTGGACATGCAGTCTGTAGGCTGGGCATTGCCATTCATCTACGTCATGGCCAGCGTTGGAAGCGTGGCCGGCGGCTGGCTGTCCGGGGCGCTGATCCGCAAAGGCTGGCAGCCCATTCGAGCGAGAAAAACAGTGATGCTCATTTGCGCCTGCTGCGTGCCATTCGCGGCATTGGGCGTGGTGGTGCCGAGTGCGATCCACGCCATCCTGCTATTCAGCCTGGCTACCGCCGCGCATCAAGGTTGGTCCGCCAATTTGTTCACGACGGTGTCGGATTCCGTTCCACAGAACGCGGTGGGGGCAGTGGTCGGCATTGGAGGATTCGCCGGCGGCGTGAGTGGTATTATTTTCTCGGCGATCATCCCCGGCTATGTGATTACAGCTTTCGGTTATCGCCCGGTATTCCTGGGAATGGCCGGATTTTATTTCATTGGCCTGTTCCTGCTGGACCGGCTGATGAAAAAATCCTAGCATGTTTGCAAAATACCTGACTAGCCCCTGGGTTTGGCTGGTGTGGGCGGCGGTGTCTGTGGGCTTTACAGTTCCTGCGCTGCTATGGCATCTCGACTTTTTCGCCACATACGGCCCACTCTTTCGCACGTACTTTCCAGTCCTGGTGATCTTTCTCGCCATTGCCTGCGCGGCATATGTTTGGTTGCGAGCTAAAGGTTTGTGGCGCTACGAACTTGCCGGTTTGGCCGGGATCGCTCTGGTTGCACTGGCGGTGTATCAGCCGCGCGCCACGCTTATTACAATCTTTATCGCAACCGCTCAATTCGCGCTCGGGCGGCGCACCCTGCGGATGTTCGGCTTCACGTTCGTGGGAATGGCGGAAGAGATTGCACTGTCGTTCGCGACAGGTATCGCGGAGACGATGGGCGCTCTTTTCGTACTGGGCCTGCTGCGTCTCTATTACCAGCCTGTATTCTTGGCGATGCTGTCGCTTCCCTGTCTCCTGCTGTTTTCAGAAGTGAAACGTCTGTTCGGATTGCTGCGCGGGGCGCACCAACGTTGGGCTTCGCTGACCGCGATGCGTTTGGCGCCGGCCGGTGTGCTCGTCTTTTTTTCCGCCATATTTCTAGTGTGCGGTCTGGCGGTTATTTTATCGCCGTCTTTGATCTACGATGCGCTCGCCTATCATCTGGCGGACGCTAGATACTTTGCGGAAAGCCACGCCCTGGCTCCGCTGCGGTTCCAGCCGAATTCGTATTTCCCCCAAGGATTCGAAGTGCTGATGGCGGTGGCCTTCGCACTGGGCGGACAACCGGCCGCGCAAATGATTGCGCCGTTATTTTTCGTACTCGCGCTGACGGCCGCGTTCGCGGTGGCGCGCCGTTGCGGAATCGCCGCGGATGCAGCTCTAGCTGGGCTGGCTTTTGTGGCCGCGACCCCGTTCCTGCTCTTCGAAGGCGCCATCGTCAAGAACGATTTCGCGCTGGCGTTTTTCCTGTTATGCGCTCTCGAATGCTGCCTACGCAATAACGGAGTCCGGTCGATTTATCTCAGCGTAGTCTGTCTCGCGTCCGCCTTTGCCATCAAGCACGTCGCATTGTTTGCGGCCGTACCGTTGGGGCTTATCTATCTGGCTGCTGCGATTCGTTCACGACCCAACCGGGTGCGAACCGCCATCGCGCTGGCGATGCTGTTCCTGATCACCGGGGCCTATTGGCAGGTACGAACGTTTTTGCTCACGGGTAATCCCGTCTATCCATACGCGGCCGCCGATACCGTGACGGCGCGCACCGCGAGCGACGGAAAATCATTGGCTGACAAATTCATCCGATGGATTGAGACGCCATGGCACGCGCAATTCGACGGAAGCCATCACTTCGAGTCAAAATCGCCCAGCCCGCTCGGTGCATTGTTGGTTTTCTCGCTTCCGGTCTGGTTGATAGCGCGCCGCCGAAAGAACATTCGGGTGCAATACATGGTCCGGTTGTTCGTGGGATTTTACCTGCTGTATTGGAGCCTCGAATGGGCCGTCCTTCGCTTTGCGATTGCTCCGATCATTCTTTTGCTTTTGTTCCTGGCCGATCGCGCCGCTCAAGTATATGGTTCCTCGGCGCGCTTTACTCGCGTGATTTTGACCTGCTGTCTTTTCTACTGCGGCGTGGTCAGCCTGTTGGTGACGACGCTGCTGCAAATCAACGGTCCCGAAATGAAAATATTTGCGCGGCAGCTTGATTGGCCCGGCTACTTGCGGGTGTGGAACAGCGCGTATTCGTCCCTTGAATATTTGCGCGGGCAGGCACAGCCGGGGGACCTGATCCTGAGCGTTGATAATTGCGCCGCTGCATACGCTCCCGATCCATCGCGATTGCATGGGATGTGCGACGACAACTTCAATTCGCCAGATGCGATCCGCGCTGAACTGGGCCGGGAAAGTTATCGATTTCTGGTGTTGCCGAAGGGATCGAAAATGGATCCGGGCACGCCGGCGGCATTCGAGGATAAGTATTTCGCCGTGTACCGGCTTTCGCCAAGGGTGCGATGATCTCGGTTGTGATTCCGGTTCACAACGCAGCGGCGTGCCTTGGCCGGTGTTTGGGCGCGCTGAAAACATCCACGTACCAGGACTTTGAATGCGTGGTGGTGGACGACGGTTCAACGGACGATTCCGCGGCGTTGGCGGCCGCAAGCGGAGCGCGTGTGATTCCGACGGGCGGACAAAGGGGCCCGGCGTACGCGCGCAATCGCGGCGTGGAAGCGTGCAACGGCGAAATCATTCTCTTCGTCGATGCGGATGTGATGGTTCAGCCCGGCACGCTGACGCAGGCCGCGAAGGCGTTCGAGGAGAATCCCGCGCTGGACGCATTGATCGGATCGTACGACGAAGACCCCGCGGAACCGAACTTCCTGTCGCAGTACAAAAACCTGATGCACTGCTTCGTTCACCAGCGGGGCAAACGGCGGGCAAGCACGTTTTGGACGGGCTGCGGGGCCATCCGCCGATGCGTTTTCGAAAAGTTCGGAGGCTTCGACGAAGCCTACGTCCGGCCTTCCATTGAGGACATCGAGCTGGGGGCAAGGCTGGTCCGCGCGGGCCGGACGATTGAACTGGAACCGACGTTGATGGTGAAGCATCTGAAGCGCTGGACGCTTTCAGGCTTGCTAACGTCCGACATTCGAGATCGCGCGATTCCGTGGACCGTGTTGATGCTGCGCGAGCGGAACATTCCTAATGATTTGAATGTTCAATCGAGCCAGCGCATCTCGGTGGCGCTAACGTATCTGGCGCTGATGCTGGCGCCTTTTTGTTGGCCGGCGGCGGCGGTTTCGCTGCTGATCGCGATCGCGTTGAATCATCGTTTCTATCGCTTCCTCGCCCGTAAACGGGGATGGTGGTTCGCGATTCGCGGAGTGCCTCTACATCTTGTATATTTTCTCTATAGCGGGGCATCGTTCGTGGTGGGATGCGTGAAGGCGCTGAAGGCGTAGAGAGGGTGGATAGAGCCATGGAACAAAAAACGCTGGGGCGCACGGGCCTGATTGTGGGACCGATCGGAATGGCTGCCAGCTTCGGTGTGCCCGCCGCTGCCGTGGAGCGCGCATTCGAGCGTGGCGTCAATTATTTGTATTGGGGGAGCTTTCGCCGCGGACCATTCGGACAAGCTCTCCGCAATTTGAAACCCCAGCGCGGCCGCATGGTGCTGGTGCTGCAATCCTATTCGAGAGTCGCGGCGCTGATGCGGCCCAGCGTTGAAATCGCCCTGCGCAAACTGAGTTTTGAATATGCCGATGTCCTGCTGCTCGGGCTCTGGAATCACATGCCTCCGCGCCGGATAATGGATGCCGGCCGAAGACTCCGCGAGCGTGGCCTCATCCGGCACATCGCCATATCCACGCATCACCGGCCGTTGGTTTCCGAGTTGGCGGCCGATCCGGATTTCGGAATCGTGCACGTCCGCTATAACGCCGTACACAAGGGCGCTGAACGCGAAGTATTTCCCCTGCTCGCTTCCTCCACCGATCCAGTGGGACTGGTCGCTTTTACCGCCACGAGCTGGAAGCAATTGCTGGATCCGAAACGAATACCGCCCGGCGAGCGAGTGCCCACGGCGACGGACTGCTACCGGTTCGTTCTTTCAAACCCCGCCATCAACGTGTGCATGACGGGTCCAGCCAATGAGGCGCAGGCCGCCGAGGGCTTGCGGGCGCTCGAGCTAGGTCCGATGAACGAAGAAGAACTAGCTTGGATGCGGCGCGTCGGGGATCACATACACGGCGGTTCCTGACACGTGGAAGAGCCTCGAGACGAGTCTCGAGGCCGCAGACACGAGTGTCCGCGCCACGTGTTGCTGGAAATACTACGGCTTGATTGCGACCGTGACGCCGGCCTGACTGCTTGCGGCCCCCACGCTGATCTGAACTGGAACCGGCACTCCACGCCGAACGCCCAAGGGAATTCTTACGTTCACTTGCAACACACCCGACGCCAGACCGGGGGCGGCGCCTGCATATGCAACCTCGGCGGGCAGTCCGTCGACTTTGGCGGTCACGCTCAATAGAGGTTTCGGAATAGCGGGACCCGCGATCAATCCATCTACCCCAGGCGGATCGGTTTGTCCTTCACCGGTCGCGAAGATGCTGATGAACGATCCGGGCAAAGCGCCGTTCTGCACGGAATTAGCGCTGCTGTCCTGATTCAGGATGGCGCCCTGGCCGCTGCCGTCCGCCACGAAGATCGCAGGCGCGGATTCAATCACGCGGACGGGCATGACGTTGGAGCTGACGCCTTGATACACCACCTTCACCAGAGTGACGGAGCCGATGGCGAGCTCGTACGGAACGATTACCGAAACCTGCCCGTTCGACGTGTAGACCAGCGGCGCGGCGAAAGTGTCGAAAAACACCTGAGTGTTGGCCAGCGTCGTGGCCACTCTTCCCGCGCTGTTAAGCTGCAGGCTGGCGGGAACGGCTGGGCCGATAGACGATCCAAAAATAGTGACGAACTCCCCGGGCGACACGGGTCCCGGTGAAAAGCTCGCGGCATTCGTGACGCTTGAAATCGCAGGTATCGCGGCGGTCACCGTGAGATTAACCAGCACAGTGAGAGGAGGCACGGCTGGATCCGAAGGCGTGATCGTAATGGCGCCGGTGTATGGTCCGGGTGTCAATCCGCCGGGATTCACCGAGACCCGCAGATTCATCGGAGTAATCCCCGCGCTTTGATCGATAAATAACCAATTGTCGCCGGTCAGCGTAGCCGCGGCGACGGAAAGAGCCAGCGTAGGACCGCTACTCGCGATTGCCAATATCTGTGGGGACGGAATCGACGCGCCTTGCATATAGGTGAAACCTAACGGCGACGGCGATGCCGCTATCGAAACGGCCGGCAACACGTTCAGGGTGATCGATACCGTTTGCGGAGCGGCGCTCACCGGCGTAATTATGATATTGCCGTTGTAGGTTCCAACGGCTAAACCGGACGCGTTTACAGTCGCGGTTACAACGCTGGGAGTGTCGCCCCCGCTGGGGCTTACACTAAGCCAGCCCAAGCCGGTGGTGGTTATCGCGGTAGCGGAGTAATGAAGCACCGGCCCGCTACTGGCAATCGCGATATTCAACAGCGTTGGAGTTGCATTGCGGGAGGCGATTTGATTCACGACGAATGAAGTTGGGCTCAGGCTAAGGGTGGATGCGCCCACCACCGTCAGGGTGACCGGGACTACAACCGGGCTATTCGACGCAGACGATGTGATCGTAATGGCGCCGTTGTACGTGCCCGGTGCAAGATTTGAAAAATTCGCTGTACCCACGGTGAGCGTCGATGGCGTAGTCCCGGCCGTGGGATTTCTAGCGGCCAACCAATTGCCACCGGACTGCGTGGTGAGCACGGCGGAATAGGTCAGGGGGCTGGTGGTGGACGTAATGGCGATGGTTTGATCGCCGGAAGTGCTGCCGAAGTTATTCTGGACGATAAATCCCAGGGAGGCCGTGTTTACCTGCATTTGGGGCGTGGATGCTGGAGTGCCCGTAACGGTAATCGTGAAACCTGCCGTGGCAGTCTTGCCGCACGCGTCCGCAGCGGTCAAGGTGAAGTTGAATGAACCGGGCGTGGTGGGCGTGCCGACGATCGAACGCGATCCGTCGGTGTTCGTTTGGATGGCAAGACCACCGGGAAGAGCTCCACCTGAAACCGTGAAGTTGGCGGAAGGTGAAAACGGCGTGGTGCAACCGCCGGAGGTGGTCAATAGCTGTTGATAGGCTTGGCCGACGATGCCATTCGGGAACGAAGCATTGGTGATGACCAACGAGGAGGATCCGCTGGAATTGATGGGCAGGCTGAAACTTTGAGTTTGCGAGGCGCCTAAACTATCCGAAACTTTAATGGTAAATCCGGACGTGCCCGCGGTGGCCGGCTGCCCCGAAATCACGCCGGTGGAAGCGCCCAGCGTTAGTCCATTTGGAAGGACTCCGAGCACGGACCAGGCGTAGGGAGGTTGCCCTCCAGTGGCGGCGAGCGTTACTGAATAATTTGAACCGACAGTGGCGGCCGGAAGATTGGTGGGTGTGGCGATCGATAGGCTTCCAGGCGTGCCGGCACCGCTCTGCGTGACGGAATAAGTCTGTCCCGCGATGGTCAGCGTTCCAGTACGGGCGGCTCCGGCATTCACGGCGACGCTATAAGTTAAAGTGCCGCTTCCCAACCCGCTGGCGCCGCTCTGGATGGTGATAAACGAAGGGGTGTTGTTAAAGGCATTCCAGCTACATCCCGTCGTGGTGACAACATTTACGCTGCCTGTACCGCCATTCGTTCCAAACGATTGCCCTGGGGACGAGAGCGTAAAACTGCAAGCCGGACCCTGAGTGACCGTAACGTTGAAAATGAACTCGTGGATCTCACCCACAATCGCTACAAGCTGAGTAGTGCCCGGCGGACCGGTAATCATCAGATCGCAACTGGCAAGACCCTTGCTATCGGTGAGCGCGACGCCTTCCGGAGCATTGCAAACTGCCGGAGAAGCCGCGGTGCGGTCCTGATTGTTGAGAATTCGAACGCCAACATTCGGCAGCGGCTGGTTAGCCTGAAGACCCGCCAGACTGAACGAGCTAACCATCACACCGCCGGGAATCGTGGTGCCCGATTGTCCGGAGACATTCCGATTCTCCTGCGGAGGCGACCTAAGAGTAATGATTGGATCGCCTGCAAAGTTTCCATTCCTCCGCTCGGTCACGGAGGTGATGACGAAACTCACACTGCCGGCGGCGCTGGTGGCGGTCACAAGGTGGGTTATATACGATTCACCTTGGAGAAAAATGGGCGCTACGAAACCAGTGCTGGCGAAGCCATTCGCGTCCGTGGCGGTAATGGTCTGATTGATGGTGGCGCTGTTTGCGGGCGTAAGGGTCCAGGTGAGCGCGACACCGGCCGCTGGGTTGCCCGCGGCATCCTTGGCCTGCACCACCAGAGGCGCCTTTGCCGGAAACTGCTCGAAAACGATTTGGCCGTTTCCGGAAAAGCGGGAGAGAGTCTGGGCGCCGAGATAGCCGGCGCAAAGCAATTGAAGTAAGAAGGTAATTCGAAGATGACGCACAACAGTTCCTTTTCCCTGATCTCTCGGTTCTGTTGTTCCATGCTCCCAGACGTTCGGAACGCTGGACCCAAAGATCTACAGAGCCAATGAACCAAAGAGCAGCAATATTCAGCGGGCGCGGGGTACTCACCCAGCTTACCACTCTCACCGAAGATCATTTCTTGTAGTTCGCGAAATGTGTGTTCGTGGCCGGCTCCCCGGCTCTCCGGCTCTCCGGCGGGGCAAGCCGGTCACAACCAATGGCGGCGCGGGTTGTTTGGGTGTCCGTTCCTGGGATTCGGTTCGTTTTTCACCGTCTTTTTTTCCAGCCTCGAGATTCGATTCGCGAAGGGGTAAGTCATGGAATTCTCGGAGTTAGTGGGCTCGATGCGCAACTCCGTGCGGCTCAACATTGCTCGACATCCGGATTCTAGGAGCGTCCGGAATTCGAAGGCGGTTTGTACGATTCATAGGTTGGTTCGATCTCCTTTTTGTTTCTCTATTTCCCGCTCGAACAAGCCGGACTCGATGTTGGGGAGGCGACGCCGCCATTTCGCGTTGACCATTTCGAGTATTAAACAGGATGCTGAAAAATGGACTAAAATTACTGGCCGCTGATGAACGCACATCAGGCGGATTGAAAAGAAACGCCTTATTTGCGTCCAGTTACCGGCAACCGAAAAGTGCGAATTCGAACCCACCGATCGCGGAGCGGCTGCTGAATACAGATTGAGGAAAACGAACCCAACCAGTGATTGGTGGATGGCGGTGGCATTTTTGCAAAACGAAGCCAATCCCTTTCCGGATAGGGCACGGCCCCGTCCTGCATCGACTTTACCAGCAGGTTGGTGAGGTACTGAGGCTGGGGTTGGGTAAGTGATGGGAAGGATTAGGAGGAATTTTACAGGACCTGTTGTGACTCGCGTTTGGCGTTTGATTAGGACTATGATCCCGCGCTACGTTGCGCCGGAAATGTCTGCGTTGCGCCAAACAAGTCGATAGGCCTGGACAACTGCGAACGGTACGTGTTTGCGAATCTTCACGACGATGCTCTCAACTCCATACTCTCTCTTGGGAACATGAAGGCGAGCGGCGGTATATTGCATAAGCTCCAACGCTCCGGCCCACGTATCGCTCACAGAACAGAATTGCCATCGATATATACAGCGTGGGCAGGCTCTACGCCGAAGAAATATGCGAGCTCTCGAAAATCGGTGCAATCGTGAATCACGAAGTCCGCCAGCTTGCCCGGTTCCAGCGAGCCGATCTGGTGGGCGCGGCCCACGCTCCACGCAGCGTTAATGGTGGCCGCGGTAATCGCTTCGGCCGGGGTCATTTTCATTTGCGTGCAGGCCAGGGACAGGACCATTGGGATGGAGGGTGTGGGTGAAGATCCCGGATTGAAATCGGTGGCAAGCACCACTGGCAGTCCGGCTTGAATCATGCCGCGCGCGTTCGGATAGCGGGTGGAGCCGAGGGCGTAGACCGAGCCGGGCAGCAGCACCGGTTGCACGCCAGCGGAATGCAGGGCGGCGATGCCGGATGCGCCGGTGTGCTCCAGATGATCGGCGGTGGTTGCGGCCAGCTCGGCGGCCAGCTCCGCGGCGCCCGACTTTGAAAGTTGGTCGGCGTGCATTCGCAACCCCAGCCCCAGGGCGCGAGCGGCGATCAGTATCCGCCGGCTTTCATCGAGACCGAAGATTCCCGGCTCGCAAAAGACGTCGCAGTATTCGGCCAGCTTTTTCGACGCCACTTCGGGAAGCATTTCGTTTATCACAACCGCGGCGTATTCTTGCGCGCGGCCTCGAAATTCATCCGGGATCTCATGCGCGCCCAGGAACGTCGGGACGCACCGCAGCGGCTTTATGCGCCCGATTACCCGCAGCAGTTTGTATTCCTGTTCGGGCGCGAGCCCATACCCGGATTTCGCTTCGATGGTGGTGGTGCCGTTGCGGAGGAACCACTGCACGTATTTCGCGGTGGAATCAAGCAGGGCGTCTTCAGAGGCGGCCCGGGTTTGACGAACGGTGGATCGAATGCCGCCGCCGGCCGCCGCGATTTCGGCGTAGGTAGCCCCGCTGGCGCGCTGTTCGAACTCATCGGCGCGATTCCCCGCGAATATGGGGTGTGTGTGCGCGTCCACAAACCCGGGCATGACGACGCGGTTGCCGGCATCGACGACGGTGCAATCTTTTTCGATCAGCGATTCGATTTCGGAGCGCTTTCCCACATGCTGGATGCGGCCAGCTTCGATGAGCATGGCGCCATCGTGAATGATGGCGAGGCCGCGCATTTCAACACCGGCGCGCGGACGGTGGGGGCCGGCCAGCGTGACGAGTTGGGAACAACCCAGGATTGCGAGCTTCAAGCTAGCTCACGCTTGCTGACGCGCGCGGTTCTGTTCCGGACCGTGGCCCTGGGATTCTTGTCGCGTCCGGCAGAATATTTTTCACGACCGTTGGCAACTGGCCTCCCCAAGGGCGACCTTGTCCGCTGACAAGCCGAGGCTTTTCGAGTGCCCCTCGCCAAGGGAGCGGCGCCGCATATCGCTTGCCGACGAAGCTGTGAAAAAATCGCTCTAAGATCCACACAGGCAAGAATGCCTGTGCCACAATTTGGTTGCCTGTGTTGGCTTGCGGTTTTTTCACAGCTTCTGACGCGCGCGGTTCTGACGGCACACTTGTGAATGTCAGGCCTTGACGGGCTTGGTGGAAGCCTTCCAGCTCTTTTCGTCCCAGAACATGACGTGGCCTTCCCGGTAACTTTGTACCGCCAGATTGATGACGGCTTGAGCACGCGCGCCGGTCTCGACGTCGAGATGCGGCTTCTCCCGGCTGCGGACGCAGTTCAAGAAATTCTCAACGTGCGCCACCATCATGTCCGTGGGATCCACCGGAATCTTGATGGGATCCTTGCCGAACTTCGCCAGGTATTCGGACTTCATGGTGGTTCTTTCGCGGGTAGCGCGGTCAAATTTCAATTCCGGAATGACGGTGATATTATCCGCGCGGCTCTCGAACTGCCCATTTTCCACCATGATGATGGTGCCTTCGTGCCCGCGAATCAGTCCCGGAATATGATGCGAATTCGCCATTGAGGAACTCAGCACCAGCGAATGTCCGGCCGCATAGTCGGCGACCAGGTTGAATGTGTCCGGAACTTCGCGCTCGTCCTTGAAGACGTAAATGCCGCCCGTGCCCGACACACGCGTCGGAAATTGCGCCTGGCCCCAGCAGATATTGAGCGGCGCGACTACGTGATAGAAAAGATCGGTGGCGATGCCCCCCGAATAATCCCAATATTTGCGGAAGCGGAAGAATCGATCGCCATCATAGGCGCGCTTCGGCGCTGGGCCGAGCCACGTTTTCCAATCGATGTAGTTGTCGCCCTTGCCGTCCGGGCCGGCTTCGGCGTCGATAGGCCAGCCATCGTTCCATTCGCCGCCGATCGAGTTGCGGTGATAGGAACCCTGGCTCATCAGCATCTGGCCGATCATGCCGTCGGCGATCGCCTTGCGCGCCTTCCACCATTGATCGCCGGAAGTGGTTTGGGAACCGACCTGCAAAACGCGCTTGGTCTCCTTGACGGTATTCACCAGTTGCTTGATCTCGTCGTTGGTATGGCACATCGGCTTTTCGAGGTACACATCCTTGCCGTGGTCCATGGCTTCGAGGGCAATTTTGGCGTGCCAGTGATCGGGAGTCGCGATGAGGACGGCGTCGACATCCGAGCGTCCGATGACTTCCCGGTAATCGAGATAGCCGTCGCACTTGTACCGTTCGGCGTTCGCCCTTTTGCGCTTTTCGTAAACGTCGCAAACGCTGACGATCTGGCAGGCGTTGTTCTTCTCGCCATACTTGGCGAAGACGCTGGCGACGTAGCTGCCGCGGCCGCCGGCGCCGATCACGCCCATATTGATGCGATCGTTTGCGCCGATGACGCGGCCGCTCATCTTCGAGCCGCGGCCGGCTAGGGCTGAATTGGCAAGGCTGATAGACATGCCGACACCGCCGGCGGTCTTCAAGAAATCTCTGCGGCCTACGGAGCCGTCGTTTTCTGGCATGGGTCCCTCCCGAGTGGGATAATTCGTGATTCTCAGTGTAGCTCTTTCTGGTGGGTGGGGGCTTGGGTAGTGGGTAGTGCGCTAAAAACGGGTTGAACCGATTGTTAGCGCGGATGTGAATCTTCGATCAGGGTAGCCAACCAGTCATACTCTTCGGCGAGCC
>CATPCJ010000417.1 GCA_955652915.1 uncultured Bryobacteraceae bacterium
GTGCTACGCTCCGCTATTCGTCAATGTGAACAAGGGCGGAATGCAGTGGCGTACCGATCTGATTGGTTATGACGCGCTGAACAGCTACGGGTCGCCGACCTATTATGCGCAGCAGATGTTCAGCCAGAATCACGGCGATGTGGTTCTGCCTGTCTCCGCGCAGGGAGTTCCAACGCGGGAGTGGCAGCCGCCTGCACGTGGCGGCGCGCCCGGTGGGCAACCGGTAACACCCGCTCCCCAACAGGTCCCGACCTTGTTCTTCGACGCCACGCGGGACAGCAAAACTGGAACGATTTATCTGAAGCTCGTAAACCGTGCCGGCGTTGCGCAGCCGCTACGAGTGGAAATCGGCGGCGTGGCTACCGTGGCTCCGAAGGGGCAGACGGTCGCGATGAGCGCGAGCGGACCTGACGACACAAATTCAATCACTGAGCCTCGGAAGATTGCGCCTGTTACGACGGACGTCGATGGGTTGGGGACGAATTTTTCCCGCACGCTGGCGCCCTATTCGATTACAGTCATTAAGATGAAAAGCAAATAGCGGGAGCGTTCGTAAGAAGCTGTGAAAAAATCGCAAACCCACACGGGCAAGAATGCCTGTGCCACACGTTCGTGCAAATTGTGGCACAGGCATTCTTGCCTGTGTGGATCTTAGAGTGTTTTCTTCACAGCTTTTAAGGGAACACAAGCCTTGTATTCGGCCATTGAAGTGCTCTTGACATACATACATGTTGTGTATATCCTACACATAGGATATTAACTCTGATTTCCATGAGCAAACGCATCAACATTGTTCTGCCGGAAACCACGATCCAGACCATTGACCGGATGGCCAAACCAGGCCAGCGCAGCCGATTCATCAATCATGCGGTGCAGCACTTTGTGGCTAACCGCAGCGTCGAAGCCCTTCGGGCTCAACTTGAACGCGCCGCTGTGCGTGATCAGGACTTGGACCGTGAAGTTGCCGCTGACTGGTTTGCAGTGGACCACGAAACATGGCGACAACTCGACCAATCCAAATCGCGGGGAAAGGCAGCCACCCGAGGCGCGGAGAAATCTACCTCACGGCGCTCGATCCGACGCTAGGCCGGGAGATTCAAAAGACTCGTCCGGCACTGATTATCCAAAACGACGTTTCCAACCGGCTGAGCGAGATCACCATCGTTGCGCCGATTACTTCCACGGTGCGATTTCCACTCAGCCCAGTCCATGTCTTGCTGTCCGCGGATCAAGCTACCGGATTGTCTGTCACCTCCGTCGCCCTGTTCAATCAGATTCGCGCGGTGGATCGCATGCGGCTCATCAAACGTCTCGGGACGGTAGACGGCCAGACCCTTGAGCACATTGACGACGCGATCAAGATAAGCTTGGGATTGATTCGCCTCTAGCGTGTATCAACCCACCGCCCCGAAGCAGCATTTGACATTTCCACCCCGTCAGTCCGACAATGGGTCTCTCTGAAAAGCAAGGCAAAATTGAATCCTCCAGGAGCTCGATCTTGAAAAAAATCGCTCTTTTATATTTGTGCGCGACTTTGATCGCCGGATCGGTTTTCGGGGCATCGCGGCTGAACGAGGCGGAAAAACGAACTCTGAAGTTGAGTCCGGCGGTGGTCCTGGTTTCGGTTACGTTCCAGGTCACCGCCAAGTTCACCATCGCCGAAACCCTCATGCAGCTCGATCTCACCTACAGCGCCACCGGCAGCGGATTCATTTATCGCCCCGACGGTTACGTCATCACCAACGGCCATGTTGTCGCCGATGCAAACCTGAAGGACGCCGATGCCCAGGCCGAGCTCAAACAGCGTATTACCCACGATGTCGTCTTCGAAAAAGTAATTCCTTATTACGAGCAGAAGAGCGGACGCAAGGCCACCGGCACCGTCAATGAATTTATTAGCGCGGTGGGACTCGACATTCGTTACAGCCGTCCCGATCTGAAAGTCTATCTGGCGAATAAGAGCTTCTACAGCGGCGAGATCAAGGCTTATAGCGATCCTATCAGCAAGGGTGGCAAGGACGTCGCCATTTTGAAGATGGACGCGAACAATCTGCCCACGGTGAAGCTGGGCGATTCCTCCAACATCCACATCCAGGAGCCAATCACGGTGATCGGTTATCCCGCCGCCGCGTCGCGCGTTGGCCTGCAAGTTCTCGGAATGGAATCTTTGTTCGTTCCCACCGTAACCAACGGTCACATTTCCGCGGTGAAGGCGGATTACAAGGGCATGCCCGTGATCCAATCCGACGCCGCTGTCACGCACGGCAATAGCGGTGGACCGGCCTTCAACGACCAGGCCGAAGTGATTGGCATCACCACCTTCGGACCGCAGGATGCCGCCGGATTCAATTTCTTCGTGCCCATAAATACCGCCATGGAGTTTGTGAACTCGGTGGGCGTAAAGCCGGAATCCGGTCTGTTCAATAATCTATGGTCGGCCGCGCTGGACACCTACGACACCGGCAGTTGCGGCAGCGCCAAAGGCAAGCTTCAAAGCGTCCTGAACATCATGCCCAACGAACCGGACGCTTTGCGTTTGATGCAGGGAGCGGAACGTTGCGCGCAAAGCGAGAATCCGCTGATGGTCTTCTTCCAGGAACACCCGTATCTCATTTACGGCGGTGTCGCCGCGGTGCTCCTAATCACCCTGTTATTGGTGCTGATGCTGCGAAAAAAATCGCCTTCACCCGCGGCCGCCGTCGTGATGGCCGGGCCGGCTCAAGTGGCTGGGGGGACTCGCGCGGAGGTTGGTCCCAACCCTGCACTCGCCCCCCCGCCTGTTCCACAGCCTCAGTCTTTCGGAAGCGTGCAGGTGACCGCCGGGGCGCTCAGCGGCAAACGATTCCCGATTACGAAGTCCGGCCTGATGGTGGGAACGGACCCGGCCAAGTGCCAGATCGTAGTGACCGAAGATACGATCTCCCACGAACATGCGTGGATCGTTCCAGTGGATAATCGGGTGGTGGTGATCGATCGCGGTTCCACCAACGGAACCTATATCAATTCGATCGACTCGCCGCGAGTGAGCAAGGTTGGTCTTCAAAATGGCGATCGGGTGTACCTCGGTAAAAAGGGATCCGTGGTCCTGACTTATTTCAGTTAGCAAGCGATCGGGGGGAACGCAATGGCAAAGTTCTGCGCGAATGGACATCAGATGGAAGACTCCTGGGAGATCTGTCCCTATTGCCAGCGGACAGGATTTCAGGGTGGTGGACCGGCCGCAAGTTCGAAGACCCGGCTGGAAACGGAACCGGGCAAGGAAGCTGCGCAGGCGCCCGTTGCCGGACGGAAGACGGTCCTGCTCACGGACAAACGCAAGCCGCCGGTGGTGGGTTGGTTCGTGGCATTGACCGGGGATCAGAAGGGCGACGACTTTCGCATTCGCGACGGTCAGAATATTATCGGCTCCGCTCCGGACGCCGACATTGTGCTGCGCGATACCGCCATCTCCAGCAAACATGCCAGCCTGCGCTACAAGGACCAGAAGTTTTTCATAACGGATCTGGACTCGACCAACGGAACATACCTGAACGACGTGACGGAGCCGATTGCCCGCGAGGAGCTGAAGGACAACGATATTCTTCGGATAGGCGACATCTCACTAAAATTCAAATGCTTGTGAGAATCTGTTCGAAAACGTGGCGCGGCCTCTCAGGCTGCCGCATCGAGACTCGTCTCGATGCTCTTTGCCCACGGAGTCTCGAGGCCGCGGACGCGAGTGTCCGCGCCACGTTTTCGCTCAGTTAGGCCGATGCTCCTACGCCCAGGCCTCGAACTTGCGAACCTCTCCGACGTCGGCCTCCATCGTCAGCAGAACGAAGATTACTTCTGCTACGCCGAACCCGCCAGTGACGAAGATTTCAAGCGAATCGGCCGGCTGGCGATTGTCGCGGACGGAATGGGCGGTCATGAAGGCGGGCAGGTGGCCAGCGGCATCGCCATTGACACGGTGCGCGATGTTTATCTCGCGTACCCGGGCGTCGATCCCGGCGAAGCCTTGCTCACCGCCTTTCAAGACGCGCACGCCGCGATCCAGGCCCACGCGCGCGAGCATCCCGAACTGCGCGGCATGGGTACAACCTGCACCGCGGTGGCGTTACGGGACCGCGATTTGTATTACGGACACGTCGGAGATAGCCGTCTCTACCTGATTCGCGATTCCGCCATCTCGCAAGTCACCGACGATCACTCCCTGGTCGGCCGCCTGCTCCGAGATGGTCAGATCACTCCTGAAGAGGCCGCCGTGCATCCGGACCGGAACGTCTTGACCGCTGCCCTAGGCATGGACTCAGCGGTGCCCGGAGATTTTTCCGAAGCGCCCGTGCCGCTATACCCCAATGACATCCTGCTCATTTGCACCGACGGTTTGCACGGCCTGGTGAACGGCGAAGAATTGTGCCACATGGCCCTGAGTAATCCGCCTAGGGAAGCCTGCCGCGAAATGGTGCGCTTAGCCAACGAACGCGGCGGTTTTGATAACATAACGGTACAGATCTTAAAAGTGATGTAGCGCGGGGCCGAGCCCTGCCAGGCCGCACAGTAATCTAACTTCGAGGTCTTCATGACCGGTACCGAAATTGGCAGCTATCGTATTTTGGAAAAGCTCGGAGAGGGCGGCATGGGGGTGGTCTACAAGGCCGTCGACACCTCACTCGACCGCACGGTTGCAATCAAGGTCCTCAGCACCGAGCTGTCCCGCAATCCCGATTTGGTCGCCCGTTTTCGCAACGAAGCCCGGGCGCAGGCCAATCTGAACCACACCAACCTCGCGACTCTGTACGCATTCCTGGTGCAGGACGGAACAGCGGCCATGGTGATGGAATTCGTGGATGGGGAAACGTTTGAGCAGATCGGCATGCGCCGCGGACCGATTCCGGCGCTGGAAGCAATCCCGCTGTTTAAGCAGGCTCTGCTGGGCATCGGATACGCGCACCGCGCCGGCATCGTTCATCGCGACATCAAGCCCAGCAACTTGATGGTCAACCGCATGGGCATCGTCAAGGTGATGGATTTCGGAATCGCCAAGGTGCTGGGAACCCGCGGCACCACGCGCACCGGCACGCAGATGGGCACTGGCTGGTATATGTCGCCGGAGCAAGTGCTGAACAAACCGGTGGATTTCCGTTCCGACGTTTACTCGCTGGGCGTAACGCTGTATCAGATGGTTTCCGCGCATGTCCCATTCGAGGCCGACAGCGACTTTCAGATCATGTCGGACCACGTTCACACCGCTCCGCCGCTGCCTACGAAATTTTATCCGTACATTCCGAAAGGCATCGAGAACGCTATTTTGAAGGCCCTGGAGAAGAACCCGGACGCGCGCTTTCAGACGGTGGAAGAATTCGGTTCGGCGTTGGAGCGTCCGGATGATTTCCCGTCTGTTCCGGCGGCGGTGTACGCCCCGCCTCCCGTACCAGTCCCATACCAGGCGTCTCCCTATCCGACGCCCATGCCGGCGCGGCAAACGCCTCCGCCGATGGCCCCAACAACGCCGGCTCCAGCAACACCTCCGCCGGTGTATCCGCCCATTCAGCACCAAACCCAAGCTGGTTTTGTTCCGCCTGCCGTACCGGTTTCTCCGCGACCATCGGGCACGCCATTTCTCCTGACGCCCGCGGGCATCGCGATCGGCGGCGGCGCACTGCTGCTGTTGATGCTGATTGCCGGCTGGATCGCCTTGCGTCCCAAGCCGCAAGATTCCGTGGTTTCGAGAACGCAGTCGACGCTGCCTCCAAGGAGTGTTGCCACGCCGCTTGAACAACAGATAAGTACACCCGTCGCGGTGACTACGTTATCGTCCACAGCCGTGTCCATTCCGAAGGTCAATCTGTTCCGTCCGCACGCAACCTCGGTTCCTGCCGGACAAACAGTGCATCTGACATGGTCGGTCAGCGGCGCATCCGAGGTCACCATTTCTCCCGGAATCGGCGTTGTGAAACCGGAAGGCAGCATGGATATCCCGCTGCGCAAGAGCACTGAGTTCACGTTGGTAGCCAAGAACGAAAAGGGCGAGGCCGCGTCCAGTTCAACCACCGTGCTGGTGGAGGCGCCGGCCGCAAATCCAAACGTGGCCGCGACACGCCCGCCGGCCGACCCACCCCAGCCGAAGCCGAAAGAGCCGCCACCGCAGGTCAACGTTCCCACGGCGCCGCCACCCGCTCCTGTTTCCGTGCCTCCGGTGCGTACCCGTCCCGAAATCGCTTTCACGGCGGTGCCCAACTCCGTCCAGCAGGGCGGCTCGGTGATTCTGCGCTGGTACCTGAGTAACGCCGATTCCGCCACCATTTCGCCCGCCCCCGGCGTACTCCGGCAGACCAGCGGCGAGTATCGCGTCGTCCCGGCGGAAAGCACAACCTACACGCTGACTGCCACATCCAAAGACGGAATAGCGGCTACCGCCACCGCGTTTGTGCAGGTGACCGCCCCAGCCACGCCGCCGCCCGCCCCAGTCCAGCGCGCCGGAGCGGCCATCGCCGTTTATCACGACCATGGCGGCGCCTTCGCGGCCCAAAACCGGATTCAGCCCGCCTGTTGGGGACAATTGATGGTCAATGGAAACCGATTGGTGTTCCGGGTCATCGGCACCAACGATGGCCGCCGTGATGATTTCGACATTGCTCTCACTCAAATACAGGAGGCCAAACCGAACCGGGTTCCTATCCGGAACCAGCCGACGTTTCACATTACAGTGGGCGGCCAGCACTTTAACTTCATTCCACAGGGAATGTCCAATGTGCAAGCTGCATCGATGATCGAAGGAGCGGCGCAAGGACGGTAGCAATCATGACTGGAACCGAGATTAGTAATTATCGGATCCTTGAAAAACTGGGCGAAGGCGGGATGGGCGTGGTCTACAAGGCCGTCGACGTCAACTTGGAGCGCACCGTCGCCATCAAGGCCTTGAACACCCAGTTGACCGGCAATCCGGAGTTGGAGCAGCGATTCCGCGCGGAGGCGCGCGCTCAAGCCAATCTCAATCACACCAATCTGGCAACGTTGTACGCGCTGGTTATCGAAGACGGCAAACCCTGGATGGTGATGGAGTACATCGAGGGCGAGACCTTCGATCACATGGTCCAACGCCGCGGCCCCATACCCGCGCTCGAAGCCATTCCGCTTTTCCGGCAGGCGCTGCTCGGCATCGGATACGCGCACCGCATGGGCATCATCCATCGCGATATCAAGCCCAGCAACATGATGCTGAATCAGCAGGGCATCGTCAAGGTAATGGATTTCGGAATCGCGAAAGTGCTGGGCGGGCGTGGAATGACCAAGACCGGCACCCAGATGGGCACGGCGTTCTACATGTCGCCGGAGCAGGTTTTGAATAAAGGCGTCGACATACGCTCGGACATCTATTCGCTGGGCGTTACGCTCTACGAGATGCTCACCGCTAACGTGCCGTTCGGAGGCGACAGCGATTATCAGATCATGGCGGATCACGTCAACACGGCGCCTCCATTGCCCACGCGCTTCTATCCGTACATTCCGGCCGGCGTGCAGAATGCGGTGCTGAAGGCTTTAGAGAAAAGTCCGGATGCGCGCTTTCAGACGGTTGAGGAATTTGGCGCGGCGCTTGAGCATCCGGACAGTTTTGGAGTAAATCCAGTTGTTCCCGCTGTCGTTCCCGCTGTTGCCGCGGTGTCGGCGGAAGCTCCCGTGCGTCCGGCAGTGCCGGTAGTGGCTGCGGCCGCCGCCGCGCGACCCCAGTCGTCTTTCTGGACTTTGGAGAAGAAAATCATCGCCGCTGGGCTCGCCTTCGCGCTGCTGCTAGTCGGCGCCTGGGCTGCGTTGCGTCCGAAGCCAAAGCCCATCGGCACGGGACTTCAAACCATCGCCGGTAACAGTGGAACTTCAATTCCATCCTCGGATGCGACTCTGAAAGTTTTGAAGGAAGGCGGCCCTCCACCACTGCCGAACAATCAAGGAGCCAAAAACCCGGGTAGTTCGGGCAGCTCCGGACTGAGTGGAAAGGAAGTTGCACCGCCGCCAGTTTCCAGCCAACTGACGATTCCCGCCGGGACGCCCTTGATGGTCCGCATGATCGATAGCATCGATACCTCTCGCGACCGGGCCGGTCAAAGTTTCGCAGCCAGTATCGACTCGCCCGTTGTTGTCCGCGGCCATGTCGTGGTCGCGAGAGGCGCTAATGCGCGCGTGCTTCTGGCCAGCTCTTCGCAGGCCGGCCACATCGAAGGCCGCTCGGCGGTCAGCTTGCGGCTCATTTCCGTTTCGATTCACGGCGTCGCCTATCCGGTGCGCAGCAGCTCTTTTATGAAGCAAGGCTCTTCGCGGGGTAAACGCAGCGCGGCGATCATTGGGGGCGGGGCAGCGGTCGGAGCGGCTATCGGCGGGATCTTCGGAAGGAAGCGTGGGGCCGCCGAAGGCGCTGTGGCCGGAGCCGGCGCGGGCACGGGCGCGCAGTTGATGACCAAAGCCGAAGCAGTCACGATTCCTTCGGAAACGCGCATCGACTTCATACTTCACAGCCCGATCGTCCTGGCCCGCTAACGTTAGAGTAGCGATGCGATCCAGCCTGTGTCTCTTCGCCATAATTATTTCCGCGCACCCGGCCTATGCGTTCGTCAAGCTCACCCCCGCGGCCACCGCGGCATTCGACCGCTACATTGAGGTGACCGAGGCCAGAATGAAGCGCGACCTGAATCCCGCGCGTTTCTTACAGATCGACGCGAACCCTGAAATGAAAGCAAAGGTGCGGGCGGGCGAAACCAGCATCCGATCGAATTTGACGCGTGTCGATATCCCCGATGGCCAAGTCCAGGACTGGCTGGGAACAATTTTCATTCCCGGCGCCGGTATCCAACAGGTCAAGTCCGTGCTGCAGGATTACGAAAACTACAAGATCTTCTACAAGCCGGAGGTGACCGAATCCAAGCTGACCGGCCACAGTGGCGATGAGTTTGACGTCTTCCTGCGCCTTTACAAAAAACAGGTGATCACCGTGGTGTTGAACACGAATTACCATGTTCGCTACGGCGTGCTGGACCCGCAGCGCATGCATGTGACTTCGCGCTCCACCAGGATCGCGGAGGCGTCCGAATCCAAACATCCGGAAGCTCACGAGAATCCGATCGGCAACGACGGTGGATATCTCTGGCGCTTAAACTCTTACTGGCGATTTGAAGCCGCCGACGGCGGAGTCTACGCCGAATGCGAGGCCATCTCTCTATCGCGTGACGTGCCGGCGCTGGTGGGTTGGGCGATCCGGGGCTTCATCGAAAAATTCCCCAAGGAATCCATGCGCAACACGTTAGCCGGCACCAAAGCCGCGGTCCTAAAGAAGTAAGAGATTTGGGCCGCCGATGGGCCAGCAATTTTGGTCCTATTCCGCGCCCGCCCGAGCCGGAGCCTTCACGGGGATCGGAGCCGGCTGATCCACCGGAACCTTGTAATTAAAGAACCCGATCATCATCTCCTGGAATGTTTGATCGCCCCACTTCACCGTATCCGCGGGATCGGGATTGTATTTATTGTTCGGCGAGTTGTCGTACCACGCGGTTACGTTTATCTTCGAGCCCGCCGGGACCTTGCGCGGCTTAGCCAGAATGTAACTCAACTGCCAGTTAAAGTCGTACTTGGGAACGTTCAGCAGTTCTTCACTACGTCCGTCCGCATAGGTCAGCACATACTTGAACGCCTTGCCGCGCAGATGCATGTGCGGTGTCAGATCCAGCAGCGTGACGTCTTCCCTGAAAGTGTAATCCGCTTTCACTTCGTAGTTCGCGTCGTTGGGTGGAATGGCGAAGCGAAATTGGATGGCGGAGCCGGAAAACGCGCGGTACTTCGGCGCATCCTTGCGAATCTTCAGCCCCAGGAATGAGCGATCGGCCGCGGCCTTCCCATTGGTTGTGTAGTGCACTTGGAAAAGCAGCGTGGAGCCGGCCTTTACCAGAAACGCGGTGTCGGGATCCCAGGTAATACTCGGAACTCCCGGCGCGTAGCCGATCAGCATGTCGCTAAATTGGTCGCCGGCGCGAGCAGCGCGTTGTTTGCCTTCCTGAATGAATACGATGATGTGATGCACCTGCGAGCGCTGCGTTGGACGCGCTTCGGCAGCTTGAATCCAGGTGTCTTCCTTGAAGCCGGGGTCAACTTTGAAATACTGGTACGCCACCACGCCGGTGGCGGGAATGGGATAGTCCGTGCCGGTGTCGAACAACAGGTCCGGTTTGCCGAAAGCCCAACCGTCGGTGAATTCCGGCAGCTTCGGCAGATCGGCGGAGTTGCCCTCCGGAGCGCCCGAGTCCACCCACTTCACGATGGTTGCCACCTCGGCGTCCGTCAGCCGGCGATCGTTTGAAAATTTATCGATGGCCGGATCGGCATGCCACGGCGGCATGGTGCGGGTCGCCACTTGCTGCCTGATGGCCTTGGCCCACGGCCGGACTTCTTTATAATCGCGCAGCGCCATCGGAGCCGCTTCGCCGGGCCGGTGACAGTTCACGCACCGGTTATACAGAATCGGCGCAACCTCTTTGGAAAACGTCGGCGCTTTACCGCCATCGGTGTTCGCCGCAAAGACACTAGCCGCGGAAAATGCAAAAGCACTGATCGCAAGAAACGACTTCATTCGATCTCCCCCGAAAATAATATTGACCCGGATACTTCAGCATAACAGGTAGTGCCAATGCCCGGTAATGGTGTCGGCCGCTTGGCGTGCCGGGTCTGTGGACTTAGATTCGCAATGGGTGTCCGTTCTTGGGATTCGGTTCGTTTTGCACTGTATTTGTTTCCGGGGTTGAGATTCGATTCGCGGAGGTGACGGAGACGCGGCAACGTGTTGAGGGCACGGGAGTAGGCGCGTTCGAGGCGGGACTCCAGGCGGTCTGACAGCGTCCGGAAGGCGAAGGAGTGTTCGACAGATTCGGGGTACGATTCGTAGGCTGCTTCTATCTCTTCTTTTTGGTGGTCTGTTTGTTGCTGGAACAGAGTGGTCTCGACGTTGTAGAGGCGGCGCTGCGACGCTTCTTTACGGTCGCGGTTCCATAGACCTATGTCGGTTATTAAGTCCATTTGGACGGGGCCGGTGGGGTGGAGATCTTGAATGGTGAAGTCAAGGAGGGAGGTGTTCTCGTGGGCGTTTTCATTGGACAAGACAACGGTGCGGGCAGTGAGTGCGTAGTTGAGGGCGTTCATGGATGGCCTGCCGTTGAGCCGGCTGCGGGCAGGATTACCCGCCCCACATGTTCCTTCGTATCTGTCTCATTGTAGGACGGAGGGTGGAGGGAGAAGACGGCCTGATCTTGGATGCTGTTGGAAATGAGGGAGATTTGGCTGAGGTGGTGCGGTGACTCGCGTTTGCCCAACCACGGACGCGAAGGCTAAAGACCGAGTGGAATAATTCAGCCACACACATTTAGAGCATTACGCGTTTCTTCCTGTGCCCGGAATTGGATATCGTAAAACCAGCTTGCCGGATTGGCTGAGCATCCTCGAACCGGTCCTTGTAAACACGATTGGCCACAGCGCCGCGTCGTGATTTTCGGGATACTGTTGTACTTCTTGCTCGTCAACCGCCTGCGTTCCAGGGAAGATCGCAGCCGAGTGGCCGTGCTTGCGGCCGCGCTCGCCATGTTGTGGAACCTCGGGTCGCTGGTGGCGCTGGCCACCGGTCCGACGGGCGGAATCATCGCCGGCATTATCGTCGCCGCCAGTTTCTCGGTGCTGAGTTTGCTGCCGGCGGTATTGCTGCACATCTTCCTGGAATCGCGCCACCGCGGGGTCTGGCTCAGCGGTTATGTCCTGGGCTCGAATGCCGTGGCGCTTCACGTTGTAGACTTGCTGACCCAAGGTCCGCGCTTCCACTATGCCGCACTATTGCTGGTGACCGCCGGCTTTTCCGTTCTCACGATCATCTCAGTGTTGCTCGAGTTGCGCCACGAGAACCGCGCCGCGGAGTCGCGATTGGCAGGCTCGATGGGCCTTTTCCTGTTCGCAATTTCATCCGTTCATTTCGGCACTGAGCATGCCCGGATGGAATGGTCAAAGGAGATTGCGCTGCATCATGCGGGTCTTCCCCTCGCGCTAGGAGCGCGATGATTTCGTACGGGCCAGCACGCGCCCCGGCGGCAAAGGACATAGGCTTCACCGATTTTGACGCTCGGACTGAACCGCGCGCGCGCGTTTTCAAAAGAAGGTTTTCCGTAATTTCCCGCTCCGGGTATAACTTCGGTTATACTAGAGAAGTGAAAACGGCTGTGTCCATGCCCGACGATCTTTTCCTGCAAGCACAGGCGGTAGCGCGTCGCCTCCGTATGTCAAGAAGTCAATTGTTCGCTACCGCGATTTCGGAGTTTCTGGAACGCCAGAATACCAACGCCGTCACCGAACGCCTCAATGAAGTGTATTCGCGCCGGCCGGCGAAATTGAATCCTGCATTACACCGTGCCCAACTGAAGTCCGCCGGCAAGGACTCGTGGTAGCGGTGGGTGAAATCCAAAGGGGAGAAATCTGGTGGGCAGATCTCCCCGAACCTCGCCGCTCTGAGCCTGGATATCGCCGGCCGGTGCTGGTGATCCAAGCGGACTCCTTTAACCGCAGCCGCATTCAAACTGTAATTGTGGCTGTGATCACCGGCCATCTCGAACTCGCCGACGCCCCGGGAAATGTCTTGCTCCCCTCACGCTCGACGGGCCTCCCACGCGATTCGGTCGCCAATGTTTCCCAACTCCTCACGCTGGATCGAGGATTTCTGGCGGAGCATGCCGGTACCCTGCCGCCGCGTCTGCAAGGCTCCGTTGACGCAGGTTTGCGGGCTGTTTTGCATCTGTAACTATAAGAGAGTAGCGAATCATTATGAAGTAAAATTGGATGCATGGTGCCGAATGACGGCGCAGCCATGCTAAGAATTGAAATTGCGAAACAGCCTGATGGTTCGGGCGTGCTTCGATGCACTCGTCAAGATGGTTCCGTCACATGGCAGAAACAGACGAAGCACGCGGTACATTTCGCTTTACACGATCTGACGCATTACGCGGTTGAGACGGCACTTGGCTATCGGCATGCATTCTTCGGCTTAATTGCTGAAGGCTGGGATGTGGACGATACCGCTGGCAAAGCCGCGCGCGGCCCCCTCCCCGTGGAGGCCATTGAGGTGGAGCGCATCGTTGGTCTCTTCGATGCCGAGCGAGCTTCCGGCGTGCTCTGGACCCCGGAAGAGTTTTCCGCAGTCGCCCCCCGTCCACTCACGGGGCCAGAGATTGAGAGTGTGCGCACTCTCCGCGCTATGCTCTTCAAGCGGTGGTTCGCGATTGCGCCAGGCGAAAAACTGGAGCTGGAATTCGAGGTTACTTCAGCAGCGGCATCTTGATCACAAAATAGACCAGCGCTTTCGAATGGCCGTTCTATATGGAAAGCGTACTAACGGTATGGTAGGAAGAGGTGCTTTTGTGATCGCCACTCTGCCCACCCAGGAACAGGTAGACCAAATCGCGCGTGATCCTGTCCAATGAAGTGAGTCGACGCGATCGCTTATCGGTTATCACGGAACTGGTAAGAGGAACGCTCTCTCGCGAACTTGGGCTTGCGGGGTTGGATCATATTCCGTACTTCAGGTTTCGCAGCCAGAGCGAACAAGCCAATCTGCACGATACGGCATGGGATTAGCCCAGGACTTACTGCAGCAAGCGGCTCACCTCGCTGCATATGAAGTGTCAATCCTAGTCAAGCGAGTCCGCGGCGCGCCGTTTCAACAGCGTACTACGCACTTTTTCATCTGCTAATTGAAGATGCTGGACTCGGCTGGCTTGGTTCATCGGAAGCACGAACATGTATGGAGCGCTCTTTTCAGCATGGTCCCATGAAGAACATGTCGATGCAGTTCCGGAAACAGAGTTGGCAGGATTGGCATGGTAACAAGAAGTTGATTCCCTTGGCCATCCAGAAACCCCGGCCGCCTTCGTGGATCTACAGGAGGAGCGGCACGCGGCAGATTACGATAATCACGGGCACTGGACTCTCACGGATGTTCAAGCGATTCTGGGCGTCGCCTGTTCCGCTTTTCGATATTGGGGTTCCATCCGTACCGACCCGATGGCGGGCGACTATCCGCTTGCCATGTTGCTCAACAAGCAGCGTCTCTAAAAACTCAAGTCCCATTTATCTCGTTCGTTCGCCTGTCGGAAAGATAACGATTACTTCGCCAAGAAGAAGATCCGCCGGCACTGGTCCGAATGCGCGTGAATCCTCACTGTTATCGCGATTATCGCCGAGCACGAAGTACTGGTTCGAAGATAGCCGAAGCGGAGGAAAGTTTCGGTGCTCGCTCCTGCCGGGTGTAAATGTAATCCAATGTCCATCCTCGTTTGCCACGGTGGATCCTATAGGGTGGGAGTTAGGAACCCATGCAAAGTTCGCCGGATTCAGAGTTTCTACCGGAAGCGGCCGGCCATCAACGAAGACCCGGTTCTCCTGAATTTCCATGGCCTCGCCCGGGAGCCCGATAATGCGCTTGAAGAACCCAACTTTCAGCCGGGGATGATCACGGAGATGAAGCAGCACCAAGTCTCCGCGTTGCGGTACACCGATCCTAAAAAGCTGAACGTTGGAATATGGGAGTTTCAAGCTGTAGGCGGCGCGGTTCACGATGAGTTTGTCGCCAACCAACGCTGACGGAATATCCGAAGGGCCGGTTATCATGTACGCACGCAGGTATGCGGGAACCAGGCTGATTCCAGCCGCAACCAGGACGACCGTTCGAATGTGGATCTTCAGCCACGACAGCATATCGCCATCATAGTCGAACCTGCTACTTAAACATCAACTCCCCGCGCTACAATAGGTAACTTCATGCCTCAACTCCTCGCGGGCAAAACTGCCCTGATCCTCGGTGTGGCCAACCGCTGGAGTCTCGCCTACGCCATCGCCCAAGCCTTCATCCGCGAAGGCGCGAAGGTGATTCTCACTTACCAAAGCGATCGCCAAAAGCTTACCGTCGAAGAACTTGCGGCCGACCTCAAAGCGCATCAAGCCTTGCCTTGCGATGTAACTCAGGATTCGCAACTCGATGCCCTGGCCGCTGAACTGAAGAACCAAGGGACCATTTTGAACTGTGTCGTTCACAGCATCGCTTTCGCCAATCGTGAGGATCTGGCCAGGCCCTTCGTCGAAACTTCGCGCGCCGGGTTCGCCCTGGCACAGGACGTCAGCGCTTACTCGTTGGTCGCCGTCGCCCGCGCCACCGCGCCGCTCATGGCCGCTAAGGATCAAGGAGGCGGGTCAATAATTACGTTAACTTACCTCGGTTCCACGCGCGTGATCGAAAACTACAACGTCATGGGCGTGGCAAAAGCAGCATTGGAGGCAGCCGTCCGGTACCTCTCATACGATTTGGGTGCGTCTAATATTCGGGTGAATGCAATTTCGGCCGGAGCCGTGAAGACCGCATCGGCCCGAGGCATTCGCGATTTCTCGAAGATGCTGGAAGGCGCGGCCGGCATGGCGCCCCTGAAACGAAATACCGATCCGGCTGAAGTTGCCGACGCCGCGGTGTTTCTGGCCAGCGATTTGGGGCGCGGTGTTACCGGCAACATCCTGTACGTCGATGCCGGAATGCAGATCATGGGATTCGCCCGCACCGAATAATGGGAAAGCAATCATACGCCATTACCAATCACAGTGGGCGGCGTCCAATTGACATTACCCTGAAATGCCTTTTATCATGTGATTTCACTAGCCTGTTCGAAGCGATCCCTAGGAGAGACGCTTGTGGACAGTCATCGCGGTTCCTCCGAGTCTATCTATGATTACGGTAAAGAGTCTTACGAAGAGATACGCCCGCACGCTCGCGGTCGATCACATCTCATTTGAAGTGCAGAAAGGCCAGATCGTTGGCTTCCTTGGACCCAATGGCGCCGGAAAGACCACGACCATGCGCATTCTGACGTGCTTTCTGCCGCCCAGCGAAGGATCCGCGAACGTCGCCGGATTCGACGTTCTGGAGCAGCCCATGGAAGTGAAGAGGCGCATCGGGTATCTGCCGGAATCGCCGCCTGTCTACCCGGAAATGGAGGTGCGCGAGTACCTCAGCTTCGTCGGAAAATTGAAGGGCATGTCCGGCGCGAATCTCGCGAAGCGGGTGAGCGAGGTTGCCGAGCGCTGCGCCATCGCCGATGTTCAAAGCAAACTGATTGCCAAGCTTTCCAAAGGCTACCGGCAGCGCGTCGGGCTGGCGCAAGCGATCATTCACAACCCCGACGTTCTGGTTCTGGATGAGCCGACGGCCGGTCTGGATCCCAAACAGATTAACGAAACTCGCGATCTGATCAAGAGCCTGGCGGGCGACCATACGATCATCCTCAGCACCCACATTCTGCCTGAAGTGGAACAGACCTGCGAACAGGTAATCATCATCAACCAAGGCAAGGTTGTGGCCACCGACACAGTACACAACCTGCAGAACCGGGCGCGCGGCGTGGAAAGCGTCCTGGTGGAGGTGGAAGGCCGCGATAGCGCTTTGGATTCCAAGACCGTTCAGCAGCGTCTCGAAAAGGTTTCGGGCGTGAGCCGCGTGGTGTTCCGCGAAGCGCATGAGAATCGATCTTCGTTTGAAGTCGAAAGTTTGAAGGATCGCTTCATTCGCGCCGATCTCGCGCGGGCCGTCGTCGAAGCCGGTTGGAATCTGAATGAACTGCATGCCACCGCAGTGAGTCTGGAAAAAGTCTTCCTGCAGTTGACTGGCGGCGAAAAGGTTGCCCCGGAAGTTCCCGCGGCGGCCGCTCAAATTTCAGAAGGTGAACCGCAATGAGAAATATCTGGATTATCTGTAACAAGGAACTTCGCAGTTACTTTACGTCGCCGGTCGCCTATCTGCTGCTGACCATGTTCGCCATCATCTTCGGGTTTTTCTTTTGGAACTCCGTTGGGTATTTCGATAGGATGAGCCTGCAATCGCAGATGCGCGGTCAAAGCTTTCCCATGAGCGTCAACGAATATGTCATTCGTCCGCTACTCTCCAACATCAGCGTCATCGGCCTGTTTTTCATTCCCATGATGAGCATGCGTCTGTTCGCGGAAGAAAAGCGTACCGGCACCATCGAGCTTTTGGCCACCTCGCCCATCCGCGATCTGGAAGTGATCGTCGGCAAGTGGCTCGCGGCAGTGATGCTTTACGCCGTGCTCCTTCTATTTACCGCGGCGAACTTTGCGTTTCTCTTCAAATACGGCAATCCCGACTGGCGGCCGCTGGCCATCGGCTATCTCGGGCTGCTGTTACAAGCTGGTGGCTTGCTGGCTGTTGGCACCTTCATTTCCACACTCACTAAGAACCAGATCATCGCCGGAGCGGGCACATTCGCCGCCTGCCTGATGCTTTGGGTCTTGGAATGGGTGGCCGGATACGAAACCGCTCCGTGGGCCAAAGTGCTGGCCTATTGCTCGGTGATCACGCACTATGAATCGTTCGGGAAAGGCGTCCTCGATTCCAAAGACGCCATCTACTACGTGTCGCTGATATTCCTGGGACTCTTCTTGTCGTCCCGTTCGTTGGAATCTCTGCGGTGGAGGTCGTAAGTGAACACTGAGTGGGTTAAAACAAGACAAACGAAGTACGCTGCGTACGCCACCACTTACATCATTATTGTTCTGGCTGTGTTAGTGGTCGCGAATTTCCTGGCTAACCGCTATAACAAAGCGTTCGACGCCACCGCCAACAAACGCTTCACGCTCTCAGATCAGACCAAGAAGATCGTAGGCGATCTGAAACAAGATGTCACCATTCAATATTTCGACGAGGCGCCCGGAATGGCGACGGGCAAGGATCTGCTGGACCGTTATTCCATGCTTTCAGCGAAAGTTCATGTCGAGTATATCGATCCTTTAAAGAAGCCTGGACTGGCCCGAGCCGCGAACGTAAGCAAAGAGGGGACAGCGATCGTTGTGAATGGCTCCAAGAAAGAAGAAGCCAAGACGTTCGACGAAGAGGGTGTTACGGGCGCGTTGATCCGGACGCTCAAGGGTGGTGACCGCACAGTCTGTGTAGCATCGGGTTCCGGTGAACATCGAGTTGACGACTCCAGCCCCGATGGATTTACCGATTTTCAAACCGTTGTCCAAAAAGACAATTACAAGGTCAAGAGCATCAACTTACTCGAGAAGGCTGAAGTTCCGGCGGACTGCACCGTGCTGGTGATTGGCGGGCCTTCGGGCGATTATATCCAGCCGGCCGTCGACGCGATCAAGAAATACGCGGAGGGGGGAGGCCGTGCACTGTTCATGCTGGATCCGCCCTTGAAGCTTGGACGCAAGGAGATCAGCGATAACGACGTTCTCACCGCCGCGCTCGGTGAATGGGGCGTGACCGCCGAGAAGGACCTGGTGCTGGACGACAACCCTGTAGCGCAATTGCTCGGAACTGGACCAGAAATTCCGCTGATTACGAGCTACGAGTCGCATCCCATTGTGAGCGACTTGGCCGGTAAGGCAACCGGCTTTCCCGTGGCTCGATCCCTTGAGATCAAGGACGGCGCCAAGACCAAGGTCACAAAATTATTCGCCACTTCGAAAAATAGCGTCGCGACTTACGATCTGCATTCGGCTGACATCAAGGTGGACCCTAACAAGGACAAGAAAGGTCCATTTATCTTGGCAGCCGCCGGCACTTACGATACCGGTAAACAAAATAGCCAGGGCCGCTTCGTGGTGGTGGGAAATTCCCGTTGGGCATCGAATTCCTTTCTGCGCTTTAACGGAAACCGGAACCTCCTGTTGAACATGCTGAATTGGTTGTCTTCGGATGAAGATCTCATCTCCATCCGTCCGAAAGAGCAGGAAGATCGCCGCCTGAACTTGACTCGTGCCCAGTTCCTGACAGTGCGCGCGGTAAGTCAATTCATTCTGCCCCTGATCGTCATACTTTGCGGCGTAATGGTATGGTGGCGCAGAAGATAATCAGAGCCACACAGGCAAGAATGCCTGTGCCACAATTTGCACGAAATCAGTGGGATTGTGTGGCA
>CATPCJ010000418.1 GCA_955652915.1 uncultured Bryobacteraceae bacterium
ACGGCGGTCAGAGTCACCCAGACAAGCAACCAACCCAGCATTCTGCGGGGTCAGCGGGTTCGATCCATCACGGACTACCTCGGGCCGGATGATACCGATCGGGCCTACTCCGCGTCATGCGCAGCCCTCGGCGCATTATCTCGCGAGAGGCAGCAAGTATTAATTGTCGAATGATCGAGGGTCGTGACGTTTATTCGTCGCGCAGGGCGATGGCTGGATCCACTCTTGCCGCACGCACGGCCGGGGCGTAACAGGCCACGGCGGCCGCCGCTGTCAGCACAAGTATGGCGCCGGCCAGCACCCACGGATTGGTGGCCGTCATTTCGAACAATAGGGATTGCAATAGCCGGCTGAGAGCCAACGCGCCGGCGATGCCGATCGCTAAGCCGATCGCCACCGGGCGCATGCCCTGGCGCAGCACCATCGCGCTTACTTCGCGGGCTTGCGCGCCCAGGGCCATGCGGATGCCGATCTCGTTGCCGCGCCGATTCACCGAGTAGGAGATAACGCCGTAAATTCCGAGGCTCGCCAAAATCAGGGCGGCCAGCGCGAAACCGGCCAGCAGCGCGGTTTGGAAGCGGCGCTCGGAAACGGAATCGGAAACCAATTGACGCATCGTTTTCATTTCCGGCACGGGCATTTCGGAATCAATCGACCAGATGGCGTTGCGTACGGCGCTCGCGGCGGAGGCCGGCTCTTGCGCGGTCCGGATGGCCAGTGAATTGGCGGACTGTGTGGAGTTCCAGTACGGAAGGAAGACCATGAGCGGCTGATCGTTTTTCATGTTGGCGCGGGTATCGGCTACCACGCCGATCACTTCCCAGAACGGATCGGAATCGTTGCCTCTGTGCATGTGCTTGCCAACGGCGTCCTGACCGGGCCAGATTCGCGCCGCGGTGGCCGCCGACACAATGACTACTTCCCGAGTTCGGTCCGCTGGCTCGAATCCACGGCCACGGCGAATAGGGATTTCCATTGCAGTGAAATATTCGGGACTGACGAAGCGGTAGTTGGAGACCGGCCGTTGCGGCACCGGGCGGCGGTCGTCATCGCGCGTGATCATGTCCACCCAGGTATCGCCTTGCAGCGGCAGGGTGGAGATGAGGCCGGCGCTACGCACGCCCGGCAATTGCTGAATGACCGGGAGCAGACGATCAAAGAAAGCGGCTCGCTGTTTATTCTCGGGATAGCGCGCGCCCGGCAGGTTCAAGCCGACGGTGAGCACGTTGTCGACACGAAAACCCTGATCCACTTTCAAAACGTGGACCAAGCTGCCCACCAGCAATCCGGCGGCGACCAGCAGTGCCGCGCTGAGCGCGACTTCAGCACTTACCAGAATTTCGGAAACCCGCAGACCGTGCCGGCTCTGAGTGGCGCTCCGGCCCCCGCTACGCAGCGCGTCCTGAGGTTGCGAGCGAGAGGCGCGCCAGGCGGGGATCAAGCCGAATAGCAGGCCCGAAATAATTGCCGCCGCCAAAGCAAAACCCAGTGCACGAAGGTCCAGGTGAACTTCATCGAGTCTCGGTAGATCAACCGGCGCGGCGGACACTAGCGCGCGCACGGCTACGTATGCCAGTGCAAGGCCCGCCGCTCCACCTGCTAGCGAGATCGCCAGGCTCTCGGTCATCACCTGCCGCACCAGCCGCCACGACCCAGCGCCCAATGCCGAGCGGACGGCCATCTCGCGTGAGCGCGCTGTTGCTCGGGCGAGTATTAGATTTCCAAGATTCACGCACATGATCAGGAGCACGGCGCCAATCGATGCCAACAACAGCAGCAGTCCGCGGCGCGATCCGGAAACGATTTGATCCTGCAACACAGTGACGTCGGCCCGCAAATCCATTCCGGGGGCCGCTAATTCCCTGGTGAGCGCGGTTTGTATCGTGTTCAGTTCGGCCAGGGCCTGTTCACGCGTTACTCCATCCCTAAGCCGGCCAATAGAGGCGAAGTTGTGGTTGCCAACCTTGTCGAGTTTGGCGGGATCCAGGGCCAAGGGTTTAAGAACTTCTATGCGGGTCGTGGATCCGCCGATGGCCATCAACAGATCCGGGCGTGGAAAGCTGAAACCCCGCGGCAGGACACCTATCACCACATGCGGCGTGCCGTTCAGCAGAATGGTCCTATTCACAATGGACGCGTCGCCATGAAAGCGCCTGTGCCAAAGGCTATCGGTAATGACGACTTCGCGATCGTTACCGGGACGGTCCTCTTCAGGCGTGAAGTTGCGGCCCAGAGCCGGCCTTACACCTAACACAGTCAGGAGATTTGCCGAGACCCGCTCGCTGCCCAGGCGTTCCGGTGGTCCATCGGCGCCGGTGAGATTGAGGGTACGGTCCTGCATGATCGCCAAGCCGGCGAAGGAGCGCGAACGCTTCTGCCATTCCAAAAAGTGCATGGAATTGACGGGAATCCGGGGATAGAGATTGCTGAACTGTGGGATCACTTCCGCTATGGCGACCAGGCTTGCGGGCCGATCATAGCCGAGCGGGCGGAACAAGACGGCATCGGCTACCGAGAAAACCGCGGTGTTGGCGGCAAGGCCGAGAGCCAGTATTCCGACTGCGGCCACCGCGAAACCGGGGCTCCGTTTAAGTTGGCGCAAGGCTTGGCGAATGTCGGCCAGCAGCGTATCCATATGTGAGAACCCGCTGTGAGAACCCATGTGTGTGACTACGGAGTTAGGGTGGATTGAGTTCCACCAGAATGTGGGGCGGGCAATCCCGCTCGCAGGCGGCTTTCAGCCGGCTATACCCGCTGGAAAGGCCGCCCCACAAGGCTCTACTTCGTTTTGTCGACTACGACCGCGCCGGACTTCATTACCCAACGCACTTTGTGGATTGCCACCTGGATGTCGTCGAGCGGATTGCCTTCCACAGCCACTATGTCGGCGAAATAGCCCGGACGGATTGCTCCCAGGCTTTGCTCCATGCCGAGCAACTCCGCGCCCTGCGTCGTGGCGGTTTTCAATGCCTGTTCGGGAGTCATCCCGGCCTTGACGAACCACTCCAGCTCGCGGGTGTTCTCGCCGAACATCGTATACACCGCGTCCGAGCCCATGGCGAATCGAACTCCGGCCCGAAAAGCCTTGCGCGCGGTTTCCAAATTGCGGCGGATGAAATCGTTCAGGTCGTCGACCGCTTTCGGCGGATAGTTCAGCTTGCGGTAATTGTCGGCGTAGTAGCGATTGTGATCGATGGTGGGCACATAGAAGGTCTTGCGGCGGACCATTTCGGCGATGGTGGCGTCGTCCATATCGGTGGCGTGCTCGAGCGAATCGGCGCCGGCGCGCACCGCATCGCGCGCGCCATCCGGGCCGTAGGAGTGAATCGCGATGCGTTTTCCCAGCGCGTGCGCGGCATCCACGGCGGCTTTCATTTCTTCAAAGGTGAACGTCTGGAAGCCAGTGACGTCGCGGCCCGATCCGGTTGAGCCATACATCTTCACGCAATCCGCTCCCGCCGCGATCTGCTGTCGAACCACGCGCAGCACATCCGCGACGCCATCCGCGGTTCCTGGCGATGGAGTGCGCCCGCGGCTGACGGTGAGCCCATAGCCGGAGACAAACATCCGGGGGCCCAGCATCTGGCCGCTGTCGATCAGATCGCGCATGGCAATGTCCGCGTAGTCGGCCGCGCCCAGATTCCGTACGGTAGTCACACCGGTCTCGAGCGTCTTGCGCGCGTTCTCTTGCGAAAGGAATACGACGGCGGCCGAACGCGCGGACTGGTTCACGGAATTGTCGAGCAGATAGGTCAGATGCGTGTGCGCATCGATCAGGCCTGGAATCGCGGTGTAACGGGCAAGGCCGGTTGCGTCGGGGGAACACGGGCCTACGCTTCGAATGCGGCCGGCTTCAGTGGAAATACACGCATCCTTCCACACTTTCGTGCCGTCCCAAATTGCGGCAAATCGATATGAGCCGGCGATGGCGGGAAGGGTGAGCAGCGCGGCGAGCGCGATTGAGATAGGAGTCCGCATAGATATTCATGCTACTCCACGGCACTCAGAACCGCGACGGTGAGGAAGCGTAGGTCCGTACATGCAATACCGCTTCCTTACGACGCTGGAAAAAAATCGTTCTAAGATCCACACAGGCAAGAATGCCCGTGCCACAATTTGCTTTGAGATTTTTTCACAGCTTCTTACGGTGGCGGTTCATAATGCTTTTAGGGCGACTGTGCCTACGATGAGGGCGATCAGGTTCCAGGCGATTACGATCGCGAATAGGACGTTGATTCGGCCCAGCAATCGTTGGCGGCCCATTCGCCAGCAATAAAGTCCCAACAGCACGGCCGCGATTTTGACGGCAATCAAGCCGCCGATGGGGCTTGGACCCGCTGCTAGCGCGTATCGCACCAATGGGTTCGCTTCTTTCACCCCATTCACTAGAAACGCGATCGTCGTTAGAAAGTCGAGGATCTGAAGATAGGAATAGTTCAGCAGCATCTGATTCACTGGGCTTCTCCTCCCGTCAAGAACTCAACCTGAATAATGATTTCACCCTACTAATCTAATAGATTAAACCTAAAGCCGAAATGTTACTAGAGTTCTGGTACTAGGTGAAACACCTTAGTACGGCGAAATCGATCCTCACCTACAATATTCCAGAAAGGTCGATGGATGTCGCAAACGCTTACTGGATCTTCGCCATTTGGCTCGTCCTGTCCGTGTGGGCCGGAGCCTACGGACTCTTTTTCGGGGCTACACCAGTCACGGTCGTGGCCACCGTCTGGGGAGAAACCTAAGTGGCCAGATCAAAGCTCTCACCACGCTCCGGCGACACGGCCTCAATTCCATAACGCGATTGAATCGCCGCCGCGAAAGCAGTCTGCTGGTCAACTTCGCCATGCACCAGGAACACTTTCTTGAGTCCGGCCGCGATGGGTTTGATCCATTCGAGCATTTCACCCCGGTCCGCATGACCACTCAAGGCCCCCAACTCTTGTACCTCGGCTCGTAGGCGCATCGGCTCACCAAAGATGGGTACCTCCGGCTGGCGCTCTAAGATCTTTCTGCCCAAAGTATTTTGTGCCTGGTAGCCGGTGATGAGAACTGTATTTCGCGGATCGCCGATATTGTTCTTGAGGTGGTGCAGAATCCGCCCGCCTTCCATCATGCCCGATGCCGAGACGATCATGAACGGTCCACGAAGATCGTTGAGCGCCTTGGATTGCTCCACCTCTCTTATATAAGTAAGCCGGTTGAACCCGAAAGGATCTTCGTGGCGGTTCAGAAATTCCATGGTCTCGGCGTCGAATAGTTCAGGATGCTTGCGGAAGACCTCCGTCACGTTCACCGCCAACGGGCTATCGACGAAAATCGGCAATCGCGGAATTGTTTTGGCATTGGTCAGTTCGTGCAGCAGCAGCACTAACTGCTGCGTTCGACCCACCGCGAAAGCCGGCACGATCAGCTTTCCGCCCCGATGATACGTACGATTCACGATATCCGCGAGCTTGTTCGCGACGGATTGAATGGGTTCGTGAACGCGGTCGCCGTAGGTGCTTTCGAGAATCAGGTAATCCACTGCCGGAAGCGGCTCGGGATCTCGAACGATCGGCAAGCCCGGGCGTCCGAGATCGCCGCTGAAACCGAGGCGCACTTTGCGCCCGTCCGATTCCAGGTCGAGGACCATCGACGTGGATCCGAAAATGTGTCCCGCTTCAAAGGACGTGTAGCGAACTCCCGGCCCGATTTCCGTAGGTGTGTGCATGGTCGTGGGGCGGAAAAGAGCAAATGTGGCTTCGGCATCCACGGTAGTGTAGAGCGGTTCCACCGGTTGTCCACCGTTCATGTTGATGGACCTTCGCCTTACATATCGCTTATTGAGAAACTGCGCATCCTTTTCCTGCAACGTTGCGGAGTCGGTGAGCATGGGGCGGCATAGATCGACGGTTCCGGGGCTCGCATGGATGGGCCCGTTGAATCCGTTCTTGACCAGCAGGGGAAGTGTCCCGCTGTGATCTATGTGCGCGTGAGACAGCATCACGGCCGAGATCTGGTTGGGCGAAAACGGAAATTTGCCGTTGCGTTCCTCCGCTTCCTTGCGGCGTCCCTGGTACATGCCGCAATCGAGCAAATACGATTTGCCCTGGACATTCAGTTGATGCATGGAACCGGTCACCGTCTTGGCCGCGCCCCAAAAAGTCACATTCATGAATTAAAGAATAACCTCTTGATTGGCATTTACCCTACGCGGCTTTAAGGCGAACCCCCGATTGGTTGTAGCGCCCGTGCCTGCTAAGTTCAGGTTGGATGCTTAGAAAGCTGATGGCCGCCGGTGTGTTCGTGCTGGTATTAGCGCCCGCGACCTATCTGGCGTGGACCTATCGGGCCATGCCGCACCTCGGCTACTATCACGATGACAGCCTCTATTTTGTGGCCGGCAAGAGCTTAGCGGCCGGCGACGGATATCGCATCGCCAGTTTGCCGGGCGAGCCCTACCAGACAAAATATCCGCCGTTATATTCCGGGTTGCTGGCCATTGTGTGGAAGATCGATCCGAGTTTTCCGTCGAACTTGCCGATCGCGACTCTGCTGGCGTGGCTCTTCCTGCCGGCTTACCTCGCGATGGTGTGGCTGTTCCTGAGGCAGTGCAGTTTTTCATGGCGGGTGCAGTGCCTGCTGGTGTCGATCGCGGGGCTTAGCCCGATCGCCGCGGTTTTTAGTTTTTCGCTGATGCCGGAATTGCTCTTCACGGCACTGCTGCTGGCGAGTGTTTGGCTGGCTGAAAAATCGCTGCAGCCGAATGCATCGCGCTGGCTTCCGGTTCTCGCGGGAATTTGCGGAGCACTTGCCTATCTGACTAAATCCGCGGCGGCGCCACTGCTTCTCACCGCGCCGATCTGTTTCCTGTGGCGCAAGCAGTTCGGGAATGCGCTGCGATTCTTTGTAACGATGTTGCCCGCGGTGGCCGGCTGGCAGTGGTGGGTTTCGGGGCATCTTTCGCGTTCCTGGGACCTGGTGACGCTCTACTACACCAACTATGCCGGGTTCCAGATTTTCAATGTTCCCGCGCGGGATTTGCCACTGGTGATGTGGCACAACCTGGATGGATTTCTGATGGGGGCGGGGAAGCTTCTCACCTTCGATATGCCCATCGGTTCGAAGCATTTGGAGCGAGTGATCGCGATTGCAGCCATGGCCGGCTGCGTTCGATTGGCCCGCAAGAGCGGACAACTACAATATCCGCTGGCGGCCCTGGGCATGTCTGCACTGCTTCTGGTCTGGCATTACACGCCTGACCAACGCTTTGTTTTTCCAATGTACCCGCTGCTGCTGGCCGGACTCTGGACCGAGCTCGCGAACGTGTGTGTGGCCCTTCAGGCCTCTTGGAAAAAACCCGCGAACGCCGATCGGAGCGCGGCAGTTGTGGGCGCCGGCTTGCTTGCGGCATTGGCCGCGTTCATTGCGTTTACAACTGTCTTCGGGCTATTCAAATTTCTGCCGGACCTGTTCGACTCCTACCGCACCGCGCTGGAGCAGCGTCGTCCGGCCTACGAGTGGATAGCGCGCAATGCACCGCAACAGGCCACGGTGTTCGCCTATGACGATCCTTTGCTGTATCTGTATACCGGGCGGAAGTCGTTGAATATGCCGATCCCGCCCAAGCTTTATTACCACAATGACGACGCCGGCATCGACAAACTACTGCATACGATTCCAGACTTCGCGCGGCAATACAATCTCGGTTACGCGTTGCTATTCCACGACGATTTCTACCGCGACTTGCACGAGAATGGCGCCCGGCATTTGTCGGAAGCGGTGCGGGGGAGTCATGCTTTTGAAAAAGCGTTTGAGACACCCGCGCTTTCCATTTATCGCTTCAACAACGCTACGTCCGCTGGCCAGACTACCGCTTCAAATTCTGCTTTCTAGCAAACCGGACGTGGCGCGGCCTTCGGGCTGCAGTCACGAGTGTCCGCGCAAGCCGGCTGCAGGCAGGATTGCCCGCCCCATATGCTGCTTGTGCCGTCTCATTGTCGGACGGAGGGCGGAGGAGGAGACGGCGGGATCTTGGGTGCTGTTGGAATGGAGGAGATTTGGTTGGAGTAGTGGCGTGACTCGCATCTCGATCACTGCGCCATTCGCCAACGCGAAAAGTTTGTCCAGCTTTGGAGCTGCTGTCCCGCCCAGGCATTTGTCTTTTCCTTGTGACACAACACACACGCGTTCGGGATCTTGTAGGTCTCACTGGCGGCCGGAGTGACGAAACGAAAAGTGTGCGTGCGCACGTTCACATCGGCGATGGTCTGCGCGATTTTTGGCATGTGGCAGGCCGTGCATTGGCTGCCGGCGCTGTCAGCCGCGTGATGGGTATGTTCCTCCAGCGTGCCCCGCGGCCCATTGGGCGATTGGGGTCCATGGCATTCCAGACACATTGCGTTGCCAGGCTTGATGACGTCCGCATTGTTCTGCGTGCCGTGAACATTATGACAACTGAAACAAGTAACCCCACGCTGGTGCATCCTGCTGGTGACAAAATCGTTTCCCTGCATACGGTTCTTGTGGGCGGAACCGTCGGGATAGTGAGTAAACGTGGTCTCTCCCAGCCGATGTTCTTCGAGATTCCAGACGTCGCTGAGACGGCCGCCCGGAACATAGCCGATCGGCCAATCGTAGTATTTGCCGGCCACCGGATTGCTCTTGGGACGCCCTTGGGAATGGCACTGGATGCAAACGTCGTTCGCGCGCGCGAAATCGAGCCGGGCCGGGTTCACGATGTCCGCCTTGGAGGGCTGCTTCACATGCGCGGCGCCGGGTCCATGACATTTTTCACATCCCACGTTCCATTCAGTGACCTGTTTGGTGGCGATGTTGTAGTTCACCGAGTGGCAACCATCGCAGAGCGGCCCGGTTGGACGCTGCATCTGCTCCGCTGGATAATGCGCGGTCCACCAATCCGTACCGGCCTTGACGTAGTAGGGCCGCCATACCGCATTCACAGCGTCCCACTGAGCGGGCAGCACGAAATAGTCGTCACCGATCCGGGTGAAGTAGCGTTGCTTCCATTTGCCGCCGTACGTAAACGCGATGTCCTCTTTCTTAAATGTCACCAAGGGATCGGGTTTCGAGAAATCCCCGATGATCGCTTCCGGGTGAATCTTCGGATCTTGAATTACGTTCGCCATCCTGGTCTTCTTCCAGGTAGCGAAGATGGCGGGATGGCAGGCCGCGCAAGCCTGAGAGCCAACGTAGGCGTTCGGAGCTTGTGCGAGAATTGCCGCGACCGGCAGCAGTAAAAGGGAAAGCCGTTTCAAGATCCAGAATACCTCTACTCCACCGCGATAATAATCGCGCCCGCCACGATCAGAAGACCCCCGACTCCCTTCCCCCACGTCAGCCGCTCTCCCAGGAACAAAGCGCCGAAGACGATTACGAGCGCGACACTCAGCTTGTCGATTGGCGCTACCCTCGAGGCCGGGCCAACCTGCAATGCATGAAAATAGCAAAGCCACGAAAGGCCCGTTGCGAGGCCGGAGAGGACCAGGAACAGCCACGTCTTTTTTGTGAACGACTGGAAGGGGGCCGGCTGGCGAGCCAGATAAACCAGCAGCCAGGTGAACACGACCACGACGCAAGTCCGGACCGCGGTGGCGACATTTGCGTCAACGCCCTTAATGCCGATTTTCGCCAGGATTGCGGTGGCGGCGGCAAACAGCGCGGAGAGGAGCGACCATGTGAGCCAAGTCATCGTTCCGAAAGTATCACGTCCAAGGCATACAAACTGGTCCCTGCCAATCTCAATCGAGCATGGACTGGGCGCTCCCGCGAAGTGGCCCACGCCATGGCGGCTCGCTGCCGCAATGAAGCGCGGCCGCTTCCCGCATGATCGGCTAACATAGACAGTAATCATGCTAACCGATCAAGAGCGCCAAAAAGCAATCCACGTCCTAACGAAAACCCGTCAGATTCTACTCGACGCAGTCAGCGGAGTAACGGAAAGCCAAGCCCACTGGAAGCCGGCTTCCGATCGTTGGTGCATTCTCGAATATGTGGAGCACTTGGCCGTCTCCGACGACGGTCTGGTGGGGATAGTGCGGAAATGCCTGCAAACACCCGCCAAAATTGAAACAGAGGACCAACGCCGCGAACGCGAGAACAAGATTCGGGCAACTTCCATTCCGCGCGGCGTGAATCAGGCTCCGCACGCGCTACGCCCTGCTGGACGCTTCCCGTCTCTGCCGGAAGCAGTGGCAGCTTTCCTGGCCGCGCGCGAGCGAACCATGCAGTACGCCGCCAGTACGCAGGACGACCTCCGCAGCCACTTCAGCCCGCATCCCGTGCTGGGCGATTTGGACGCTTATCAATGGCTAACGGGAAATGCGCATCACGCGGAAACCCATGCCGCGCACATCCGGGAGATCAAAGGGTTGGAAGGATTTCCGAACAATTAGGACCTGACGTGGCGCGGCCTTCGGGCTGCTGCATCGAGATTCGTCTCGATGCTCCGGGGAAAGAGCCTCGAGATAAGTCTCGAGGCCGCACACACAAGTCCGCGGCACATTTGCAACTACCGGGCGGCCGTCGTGGCCTTCGGATAATCGGCGTTCGCTTGGACTTCTTTTATCTGATCCGTGTGACGTCCGGTGTGCGACGCCATCAACAGCAGGAATTGGTACGCATCCATGGTGCCCAACGGTCCCTTAACGGTGTGCACGCGCAATTCATCGGTGGTGGTTTTCGCGTAAGCAATGTTCCGGTCGCGTTTTTCGGTGAACGCAGCCGCCGCATCGGCCGGCGTGGCGAATTTCCCCGACGGCGTAATGGGCTCAGGAGCGGTGGCCTTGTGGCTGCGATCTCCGATCATCGCCACCAGCTTGTGGTCCTGCTCGGAATTTGAACTTTCTAGCCGCGCCACGGCGGGCGTTTTCAGAATTCCCTGCGAGGTCTTGAACAGAAAATCCTCGGACAGTATGATGTGCTCCGCGCACTCGGCGACGGACCATGCCGTGGGCGTCGGTTTGAATTTCCACTGCGCCTCGGTCACCCCGGAAATGCTGTCCAGGAAATACGTCTTGGATTTCTGAAGTTGTTCCAGCAGGAACGTTCGCTCGGAATCGGTTAACGCGCCATCCCCGGCGAGTAGCGGCACTGCCGCAAGAATGCAAAATGCTAACACTTTCTTCATGACGAATTCTCCTTATATTGGACCCGGAACTTCGAGTGTACCATTGAGGATACACATGACTGCCGTCAACACCGCTCGTGGACCCATCGAACCCGCCGAACTGGGCGTCACGCTCATGCACGAGCACATTTTCGTGCTCTCCACGGAGATCATGCAGAACTATCCGGAGACGTGGGGCGACGAAGAAAAGCGGGTCGCCGAAGCCGTTACGCGGCTCAACGAACTCAGCTCGCATGGCATCCGATCCGTCGTCGATCTCACGGTGATCGGACTCGGCCGCTACATTCCGCGCATCCAGCGTGTGGCCCGGCAAACGCCCGTCAACATTATCGTCGCGACGGGAATCTATACCTATAACGACATCCCTTTCTACTTCCATTTCCGCGGACCGGGAACGCCGTTCGAGGGCCCCGAGCCCATGATCGATATGTTCGTGAAGGATATTCGGCAGGGCATCGCGGACACCGGCGTCAAAGCCGGAATTCTAAAGTGCGCCACCGATTCTCGCGGCATGACCAAGGGAGTGGAGCGCGTTCTGCGAGCGGTCGCGCAGGCGCATCGGCAGACCGGCGTGCCCATTTCCACTCACACGCACGCTCGCAGCAAACGGGGGATCGAGCAGCAGCGCGTCTTTCAGGAGGAAGGTGTCGATCTTTCACGGGTCGTGATCGGCCACTCGGGCGACACCACCGATCTGGATTATCTCCAGGAGCTGATTGCCAACGGCTCCTATCTGGGCATGGACCGCTTCGGTATCGATACAATTTTGCCCTTCGAGCAACGCGTCGACACAGTGGCGCGGTTGTGCGAGCGCGGCCATGCGAACAAGTTGGTGCTTTCGCACGATGCGGCGTGCTTCAACGATTGGCTGCCGGAGCGCGACCTTCCGGCGATCCTGCCCAACTGGCACTACCTGCACATTCACAACGACGTGATTCCGGCGTTGAAAAAGCGGGGAGTGACGCATGAGCAGCTTCAGACCATGTTGGTCGAGAATCCGCGCGCGATTTTTGAACGTCGGAATTCATACTAATACGCTGCGCGCGGCTCACTTTTGTACGGAGCCTGATTCGTTCTTGCCGGGCTTGTTCTTTGTCTCGGCCTCGGTGGGCTTGCGGCCGGGCTGGTGGTTATCCACTTCATTTTGCTCCGGGTAGTGTTCGGCGTCTACCCCGGACGCTGTCTTCGATTTTCCGTCTCTATCCGTTACAGGTTTCATTCTGGCTTCAAGACTCCTCCCGCACGGACTTGTTTCCTAGGTCAGACCACCCCAAGCACCGCCCGAATTTCGTGATACGTAGTTTTTGCCAGCCGTACACCGGCACTCATAATGGCTAAACCACTGGATCAAAGGCGCATGCTAAACGGCCATTATCGTGCTCCTATAAGCGGCAGGAAGTATTAGACGATATGAAACGAACCCAAATTCTTGCGGCCGCTGCAATCGTAATTTTTCCTCTTAGCGCGATCTGGGGACAGACTTCGGCGCTTGACAATAAT
>CATPCJ010000419.1 GCA_955652915.1 uncultured Bryobacteraceae bacterium
CACCATGGTGGACCAGCTCAGCTCCTTCGCGAGCGAAGTCACTCGCGTGGCACGCGAGGTGGGGACCGAGGGAAAACTCGGCGGTCAAGCGGAAGTGGAAGGCGTTGCCGGTACGTGGCGCGATCTCACCGAGGGCGTGAATTCCATGGCCGGCAACCTCACCAACCAGGTCCGCAACATCGCCGAAGTTACCACCGCCTTTGCGAAGTGAGACCTTTCCCTCATTTTTACCGTGGACGTGCGCGGCGTAATTCTGGAGCTGATAAACACCCTCATCTCCATGGTGGATCAGCTCAGCTCGTTCGCCAGCGAAGTAACGCGCGTAGCTCGCGAAGTGGGAACGGAGGGCAAGCTGGGCGGCCGAGCCGAAGTACGAGGCGTGGCCGGAACCTGGAAAGATCTCACGGACAGCGTGAACTCCATGGCCGGCAACCTGACCGCCCAGGTCCGCAACATTGCGCAGGTAGCGACCGCCGTGGCCAACGGCAATCTCTCGCGAAAGATCACCGTGGATGTGCAGGGCGAAATTCTGGAGCTGAAGAATACCTTCAACACCATGGTGGACCAACTCAATTCGTTCGCCAGCGAGGTGACGCGCGTGGCTCGCGAAGTGGGCACCGACGGCAAGCTGGGAGGCCAGGCGGACGTGAAGGGCGTCGCCGGAACGTGGAAGGATCTTACCGACAACGTGAACTTCATGGCCGCCAATCTTACGACGCAGGTTCGCGGCATCGCGAAAGTGGTGACGGCCGTCGCGAATGGCGATTTGAAACGAAAACTTGTTTTGGAAACGAAGGGCGAAATCGCCGAGCTGGCCGACACCATCAACGGAATGATCGACACGCTGGCCACCTTTGCCGATCAGGTGACCACGGTCGCTCGCGAAGTGGGCATCGAAGGTAAGTTGGGCGGCCAGGCGCGCGTGCCCGGCGCGGCGGGAATCTGGCGGGATTTGACCGACAACGTCAACCAGCTTGCCGCCAATCTCACCACGCAAGTCCGCGCCATCGCCGAAGTGGCCACCGCGGTAACCAAGGGCGATCTGACACGGTCGATCGCGGTGGAGGCGCAGGGAGAAGTCGCGGCGCTGAAGGACAACATCAACGAAATGATCGTCAACCTTGCGGCCACTACCCGCAAGAACAACGAGCAGGACTGGCTGAAGACCAACATCGCCAAGTTCACCGGGATGATGCAAGGTCAACGCGATCTGTTGACCGTGTCGCAGCTTCTGCTGTCGGAGCTGACGCCGCTGGTGGGTGCGCAGCACGGAACCTTTTATATCGCGGACGCGAAGGACGACAGAGCCGTTCTCAATCTGCTGGCGGGCTACGCCATCGATGAGCGGGACGGTGTCCCAACGCATTTCGAGGTCGGCCAGGGACTGGTGGGGCAATGCGCCAAGGAGAAGGAACGCATTCTGGTCACGGACGTGCCGGGCGGATATGTGCGCATCAATTCGAGCCTCGGTACCACCTCTCCGGCCAGCATTGTCGTGCTGCCGGTGCTCTTCGAAGGTGACGTGAAGGCGGCCATTGAACTGGCTTCGTTTGGTCATTTCAGCGACGTCCACCTTGCTTTTCTGGATCAGCTTACGCAATCCATTGGTATTGTTTTGAACACTATAGCCGCCACCATGCGGACCGAGCAGCTTTTGCAACAAAGCCAGGCTCTGGCCGAGGAACTTCAAAGCCAGCAGCTCCAATTGCAGACCACCAACGCCGAACTACAAGAAAAGGCGCAACTTCTGGCCGAGCAGAAGACCGAAGTCGAAACCAAGAACCGCGAAGTGGAGCAGGCCAAGAAGGCGCTGGAGGAAAAGGCAGCGCAACTCGAGATTACTTCCAAGTACAAGAGCGAGTTTCTGGCCAACATGAGCCACGAGCTTCGTACACCGCTCAACAACCTGCTGATACTGGCGCGAATGCTGTCGGAGAACTCGGACAAAAACCTCACCGCGAAACAGGTGAAGTTCGCCGAGACGATTCACACTTCGGGAACCGACCTGTTGGCGCTCATCAACGACATTCTCGATCTCAGCAAGATCGAATCGGGCAAGATGGATGTCGAAGTCGGCGGGGTTCGTTTCACGGAACTCGAAGATTACTGCTTGAAGACATTCCGCCATGTCGCCGACGGCAAAGGCCTGGAGTTCGGTATAGACCTTGGCCCGGCGCTGGTGCCTGAGGTTATGCACACCGACGCCAAGCGTCTGCAACAGGTTCTTAAGAATCTTCTGTCCAACGCGCTGAAGTTCACCGAGCATGGTTCGGTGCGCCTCACATTAGACCGGGCCAGCAGCGGTTGGAGCCCTAGCCATGCCATCCTGAGCCGCGTGAAATCCGTGATCGCGTTCTCCGTCGCCGACACCGGTATCGGCATTCCAACCGACAAGCAGCGCATCATCTTCGAGGCTTTCCAGCAGGCGGATGGCACCACCAGCCGCAAGTATGGTGGAACCGGACTAGGTCTTTCCATCAGCCGTGAGCTGGCTCGATTGCTGGGAGGCGAGATCCGTTTGCAGAGTACGCCCGGAATCGGCAGCATCTTCACGCTCTATTTGCCGCAGACTTACGTTACCCCGGTACAGCAGCCCAAGAGCGAAGCGCTGCTGACCAGCCCCGTTCTTCTGGAGAAGGCGGCCATGGTTACCGATGCCCCGGTGGACTTGATTCTTCCGTCCACGACGTTGACCGGCGGCCAGGAGCTGGTGGAGGATCTGGTTATCGACGACGACCGCAACCTGATCGAGCGGGACGATTCAGTGTTGCTGATCGTCGAGGACGACATCACGTTCGCCAGAATCCTGGTGGACATGACGCACGACCGCGGCCTGAAGGCGCTGGTGGCGTTACGCGGCAGCACCGCGATGGCGCTGGCGCGCGAATTCAGGCCGGGCGCGATCACGCTGGATATCAATCTGCCGGACATGGCGGGATGGACCATTTTGGATCGCTTTAAACACGATCCGGCCACTCGTCACATTCCGGTCCATATTATTTCGGGTGACGAAAACCGGCGGCTGGGCTTAGCGTTGGGCGCGATGACTTATCTGGAAAAATCGGTTACCAAGGAGTCCCTGGTGGAAGCCTTCGGCACCATTGAACACTCCGCCAAACGTCGCATAAAGAAACTTCTGGTGGTTTGCGCCGATGTCGAGCAACGGGAAGAGATAGTGAACACCGTTTCCGCTCCGGATCTGGACATCATTGCCGCATCGACTGGCGGCGAAGCCCTGGCGGTTGTGAAACAGCAGTATCTGGATGGCATCGTGATCCACTTGAGCGTGGGCGATATCGCTCCGCTGAGCCTGGTGGAGGAAATCCAGGCACTCATCAGTCCGTATGTGTCGCCCATCATCGTTTTGTGCGATCGTCCGCTGACGGCGGAAGAGGATATGGATTTAGCTCGCGCGGCGCGAACCAGCGTGGTGAGGCTTACCAACACGCGCGAACGGCTCCTGGATGAGTCGGTGCTCCTGCTGCATAGGGACGAGACCGACCTTACGCTGGAGCAATGCAGGACACTGGAGCACTTGCGCGAAACAGATGCCACGCTGATGGGCAAGAAGGTCCTGGTTGTCGACGACGACGTACGCAACATTTTCGCTCTTACCAGTTTGCTGGAAGACCACGATCTGGATGTTTATCACGCCGAAAACGGGCGAGCTGGAATTGAATTACTGAAACAGACGCCGGACATCGATCTGGTGCTGATGGACATCATGATGCCGGAGATGGACGGCTATGAGACCATGAAGGCCATTCGTGAAATTCCACGGTTCCGTTCGCTTCCGATCATCGCTCTCACGGCGAAGGCGATGAAAGGGGACCGCGCGAAGTGCATCGAGGCGGGAGCTTCCGATTACATCACCAAGCCGGTGGATCTGGAGCAACTATTCTCCGTGCTGCGGGTTTCTGTCAATCGCGCTCCCGAGCCTTCGCACATGGCCTTGCCCAGCGTGTTGCGGGACTGAATTCAATGCGATATCATGAGGCTCGGCGATGACGACGGATCCAGTGACGCCGCCCAAGGAGCAGCCGGCCACGGATCGAGTGAAGATCCTGCTGGTGGACGACACACCGGACAACCTGGTATCGCTCGAGGCCGCGCTGGAAGCTCTGGGACAAGACCTGGTTCTGGCAAACTCAGGCATGGAGGCGCTGCGGTTCCTGCTGGAGGACGACTTTGCCGCCATCCTGCTGGACGTCAAGATGCCGGAGATGGACGGCTTTCAAACCGCCGAATTGATTCGCGCCCGCAAGCGTTCGCGTCACACGCCGATCTTGTTCCTCACCGGCTATAAAAGCGACGAGCATCTGTTCCGCGGTTACGATCTAGGCGCGGTCGATTTTCTCTTCAAACCCATTGTGCCCGAAATTCTGCGGTCGAAAGTCGGCGTCTTCGTCCAAATGAGCCGCAATACCGCGCTCTTACGCCGCCAGACCGAGGTTCTGAGCAAGGCCGAACAGAAATTTCGGTCGCTGCTGGAGGCGGCTCCGGACGCGATGATTATCAGCTCTGAAGACGGCCGGATCGCGCTCGTCAATTCGCAGGCGGAAGTGATGTTCGGATTCCGGCGGGAGGAGATGATCGGCCAGAATATCCGCATGCTTGTTCCGGATTGGAGCGGCCAACTTCTCTCCACGGGTTTGGCGCGCGAGTTCGGAGCGCGCCGTAAGACGGGACAACAGTTCCCGGTGGAGATCAGCCTGAGCCCGCTGCAAACCGAGGAAGGTTTGTCGTTCACCTCGGCGATTCGCAACATCACTGAGCGAAAACGGGCTGATGAAGCCATCCGTGAACTGAACGCCACTCTGGAGCAGCGCGTTACCGAACGCACGCAGGAACTTCTGCAATCCAACGAAGCGCTCCGGCAATCCAATGACGATTTGAACCAGTTCGCCTACGCCGCCAGTCACGATCTCCAGGAACCCCTGCGCATGGTCGCGCTTTACAGCCAATTGCTGCAACGCCGGTATGGCGGGCAGTTGGATAGCGAAGCGGATCAGTTCATCTCTTACATAGTGGGCGGCGCAAAGCGCATGGAGATGCTCCTGAAGGACCTGCTGACTTACTCGCAGACGGGTTCCTCCACCGAGGGCCCGGCATATCCCGTGGATTGCGAAGCGGTGCTCCAGAAGGTGATGCTGAATCTGCAGGCATCCGTCGAGCAGAACGGAGCCGAGGTCACCTGGAGCGCTTTACCCACGGTGCAGGCGCATGAGATCCGCGTGGTGCAATTGCTGCAGAATCTTATTGGAAACGCAATCAAGTATCGTTCCGTGGAAGCGCCGCGCATTCACATCGCCGCCGAATGCCGCGAAGGAGATGTGCTTTTCTCGGTGCAGGATAATGGAATCGGTATCGAGCCGGAATTCAGACAGCAGATTTTTGGGATCTTCAAGCGTTTGCACGCTCAGAACTATCCGGGCACCGGGATCGGTCTCGCGATTTGCCAGCGCATTGTCGAGAGATACAACGGGCGTATTTGGGTGGACTCGAACGCGGGCGAGGGTTCCCGATTCTGGTTCACTCTACCGTCGTCCACCGGCGAACAAACAATCGATCGAGAAGCCCCTGAAGCCGTGAAAGCATCCGCGCTCTAATGTAGGGCAGGTTGGTAACCTGCCGAAAAAACAAGCAGGTTGGTAACCTGCCGAAAAAACAAGCAGGTTGGTAACCTGCCGAAAAAACAAGCAGGTTGGTAACCTGGCGCCGATTGGTAAATCGGCCTGTAATTTGTGACAGGGCAAAGGCCGATTTCCAATCGGCGGCAGATTACCAATCTGCCCTACAAGCGATGCTGTAGGAACGCAACAATCTCCGGATGACCTGCCGCTTCCGCCACGCTCAGCGCCGTCAATCCATTCGCCGTCACACGTTCCTTATCGGCGCCGGACTCGACCAGCAAGCGGACCACATCCAACTTGCCCATCGCCGCGGCGGCGTGGAGCGCTCCAATACCGCCCTGATCGGTGGCGTTGATGTCGGCTCCGCGGCCCAATAGGAGAGGAATCGCATCGGGGTTGCTATTCACGGCGGCCATCAGGGGCGTCACTCCTTCGGTGGTGTGACCGTTAATGTTCGAGCCGGATTCGATCAGCAACCGCGCCAGTTCGATAGGCCCCCGCACCACGGCCGCGATCAGTGGGGTGATGCTGCTCTGCCCCGCTGTGTTCGGATCGGCTCCCTTTTCCAGAAGCGTCTTTACAGCGTCCAAAGATCCACCCAGTGTGGCGGCGAGCAACGCAGTTGTTCCGGTGGCATCGCGAGCTTCCAATTCCGCGCCACGATCCAAAAGCATGGGCAGGACCTCGGCATTTCCACTGGCGGCCGCGGTCACCAGCACGGGCCTGCCATTCTCGTCCGGAGTATTCGCATCTGCTCCATGTTCCAGCAGCGTCCAGGTCACGGCCGGCGAGGATGCGATCGAAGCGGATAATGCCGTCAAGCCAGCGGCGCTCCGGGCGTTCACCGCACCCCCATTTGCCGCAAGCGCGCAAACCACTTGGAGATGTCCATTCACCGCCGCGCCGATCAGGGGCGTGACACCCCGCTCATCGGATTTATTCGCATCCGCTCCCGCGGCGAGCAGCGCGTCCACCACTTCAATGTGTCCCTCAATGGCGGCAGCCAACAGCGGCGTCACGCCACCGCGCGTTCGTTCGTTCGAGCTTGCTCCTTTTTGCAGCAGCAAACGAACAACCGCGCCATGACCTTGCGTAGCCGCCATCACCAGGACAGTGGCATCGTCTTTGTAACGGGTCTTCAAATCCGCGCCTTGCACCAGCAGTAATTGCACGGCCTCCAAACGTCCCGCCACCGCCGCGGCAAGCAGAGGCGTCGCTCCATTTTTGAGCCGCGCATTCACCTTGGCGCCGCGCCCGAGTAGTGCCCGCATGCGTTCCACGTCGCCGGCAGCGGAGGCCCGGATCAGATCGAGATCTCGTTGAGTTGGCATTGGATCGAACGACCCACGTCTTTCGAATGGCGGCTATTTTCCAGCGGTTACGATTTGCGCTTTCTCCTGCAAGTCGCCGTAATAGACGGCGTACGCGCCGCCGTTCCACAGGACGTCCACCAACCCGGACGCGGGAGCGCTAATCGTTTCCAATTCAATGGTCGCTTCGGTCGGAATCAAGACTAGATCCTGCGTGGGATCCCGCATGGTACTGCCAGGGCGGGATTCGAGCTTCACGCCGTGGATAGGCGCACGAAGCTTGTAGTACACACGTGGGCCCGAGCCTCGCATGATCCCCTCCTCAATATTTTATGCCTTCAGAATAACATGGCGCGCAAAACATGGAAGCGTTCTAACATTGAAAGTTTTTCCTGCTTGGATGTGCCCCATGAGCGTCAGGACCAGCAAAATCACGGGGACGCGCTCAGCGTCCCAATCATCGTTTTCTCCTTCCACTTCGAGTAATGGCACGCGGACTGCCAACATTGGCCTACAATTCTCTATATGAAGCGAAACCTTCTAGTAATACTGTTCACCGGCTTGGCCTGGTCACAAACGCCTCCGCCCAATCCAGCGCCTCCGCCAGTTGCCGCTCCGGATGAAGCAACCAGATTGCGAACTCAACTCGAGCGAACCCAAGGAATACTGAAAGACTGGCCCAATCTGGGGCGCTACCACACCGACAACGCGTTGCTCGCGCCGCCCGCTCCCGGCGCGATGCGCGTCGTATTCATGGGCGACTCCATCACGGACGGCTGGAGCCGCAAGTCCAGTAAATTTTTTGAAGGCAAGCCGTACGTGAATCGCGGCATCAGCGGACAAACCACGCCGCAGATGCTGATCCGCTTTAGGCCGGACGTCATCGCCCTCAAGCCCCAGGCCGTGGTTATTCTCGCTGGAACAAACGATATCGCGGGCAACACCGGTCCCATGACGCTCGAAGCTATCGAGGATAATCTGGCATCCATGGCGGAACTGGCGAAGGTCAATAATATCCAGGTCGTTCTCTCGTCGGTAATGCCGGTGTGCGATTATATCCGCCCGCAAACCGTGCAACGCCCACCCGAAAGGATTATCGCCCTGAATGCATGGATCAAGGATTACGCCGCCAGGAACAACTACGTCTATCTTGACTACTATTCAGCCATGCTCGACGGCCAAAAAATGTTTCGCCAGGAATTGACCGACGACGGCTTGCATCCCAACGCGGCGGGCTACAGTATCATGGAGCCGCTGGCTGAAAAGGCCATTGCCGCGGCGCTGGCTAAATAGTTACGCGCGATGAGTAAGTTCTTCCGCGCAGCCCGTATGGCCGCAGTTGCACGATAATTCCACCGTATCGCCGGCATCCTTGCAATACGGACTACAGTAGGCGCCGTCGTGGGTGGCCGGGCAATTACACGCTGGATGCGCGCACTTCTTACTTTCGGGCATGAGTTCTCCTTGTTCGTATGACTCCATGAGTGACACCGATGCTACACAAAGACCACCGGTTTTGCGGAATCAAACTTGCAACACGAAGTGAGGCAAACGATCGAGCGAGCCCGAAAAGACGCACGCGAGGGGAAGGCGCCCTCGGACGAAACACGAACCCAGGCAAAGCGGGATACTGCCAAGGGGCAAGAGTCACCGCGACGCGTTCCGTCGCCGAAAAGATCGCGAGCAGTACTGAAGGCGCTGCAACATGAGGACCGGCGGGCTGCTTCGCACACGGCCCTTTCGCGCCAAGCGCACGCTGGCGCAAAACGGCGGGGTGCAACGGGGCGAAGTCGCGCTGCTCAAAAGGCCGCCCGTACGCGAGCGCGCGGATCGCGCTAGACACTTGCGCAGCATTGTGGGCGCGGCCTTCAGACGCTGCTGAAAAAGCGCTTCTGGAAGCCGCTTGCTTAGGCGCACCGTTCTGTTAGTGTCATGGTATCAGTCGCCTCTTTTGGAAACGCGACCGTGAGGATTTTCAGCAGTGTCTTCAGGCTGCTGCATCGAGCCTCGACCACGCGGACAGAGTGTCCGCGCGCAACGCAAGCTCGGCTCCATCACTCGCTAGAACGAGCCGCTTTCAAAACGGGCTGGGCGCTCACGTATTCCAACTTAGGCGCCAACTTTCGAATCCCATCAAACACGAAAAACGTCGCGGAATCATCGATTCCCACTCGACCCATTGCCACTCCGCGGGCTTTCAATACTTCCACTACCTTTTGAAAAGGGCTCTCGTCCTCCTGCCAGATCCGAATGTCACCGCCGCGACGAATGAGCTCCCTCGCGCGCATCTCCTCGAAGCCAGGCAGAACGAACGCCGCTTCGCCTTGCTGTGGCAGAACGAGCAAGAACGAGCGTTCGCTTCGGCCCCAGCGGACTCCAGTAAGGTACATCATCGCCGGGCCTGGCTCCAGCACGATCGCCTGCAATCCGAACTCCTTCATCGCTTCCTGAACCTTGGCGATGCGCGTCCGGTAGGACGCTTCCGAAACTTCCGCGGCTTGTGGCATAGCTTTGTCTCCCTACCCGGTCTCCTTACCCGAATGGCTGATCGATCGCGGGACTCTGCTTGGTAAACATGCGCGCACCGTCTTCGGTGATGTACATGCAATCTTCCAACCGCACGCCGAACTCGCCGTAAATGGCGATCATCGGCTCGTCGCTAAAGCACATCCCCGGTTGCAGCCGCGTCTTGTTGCCGCGCACCAGATATGTCCATTCGTGGATGTCCAGTCCGATACCGTGTCCGGTGCGGTGCGGCAGGCCGGGAACTTTGTAGTCCGGGCCGAAGCCGAAATCGGTGATTACTTTTCGCGCCGCTGCATCCACGGACTCACATGTACCACCCGGTTTAGCGGCCGCAAGAGCTGCATCTTGCGCCTTCCGCTCCAGGTTCCAGATTTCACGCTGCCTGGCGGTAGGCTTACCGAAGATGGTGGTGCGCGTGATGTCGGACTGGTAGCCATCCACGCTGCAGCCATCGTCAATCAGCACCAGATCGCCTTCCCGCAACTTCTGCGGCTGGATGCTGCCGTGCGGATAGGCTGTATATTTTCCGAAGACGGCCATGGCTTCGCCTTGAACACCCAGCGCGCTATACGCGGCTGCGATGTTTGCACTCAGGTCGCGTTGCGTCATGCCTTCGCGCAAGTTTGCAAGCGCGGCGCGATAGGCCGCGATGGTGATATCGTTGGCGCGCTGCATGAGTGCGATCTCGGCGGACGACTTGATCGTGCGGCAACCCGCGGTCACCGGATCGGCGCTTACAAATTCGAGCGATGGAGCTTCCTTGCGAAGGCCGTCGAAAACGGCGAAGCGAGTGCGTTCTTCCATTCCGATGCGCCCGCCCGAAGCGCCGCGATCTTTCAAAATCTGCGCAATCAACTTGTATGGCCCATCGCTATCAAACCAGGTTCGGATGTCAGTGCCGATATCAATCGCCTTGTGCGCTCGCGCCTGAGTGGCCGGAACGATCCAAGCCGGTTCTCCAGTCACCGGCAGAACCACGCCGAACATGTTATCGCCCATATTCAAGCGCGTTCCAGTGAAGTAGAACATGCTGGAGCCGCTTTCCATGATGACAGCGCCAATTTTGTTCTCGCGCATCAGTCTCCGCGCCTTCTCGATGCGCTGCTGCCGCTCCCCAACCGTGATGGGTTGGATGCCATCTGTCATCGGGCGCAGGTTGCGGATAGCGTCCGGAATGGTTGACGATTGGGCGGTCGCCATCCGGGTTACACCCGCCCCGGCGACAGCCAGGAAAGTTCGACGGTTCATGCTGGGCCTCCCTCGCGAACGCCGTCATTTTCTCACATCCAGCAAATGGCCATTGATCTGCACTGGTACAGGCATGATGTCCCGTTATTTATTGATTCTCTTAGCGTTTCTCATGATCTGTACCCTGGGAGCTTTTTTCCTGTTCGTGACGATCTTACCGGCCGTGGTCGCCAGCGTCTTCATAATGATGCTTGCCGGCATGTTCTGGGTGGGACTCTACTACGGGCAGAATTCGGAAATCGCGATCGTCCAACGTTACAAATATCAACGTCCGGAATGGAGTTTCCCGAAGCGCACCGCGCACGTGGAGCGTGAATACAGAACAGCCGCGTAGTCTGCCCTGACACCGTCCGCTATCCGATGTACAATCCATGGCTCATATGGAAAACATCGGATACTACGCGTTTGCGATCATCGCGATCGCGATACCAGCCGGACTGATCTTCTTCGCCGGCAGCCGCGCGCATCGAGTTTGTAAAGCGCACACCTGGCCAAAAGTCATTGCGTTGGGTTTCGCGCTCGCGTACGTTTTTGTAGCTCTGGCTCCGCAGGCAATATACGGCACGCAATGGGCTTCGGCGTGGTTTATTCTGGCCATGCCTTTTTCGATCGTGCTGGAGATTATTGCTCCGCTCGGCTTCGGTTTGTTCGTACTCATCACGACTATTATCGCTGCCACGTTCTGGGGCACCCTGCTCTACGTCGTCTTCGCAATCGTTCCGCGGCTCCGGCGGGTACACTAGAGGCGCGTGAAGATTATTTTGTTCGGCGCGTCAGGCATGGTTGGGCAAGGTGTTCTGCGGGAGTGCCTGCTCGACCGAGATGTGACCCGCGTACTCGTGGTTGGCCGAACTGCCCTGGGCCGCCGGCACGGTAAACTCGCCGAGATCGTACTTGAAGATCTGACAAATATCGACACCATCAAGGACCAGTTGGGCGGTTACGACGCATGCTTCTTCTGTCTCGGCGTTTCATCCGCCGGCATGCGGGAAGCGGACTATCGTCGCGTCACCTACGACCTTACAATCGCGGCCGCCCGGACTTTGGCGCCGCTCAATCCCGGCATGACTTTCATCTACGTATCGGGCGCGGGCACCGACAGTACCGGCCGCGGACGCAGCATGTGGGCCAGAGTAAAGGGCGAGACTGAGAACGCCTTGCTCCGGTTGCCATTCAAGTCCGCATACATGTTTCGTCCCGGTCTCATCCAGCCGCTGCATGGCATTACGTCGAAGACGAAACTCTACCGGCTTGCGTATGCGGTACTGGGACCATTCATCCCATGGTTGACCGCACACTTGCCAAAATACGTGACGACAACTGAGCAGGTTGGACGCGCAATGCTGAAAGTCGCCAAGCAAGGCGCGCCGAAGCCGGTGCTCGAGAGCCAGGATATCAATGATGTACATTGAAGGGCATATGAGGAAGTTCATTCTGATTTTTTCGATTCCTCTTGTCTGCGGTATCTTGGCACGCGCGCAGGCCGACGGGCCGTACCGCATCGGACGGGACGTCACCGCCCCAAGGGTCGCGTCGAAGGTGGAACCGCAGTATACCGAAGAGGCTCGAAAGGCCGGCGTGGAGACAAGAGTTATCGCGACTCTCGTGGTGAGCGAAGACGGTTCCCCTAAAAAAATCCGCGTTATGCGCGGAGCGGGCTTCGGTCTGGATGAGAAGGCCATCGAAGCGATCCAGACCTGGCAATTCAGTCCGGGAATGAAGGAAGGCCGGCCCGTGCCGGTCATGGCCAGCATTGAAGTTCACTTCAGCCTATTGCTGAAGGAGCACCAAAACCAAACCGCTCGATTGAACTTCACTTTGCCGCAGGGAGCGTCTCGGCCGATACTCAAGTCCGGCGAAATTCCCGCGAATCCATCCACTCCAGGCGATCAGTCCCTGCGAATCCGTCTGCAGGTGAGCGCCGATGGCCAGCCACAGAATTTCACGGTCCTGGATTCAACCGACGGCAACTGGGAACAGGCGGTTCTACACAAACTCCAATCGTGGCGGTTCCATCCGTCAATGCTGGAAGGGCACGCGGTCGAGGCGGAAGGCGTCTTCGAACTGACGCACGGTCGGGAGCGGCCGCCGCTTACCAAGTGACGGCTACGACGCAAAAACGGGAGTAGTCAAATCGCCCTGCAAGAGTAGTTGCTGCGCCTGATTGAAGCTGTAACTGTTCGTCGACGTGTCCAGGTCGAACACCCACACCAGGTCGAAGCGTTCGCTCGGCCATTTCTGGGGAGCAGTGTTATCATTTCCCAAGATCTGGTTGGCGATGTTCGGTATTTCTCCGTGCTCCCACGATATGAGAACGATGCCCTGGGATGCCAAGGCCGCGCTTAGCATGGTTGGATAATCGCCCTTTGCATATTGGGCGGGAGTTTTCGAACCAGGTACGGCGTTAATGGTGATTCCCAGCTTTAGAGACAGCGGCGTGATGGTCTCATACGGCCGCCTGCTGGTGCCTGACGATTTATGCTTCTTTGCATCGGAATCGTCGCCGTTGCCGGGCGAATTGCTCGAATACAAGTTCGGCGCGAAAAGAAATTGGGGCGTGGGCAACGGTCCGATACCGGATGTGAAAAGGCCGTTCAGAGCCCCAGCTCTTTGCCACCCTTGCGGTATCAAAGAAGAGGAATCCCGATTTCCATCAATATCGATTCCATTCTGGCTCGACATCGGCTTTTCAGCATGACGGATCAACATGACTTTCGTCGCGATATAGGTTGTGCTCATAGGTCCTCTAGATTGTAGCCGATCCTACTCACATGGACTGAATTTCCGGGCCACCGCCTCATGGACAATTTGGCGAAACCGTTCGAATGGACAATCGTTGCCGCCGCACCCGGCAATGGACACCTTGGCGTGGACCGGCGGATTTTCCGGCGACAGCGGAGACTCGATTCCCATCTGCGGCAGCGTGAGCGATATGAATGCCGCGCGCACATACCGCTTTTTCGAGCCAGCCCGCTCCCACAATTCAAACGCGAGGGCTCCTCCCGGAGGTGTGTCATTAGGCTGAAAAGACGGGGTCGGGTTCCACGAGAGCTGCAACAAACCTGCCACACTCGAAACATTGGTATCGTGTCCCACCAGAAAAGACAATTTGTTTTTCCCACCGGCCTGCTCCAGCATCTCTAAGATTTTCAGGCCGAGCTTTGAGGCTTGCACCTGCCCCACATACGGAGTCCGTTCGTTGTACTCGTAGCTGGCCGTGTAGATTTTCATGGACTCCGAGACATTGTCGGGCGTCGCGTTGCCCCACCCGGCGCCAAGCATACCTTGCGCCATTTCCAGGTCGAGTGTTTCCGCGGTGGTCGAGCCCACGCTGAAAGTGCCCTCGATCTTGACTGCTGAATCACCCTTTCCCGGCGTGATCGACTGCGGAAGATTCAGCAACGTGCACGGTGGGCCTGCGGGTTGGCACAAGCTCGGTGCACAACAATTCAGGATTCCCTGGAGTTGCGTTAGAGGTTTCACGTAATGCTGTCGCAGCCCGTCCAGACTTCCCCACTCCTTGGTGATTCTGTTCTGGACCTCGCAAGCTGCTTGTTTCGCCTGATCGCTGCTGACTTTCGGATGAAACAATAAATCCGATTCACCAATAGGCTTCGAGTGAATGGTCACCCTACAACCAGGGGCGATCCCCGCCACTAACCCTTCCGCGGTTCTCAAGGTACGTTCATCGGTGTCGGCCCAAACATAGACTTCATCCCCGTCGCAACGGCCTGCATGGAGCAGACCGGCGTGGGCGTAGTAGTCGCGATAATAACCGCCGAGGATCCGCATCAATTCTTTGCCATGTGGGGTCAGATATCCGGGCGGGACCGGCCAGTCAGGCCATGGCTTTGCAGCGTACACGGCCATGGAGGCGTTGGAAGACAACGGCGATCGAACGCCGTGACGGCTGAGAATTACAACTTGCTGTAGCTGGTCGCCAAGAGCGAGCA
>CATPCJ010000420.1 GCA_955652915.1 uncultured Bryobacteraceae bacterium
GCCATACTGCTGACGAATACGTCGTAGAATCCGGGTGGAAGCATTAGTGAGAAACCGCCATGGGCACCGGTCTGAATGGTGATGTCTTTCTTGATCCCAACATTGCTGCGAAGTCCCACGGTGCTTCCCGCTGAATCCCAGTGGATTGACACAATTGAGCCAGCGATAGGGGTTCCTAAGGAATCAGTGACGGTGCCACTGAACAGGGAGTCGGCGCAGAGAAATGTACAGGGACTCAGAGTGAGCACGACTAAGGTAAGTATTCTCATTCGGTCCTCTCCTATAGATCGTACTCCTCATACTGCCATAAAGCACGGGACAAAAGCCTATAGGTTTGGAAATGCACCGTGCCGACCGCTCTTTTTAACCCCGTTCCGGACTGGCTCAATTCTTGTGCTCGATTCCAAGCTGCTGGCATTTCTTATACAGATGACTGCGCTCCAATCCCAGTGCGCGGGCGGTGTCGGTCATCTTGTTGCCGTGCTTCTTCAGCTCGGTGAGAATCACCTCGCGTTCCAGCGCATCCATGCGTTCGGACAAAGGGCCGTTTGCCGAAGAAGTTGCGCTCTCCGCCATCGGCAACGCTTGTCGCACGGTTGCACGATTCACACTATCGTCCGCCAGCAGCAGCAGGCGCTCCACCACATTTCTCAGTTCACGGACATTGCCTGGCCAGGAGTAACGCTGGAGTTCGCCATAGGCATCGGCGGTGATCTCGCGGAGCTTCCAATCGTTTTGTTCGGCGACAGCGCGCGCGAAGTGGTCCACTAAGAGCGGGATATCGTCACTGCGCTCGCGCAACGGCGGCAGCGTGATCGGAAAAACGAAAATGCGATGGTAGAGATCCTGGCGGAATTCTCCTTTTTTGACGAGCTCTTCCAGGTTGCGATGCGTGGCCACAATAACTCGGACGTCCACTTCAATGGAGCGGTCGCCGCCGATTCGCTCGACCTCTTTTTGCTCCAGCACACGTAGCAGCTTGGCCTGCATCAATGCCGGCATGTCTCCGATTTCATCCAGAAAAAGCGAACCACCATCGGCTTGCTCAAACTTGCCCAGATGCCGCGACGCCGCGCCCGTGAATGCGCCCTTCTCATGGCCGAAGAGCTCCGATTCGATCAACTCCGCGGGAATGGCCGCGCAATTCAATGTGATGAACGGACCTGAGCGGCGCGGACTCTTGTCGTGCAGCGTGTGGGCAACCAGTTCCTTGCCGGTGCCGGTTTCGCCCAGAATGCAGACACGAGTTTCGCTCGCAGCCACACGCTCGATCTTGGCCATTACGCCCTGCATCACCGCCGATTTCGACACCAGCTCCTGCTTGCCTGCTTGTTTCTTCAGCCGGCGATTCTCGTGTTCCAGACGCGAAAGCTTCACCGTGTTTTCCACCGTCACCAGAAGCTTGTCCGTCGAAAGCGGCTTCTCGAGAAAATCCACGGCGCCCAGGCGTGTTGCACGCACGGCCATTTCAATATTGGCTTGGCCGGAAACCATTACGACAGGTGTCTGAATGCCCGCCGACTTCAGTTCGCCCAGAAGTGCCAACCCGTCCTTGCCCGGCATCACCACGTCCGAGAAAATCATGTCGAAACGCTGCGTACGGGCGAGTTCCAGCGCCCGGTCTGCATTGTCGCAGACCACGGCTTCGTGCCCAGCGAGCCGGAATGCGCGCGCCAGGGACGCCAGCGTATTCGCGTCGTCATCCACCAGTAGAAGTTTACTCATGCCTTCAACTCAATTCGAAACGTTGTGCCCTTGCCGGGTTCGCTCTGCACTGAGATTGTGCCTTTATGATCGCTCACCACGGACTGCACGATGGCCAAGCCGAGCCCGGTGCCGTGCTGCTTGGTCGTATAGTAAGGGGTAAACAGGCGTTCGCATTCTTCCGGCGTGAGTCCCTCGCCGCTATCGGAAACTTCCAGCGTGACTTTTCCATCCAGATTCTGTGTACGGATTGTAAGTACGCCTCCGTGGGGCATGGCATCCAAGGCGTTCAACACCAGGTTTCGAAGTGCCCGGCGAATCTGATCCGGATCCGCCGATACAAGTGCGAGATGCTCCGCGAGATGCAGAATTGTTTCGACGCGCGGCCGCCCGGGCGCGTTGATTTGTGCTTCGAACAACTTCACCACGTCGTCGACGATTTGATTCAAATTGACCGGCTCCACTTGCGGGGCGGGCATTTTGGCGAAGTCGCTGAACCGGCCGACGATAGTCTTGAGATGATCCAGCTCGGCCAGAAGAGTGGAAGTGCTCTCGCGGAATACTTCATCGAATTGTTCAGGCGAGACTTGGCGCGCGCGCTGAAGATTCTCGATCGTGAGCTGCAAGGGAAATAGCGGATTCTTCAATTCATGCGCCAGACGGCGGGCCAGCTCGCGCCAGGCCGCCACGCGCTCCGCCTGGATCATGCGATCGCGTTGTTCCACCAGTTGTTCGGTCATGCGATTGAAGTCCTGCGCGAGTTGTCCCACTTCATCCGTGGACGCGACCGACGCGCGCGTTTCCCATTTTCCGCTCGATACTTCGCGTACGCTCGATGCCAACTGGCGCAATGGCCGTGTGACGCGGGAAGCCGTCCAGAAACTCAACGCCAGTCCGAGCAGGATACCCGCGAAGCCAACAATCAGCGCCGTTCCTTGAATATAGGCTTTGAGGCTGGCTAACTGCGCGCGCGAGTTTTCGATCAGCAGGATGGCCAATAGTTCATGATCGCGGCCGAATAACGGGATAGCGGTGATGGTCGCGTCCGAAGTGCTGCGAGTCAGCTCGCGTGGCTGGCTGCGCAGTTCCTGGATCAAAGTTGCCGCTGCTGTCGACGGCTGGGGATCGAAGTTTGAATAGAGCTGTAGGCGCAAGCCCTCGGTTGCGGGCAGGGAATCGAGAAATTCCTTGTCCAACCGTTGCCCGCCGGCGATGTACAACTGCCCGTCGCCCGCCTTGACCGTACGCACCGTAATCAATCCCAGCACTGCCCCATCCGCCAATTCTTCGCGCCGCAGGAATATTCCTTGTGTTTTCCAATCGACTGGTTGGGTAAGCCAGTCTTCTTTGTATCCGAAGCGGGCCGGCCATTCGGCCGAGCTGATGATACCTCCGTCGGGGCCAACCAGTTCCAGAAAATCCAACGATTGCTCACGCGCTAGCGTTTGCGCTTCGCTGTTGAACTGTGCAGTGTCTGCTTGCGGCGTGCCGAGATTCACCCCAATTCGAAGGACCGCATCGGAATTGGCGATGGCCTCAATGCGCCGGACAACGTCCCCACCTCGGCGGTCGAACTCGCGGCGGAATTGCGATACCAGGTTCGCGGTTCTCTGCGCCTCGCGCCGTTCGAAGGATTTGGTTACCGTGGTGGAGACAACGCCGGCGACGATCCACACCGCAAACACTACCGTGGCCGTAATGCTGAGGAATATTTTGGTGCGGAAGCTCATGCGCGGCACGGTGGCGTCATGGTTCCACCCAAACATTTTCCAAGTGAAGCACGAAGGGGTCGTGTTTTTGTGCCGCGTCCCAGCCATGCACGCGGGGACCGATTCCGTAGACTGCCGGCAGGTACAGCAGTGGAATCAGCCGTCCTTCCTCAAGTACGGCGCGCTCGGCGTCATATAGTGAATCCGGTCGTTCGGGTAAGCCGAGCATTGCGAAAAAGCGGGTCAGTTCATTGGCGGCGTCGCGCGATTCCAGCTTCCATCGAACCAGGCGAATATTGCCGTTCAGGCTCGGCGTAGGCTGCAGATTCATGCCGGCATCGCGGGCGTTGAGTGCCACGCGATCGGCCACGGATCTTGCAAACGAATCGTTCGGGGGATAACTGAGAGTCAACGGCGAGAGGCGCAATTGCGAAAGCATTTGACGCGCGTGCGCGACGTCCGGGGTGGCCGTGAAGAGAAACGCATATCCACTCAGCCATTGCGGTAGTAAGCCAAAGGCCGCTTCACCTTTCCTCTGCGTCAGCACATTGACCATGGGACCGCGATCGATGGACAGCGCCAGTGCTCGCGCTAACTGGGGATCGATGCCGGCCGTCTGCAGGGCGATCAATTCTCGCGCAGCGGAGGACCAGACGCGCGTTCGCTCCGGCAGAATGCGCCGAGCCGGGGAAAACGGAATATCGAAAACGTCGGCGCTCGTTCGCGAGCTGCCCAAGTTAACGATGACAGAATCAAGAAAGGCGTGCCCGTTCCAATAGTCGTCAAACGCGGAGAGAGTCAGGCGTCGGCCAGGTTCCCAGTTGGTTACTCGGAACGGGCCGGTCCCGACCAACGGCAACTTTTCAGTCTGACGGAAGACTGCCGTGGCAGGGCGCGCGAGTTCACTCAGCAGATCGGGCATGGCCCGCTCGGACTGAATGACGACGGTCTGTCCGCCCGCCGTTACTCTGACGTCGCCGTATCTTTTCTTCAGAGCAGCCAGCAGCGCGGGTGCGGCAGCCGTGGCATTGAGCGGCTCGCCGTCATGAAAAGTGACTTTCGGCTTCAGCGAGAACCGCCAACGCTTTCGATCGGCATCGTGCTGCCAAGCCACAGCCAGATTCGGCTCCGGATCGCCTCGCTCGTTGATTCGCACTAGTGTCTCTACGATCAGTGGAGTCAGTGCTTCTATTTCGGAGAATACGATCCACGTGGACGTTAGGTCCACCGTGAGCGTGCCTCCGTAACGGGGTCGGGTAGCGCTCGTGAGAGGGCAAATTAGGAAACTACTGAGTGCAAGCAATGCCCAGCAGGGACGCTTCATAATTTCCTGTCTTTGAATTTCGAAGCACCAGTGTTGCTTGCCCGCGTGTCTCCGCCGGCCAGAGCGCGGTGACGGGCCCCGCCAAGTCCATCGGTTCACTCGCCGGCGTGACATGCCCTTGTCCAACTTCGTAAACCTGAATTTGATCTTGCTCCAGGGCGTCGCCGCTCTTCGCGGCCAGAACCAGCGGGCTCGGTCCACAGGGATTTTGAATGCTGGCTATATCGCTGCCCCATGCACTGCGATCGTGGTTCTGTCCATCGGTGCGCATTATCAATCCGGCTCCCGCGCTGAAGAAGGGTTCCCGAACTCCATCGGACTCCAGGAAATTCCGATCGGTTACCCATCGCACCGTCAATTCCGGATCTCGACTGGCAAGCCACGTTTCATTCGCAGCCGAGCACGCGAGTTTGATCGCGGGCTGAAGAACGCCCAGACAGGTGGTACCAGGCACATAAATGTGAAAGGTATCCGATATGTTCTGGATTCTTCCGCGTGGATCGCGAGGCAGCGTCTTGGAGAGCGCGAGTGCAGCTTGGCTGGACGGAATCCATTTGCCGTCCACCAACCGGTTGATCGAAACTTTACTCGAGGTCAGCATCAGCAATTGCGAACCAGAGTCGAGCAGAAGAAAATCGAGTATTGGTTCGGGTTGATCCCCAATCGGTTTTCTCGTGAGATGGAGTTGCCTTTTCTCTTCCACTGGAGGCGGCGCGCTCCAGGGCAGCATCACCACCTGCTTCGTGTCTGCGGTCAGAACTTCAGCCACCAACAACAGCCCACGCGTGTTTTCGGAAATGGCCACCCGCAATCTCACTTCAGGCTGCGTCGTGGCCACCGCCAGTCCCACTTTGCGCAGTTCCACCTCCAGCCCGCCGCGAAAGCTGGATGATTCGGCCGGTGGACGCGACGTCAGGTTTTGAAAGTCTAGCGAAACGGTTGCGCGGCGCTGCAGCAGGGAGGAGATACGGGCCGCCAGTTGCGCCGCCGCTTCCTGCATCGATTGCGCCTGCGCCGGACAGGGCAGGATCGACCAAAACAATAGCCCGAATACGACGCGGCTCATCCGTCACATTATACTGTTCGCGTGTAACAAGCCTCACGACGAATCGCAGAAGGACGAAGGCCAGCGCCAATGCGCACGCAAAGCTGAGAGCCAACGTCAAAGCCACTTGCGGAAAGTCGCCGAGGAAAGTGAAGAGGCTCATTGTCCGCCCCCAGCGGCGCCGCCAGTGGTTTTCTCGACGGCGTTTTCACCAAATGCCTTCGCCAGTTCGGCGCTCACTTCGGCCGTGAGTTCCACTTCGTCGCCCACCTGCACGAGTTCAAACAATTCCTCAACGTCCTGATTGCGCATCCGAATGCATCCGTGCGAAGCTGCCTTGCCGATGGACGTGGGCCGGTTCGTCCCGTGAATGCCGTAGCCTTTATAACCGAGGCCCATCCAGCGAGTTCCCAATGGATTCGCAGGGCCGGGCCCAACCACTTTTCCCGGCTGAAACCAAGTGGGTTTCACTACGCGGCTGGCAATGTTGAATTTGCCGTTCGGACTGAGGATGCCCGGTAATTCGTAGAAAGTAGCGACTCTCAAACCCGAAGCCATAATAGGCCGAGGGTGAGTTTTTCTGCCAAGAAAAAGGAGAGAGTCGCTATGAAGAAACAATACCAGATCGAACAACAACGAGCCGTGCAGCAGTTCCGCCGGATCGCCACTGAACAGAACCCCAACATCCAGATGACC
>CATPCJ010000421.1 GCA_955652915.1 uncultured Bryobacteraceae bacterium
TCTAAATCACGGTGGCTGACAAAGTTACAATCGTCCTCATCAAGCATTGCGCGCCCGCATACGGTCTGGCGGATGCGCTGGCGGAAAAGAAGGGGTCCGGCAAAATGGTCAACGCCGACGGTAAGCAAGGGATGAAAGAGATATGGGGTAAGCGTTCGAACTGGGTTGATTACTCGGGCACTATCGAGGGCGAGCAACTGGGCGTCGCCATCTTGGATCATCCCGCGAACCCGCGGCATCCTACGTACTGGCATGCGCGGGATTACGCACTCTTCGCGCTGAATCCATTCGGGCGGAAGGCGTTCGATCCGGCCCAGGAGGAGAGTCACTGGGTGCTGGAGGCTGGACAATCGCTACGCTTCCAGTGGCGGGTGGCGATTCATCCCGGGGACGCGGCCAGCGCGAACCTGGCGGACCTGTACAACGACTTCGCGAAATAAATCCGTTCTTTCCCGAGAAAACTATTGACGGCGGCGGCAAGCGATGCTATTTTTGTAGCATGCTGCTGTTTATGCAGCATTGGCGATGACCACCCGTCAAAAACCGCACATCACGCTGAGCCGCCGCGAGCGGCAAATCATGGACATCCTATATCAACATGGGCGGGCGACCGCGGCGGAGGTGCACGCAGGGCTTCCGGACCGTCCCAGTTATTCGGCCGTCCGGGCCAAGCTGCGCGTGCTGGAAGAGAAGGGTCACATTCGGCACGAAGAGGAGTCGCTACGCTACGTTTTTGTTCCCACCATGGCGCGCGAAAAAGCGAAGCGGTCGGCGTTGAATCACATGTTGGAAACATTCTTCGAAGGATCGGTGGAGCAGACGGTTGCGGCGTTGCTGGATCTATCCGCGGCGAAGCTTTCGCAATCGGAACTGGACCGGTTGGCGGGGCTCATTGAGCAGGCAAAAGCGAAGGGAGATTGGAAATGAATTCGATTGGAACGGTGTTGTTCAGCTTGGCGATCAAGGCCAGCTTGCTTCTGGTGGTGGCGTTCCTTGTAACATTCGCCCTGCGCAGCGGTCCGGCATCCTGGCGGCGCCTGGTTTGGGTGCTGGCGGGCGCATGTTTGCTTTTGTTGCCGGTGTTGTCCACGATCCCGTCGCCGGTTGGAATCGGTCGAGTGTGGAGCGAACCCACGTGGGTATCGTCGACGGCCTCGTCCGAAGTAGATGCCGCCGTTCCCGTATCCACGCCAAAGGCAGCAGCGCCTGTTCCATGGATGCCGGTCATTTGGGCGGCAGGCGCGTTGGCGGTTTTGCTGCGCCTGGCGGCAGGCAGGGCGCGGATTTTGTGGGTGGCGCGAGTCGCCAAGCGCATCGAGGCGCCGGAAGCATCCGCTGAACTTGCGCCGAGAATCGGCGTGACGCGCGTGGCGTTCGCCGAAAGCGATCGAGTTGCGATGCCCATCACTTGGGGAGTGTTTCGACCGTTGATTCTTCTGCCACGCAGCAGGTCGGAATGGCCCGCGGAACGAATGCGGCTGGTTCTCGCCCATGAATTGATTCACGTTCAGCAGCGCGATTGCCTCATCCAGCTTCTGATGCAATTTGTCTGCTGCTTGTATTGGTTCCATCCGCTGACGTGGCTGGGCGCGGCTCAATTTCGTAAAGAGCGCGAGCGCGCCTGCGACGATGGCGTATTGAATCTCGGCATCGCGGGACCGGACTATGCGGGGCACTTGCTCGATCTGGTGCGAACGCTCAAGACCGGAGCGCGGCCGTCGCTCGCGGTGGCGATGGCGCATCAATCGAACCTCGAGAGCCGGCTGGTGGCTTTGCTCGACGCCAAAGTCAATCGAAAAAAGCCGGGTAGAACCGCGACGGTGCTGGCTACTCTGGCCGCAGTCTGCCTGATGTTGCCGCTGGCGTCGGTGCGCGGGCAATCGGCCGGCCAGAAAGGCACACTTTGGGGAATCGTGACCGACCCCAGCGGCGCGGTGATCCCGTTCGTTACGGTGTTGGCGAACAATCCGGACGCAAAGACCAAGGAGACGGCCAGGAGCAACGCAGCCGGCGAATATACGCTCAGATCGGTTCCCGCCGGACATTACACAGTGGAAGCGATGAGTGCCGGCTTTAAGGTATTTCGGCGCAACGATGTGGTCCTGAACTCCAATGAAAATCAGCGGCTGGATGTTCACATGGAAATCGGAAGCATCAATGAGCGAATGGAGGTCATCGGCAAGAAACCGGCTTCGCAAGCCGTGCAGACGGCGGTTCCGCAGCGCATCCGTGTAGGCGGTAACGTCGCCGCCGCCAAGCTTGTCTCCAAGGTTGCGCCGGTTTATCCGGAATACGCGCAGCAGCAGGGCATTGAGGGAACGGTGTTGTTGCAGGCCATCATTTCCAAGGAAGGCAACGTGATGTCTTTGAGCGTGGCGAATACGGCGGATTCGAATCTGGCCCGAGCGGCGATGACCGCGGTACAGCAGTGGCACTATCAACCGACGTTGTTGAATGGCGAGCCTGTGGAAGTGGTGACAGCCATCACGGTGGATTTCAAGTTGAGGCCGTAGCGACTTAAACCGGCACTAGTTGTCCGTTGCCTAGGATTGATTTGCGCGCGGCCTCGATCACCCGCTCGTTGTAGCGGCTGTTGGCGGGCGTGGCGACGATCGCTCCCCGATCGATTTCGCGAATTGCCTGCTGTCGATCCGATGCGCTTTCAACTTTGAGGCAACAACGGTACAGGTATTCGATGGAGCGATACCCATAGCCTACTGGCGTGAGCCCGCCGCCAACATCGACGTATTGAAAATAGTCGGGGCTGGGTTCAGCGTAAACCGCGGAGCTACCCGCCGAGACGTATTCCACGCCGCGATATTGGTCGGAGTGGCGAAGTAATCCGCCTTGGCGGGCGCTGGCGCAGTACAACGTCAGGCCTTGCGCATTCGTACCCGGGGCAGCGTCGGGGAAGCTGAGCGAATTTTGTACGTTGAGGCAAGCGTCGTTGCTCCAGATCACGCGGGCGTCGGTCCATAAATAACCATCGCGGCCGTTCGGATATTTGTCCCGGATACCATACACGCCGACCGACGCGGGCGTCAGGCCCGTGATGAAATGCACCAAGTCAACGTAGTGGCAACCGATGTAGGTGAAGGCGTCGGAATTCTCCGTGGTGCACCAATTCTGAAAATTCGAATGGCGGTAATACCACTTCTCCATCAGATGAGCCGTGCCCAAACGAAACTCGCCGAAATCTCCGTTACGATATTTGCGGCGGGCCATTAAACTGCGATCGTCAAAACGCTTGTGATACTCGATGCCCACGAAGAGTCCACGTTGGAGCGCTTCCTGCTCGATCATGGCGGCTTCGGCGGCCTTCAGCACTAGCGGCTTAACCACCAGAACGTGCTGATCGGCGTGCAGAGCGGCCAGAATGGCATCGAAATGCAGGTGATCGGGAAGCGCGATCATCACCACGTTGCGCGCTGGCATGGCCGCGATTGCGTCACGGTACAAATCGGGGTGCGGCTGGTTGGGATCGCGAGTGGAATCCGGATAGGCTCGGAAGTTCTGCCCCGGAAAGGCCTCGCGAATAATTTTCGAGCCCGCCAGCGCTTGGAGCGTCCGGCCATGTTGGGCGCATACCGCGATTTGGTCCACCAGCCCGAGCCGCCGCAGTTGATAGAACGACGGCAGGATCTGATCGTGTACGATCATCCCTCCACCGACAATGGTTACTTGCATTGCGCCTCGAACGCTTCTTCCAGCACTTCGGTGCTTTCGCGAATCGCGGCTTCAGTTATTACCAGCGGGGGAGCAATTTTCACCGTGGCGCCACCGAAGCCCACAGGGGCGAACATCAGCACGCCTTTCTCGAAGCAGCGTCGCACAACCTGCCACGCAAGGTTGGCATTGGGCACGGTAGTGCCAGGCGTCACGCACGCCAATCCTGCCACCAGCCCTTTGCCTTGCACGCTGCCGATCTCTGGAAACCGCGCCTGAATTTCGCGCAAGCGTCCATGCAGCACCTCGCCGGTGGTGCATGCGTTAGCGGCCAGCCTTTCGTTGACTACGAGGTCGATCGACGCCAGCGCAGCCGCGCAGCAGACCGGATTGCCGGTGTGCGTGGACGTCATCGTTCCGATGGATTGCGAATCCATGATTTCCGGGGTTCCGGCGACGGCAGCCAGTGGAAGCGAACTCGAGATCCCCTTTCCGAACAGGGCGAGATCCGGCACAATTCCGTAATGCTCGAAGCCCCACATCGTGCCGGTTCGACCGAATCCGGCCTGAACTTCGTCCAGAACAAACAGCGCGCCGCTCTGGGTACACCAGTCGCGCAAACTATGCATGTACTCGCGCGGAGCGAATGCGGCGCTTGCGCCCTGATACGTCTCGACGATGACAGCCGCCACGTTCCGCGCATCGACGTTCTGCTCCCTGAGACACCGCTCGAAATAGTCGAACGACGTGTCGGAGGTGCGGAAGCCATCGGGGAAAGGAACCTGGACGAATCCAGGATCCAGATTGCCGATCCAATCTTTCAACGCCGGAATACCGCCGGCCAGTTGCGCGCCCAGCGTCCGGCCGTGAAAGGCGCCGGTAAAAGAGACGATGATATTCTTCGAGCTGCCACCGTGCGCGAAGCCGTGCGCGCGGCCCAATTTGATGGCGCACTCCACGGTTTCAGAGCCTGTGGTCAACAAGAAGATCTTCTCCAGCGGCTTCGGTAAGAGGCCGGCAATTCTTTCGACCAGCCGGGCGCGGATTTCGCTGGCGAACCCATAGCTTGTTAGCAATCCCGAAGCCGCCTGCTGGACGATGGCGTCGACGATCTCCCGCCGCCCATGCCCGGCGTTGGTGATGAGCACCCCGGAAGACCAGTCGATCCAGCAATTGCCATACGCATCGAAGACCTGAAACCCTTCGGCGCGCTGCCAAACGACAGGTGGTTGCCCGCGCATCGCCAGCGGTTCATAGCGCTGTAATTTTTCAAGGATTGGCAACGATTCCGGCACGGGAAGTTTGGTCGTGATGCGGCGCAGCGGTGTTTCAATGCGAGGAACAGCTTGGGGCGTCAGATCAAACTCGCGGGCCATGCGGCTATTCTCGCATCGTTGGCAGCGGTGCAAGTACTGAGGTTGCGCCTGAGCACGAACAATATTCGCCATGACGGGGAATGCGGCCTTTGCACAAAACCGCGGAGACCATAACAGGTTCGATGAGCACGACCAACAGGTGACGCGCGATTGGTACAACCAGCATCAATCCCATCCGCCGCAGGGCTCCGGGAACACGACCGGTTGTCGCCCGAGGAGGGAAACCGCCTGCGTGAGGGCGAGGCAATGGACCATGACCTGCGCAGAAGAGTACACACCGCGCCGCCCGATTTGTACCATCGTTTGCCGCCACCCCCGGAGAATCACCGCTACGTCACGATTGGCGGGCATGTCGTCTTGATCGATCACAACTATCAAGTCCGGAGTGTCATCCACCTGCACGACCATCATTAAGATCCCCGGCGTAATTCGAGGGGGCGTCCATGAAATAGTATGGGTACATGCCCGATTCCCTCCTCGACTGGCGCAAAGAATTTCCGGCCCTCGACAAGTCCGCCTATCTGATCAATCATTCCCTGGGAGCGATGCCCCGCCGCACGCGCGACCGTTTGAATGAATACGCCGACATCTGGTCGACGCGCAGCATTCGCGCCTGGGAGGAGGGCTGGTGGGAAATGCCCATCGCGGTGGGCAATCTCATCGGCGGCATCATCGGCGCGGGTGAAGGCGAAGTGACGATGCATCCCAATGTGTCAGTCTGCCAATCCATCATCGCCTCCTGTTTTGAATGGAACGGGAAGCGCAACAAGATCGTCTCCGAAGGGCTCAACTTCCCGTCGAATCTCTACATTCATCACCAACTCGAGAAGTTGGGCGCGCGCGTGGTGACGGTGCCCTCGGAGGACGGCATCACCATTCCCTTGGACAAACTTCTGGCGGCCATCGACGGCGAGACGCTGCTGGTGTCGGTGTCTCACGTTATTTTCAAGAGCGCTTACATTCAGGATTTGCGCGCCATCGCCGAACGCGCCCATGCCATGGGGGCGCGAGTGGCCGCCGATATTTACCAATCCGCCGGGACCGTGCCAGTCAACGTACGGGAGCTGGACGTGGACTTCGCTACCGGAGGATCGGTGAAGTGGTTGTGCGGCGGACCGGGCGCCGGTTACCTCTACGTGCGGCGCGATCTCTGGCCTTCGCTCGAGCCCCGCGTCACGGGCTGGATGGCTCATCGACATCCTTTCGCCTTCGATCCGGAGCCGATCGAGTTCGCGGACAACGCCTTCCGATTTCTGCAAGGCACTCCGAATATTCCTGGAATGTACGCCGCCCGGTCCGGATACGAAATCATCAGCGAAGTTGGGGTCGAAAACATTCGCGCCAAATCGATCCGCCAGACATCCATGCTGATTGAGTTGGCCGAGGAAAATGGATTTTCAGTGAGATCGCCGAAGGATCCGGCACAACGCGGCGGAACAGTTACGCTCGATGTTCCGAATGGATACGAAGTGACTCAAGAGCTGCTGCGCCGCGATTTCTTGGTGGACTATCGGCCCGGAGCAGGCATCCGCATCGCCCCGCATTTCTACTCAAAGGATGAGGAGCTGGAATTGGTAGTGGAGGAGATACAGTCCATTCTGGGGACTCGGGTCTTCACTTGACGTGGCGCGGACTTCGGTCTGCTGCATCGAGATTCGTGTCGATGCTCGGGGAAAGAGCCTCGATATAAGTCTCGAGGCCGCAGACACGAGTGTCCACGTCACGTGTAGATAGTACTTCGACAGTTAGCGTCCTAGACAAGCTGTCTCATCAGTGACAACTTGTCCAGTTGAGAATTGTCTCATAGTCCGTTAATTTCCACATTCTAATAAGAACCACATTTGGATATGGAACTGCTTTTATCACAGCCTAGGAGCAGTTCACATGCAGGGCATCGTTCGGGTTGTCCTCGTAAGTCTCGCGAGCGCGATTGCATTCGCGGGCGCCAAAGTGGCCTCGGATTTACCCAGGTCGACAACGGCGGGGATGGTTGAGGTGATCGTTCAATTCAAGGCACGGCCCACCGACGACCTGTTGCGCCAAGTGCGGACCGCCGGACACATTCGCCGCCAATATCAAGCGATTCCGGCCGTTCACATGACCGTTCCCGTCTCGATGATTGAAACGATCGCGGCAGACCCGGCGGTAGCCTATGTTTCGCCCGATCGTACGGCAACGAACTTTCTGGACATCACCACGCAGTCGGTGAAGGCGAACTGGTTCTGGCCCACCGGTCTGACTGGCACGAACGTGGGCGTGGCGGTGATCGATAGCGGGGTGGCGCCGAAAACGGATTTATGGTCGGAGGACGGCGCCACTCCGCGCATCGTGTATCGTCACAGCTTTGTGTCCGGTCCCGACAATTTCGATGCCTACGGTCATGGAACGCACGTGGCCGGGATCATAGCGGCGAATGGCGCGGCGTCGCGGGGGCCAAGCTATTCCCACCTCATGAAGGGCGTTGCGCCCAATGCGAATATCATCGATCTTCAAGTGCTGGATGCTAACGGCAGCGGCCGGGTGTCGGATGTAATCGCCGCCATCGATCAAGCCATCGCGCTGAAAAATACCTATAACATTCGCGTCATCAATCTTTCGCTCGGCCATCCGGTTTACGAAAGCTTTGCTCTCGATCCGCTGTGCCAGGCCGTGGAAGCGGCATGGAAAGCAGGAATCACAGTGGTTGTCGCCGCCGGCAACATGGGGCGCGACAATTCACTCGGAACCGATGGCTACGCAACCATCACTTCGCCGGGCAACGATCCCTATGTCATTACGGTGGGCGCAATGAACGCAAACTACACGCCCTGGCGTGGGGACGACAAGATTGCCAGCTACAGTTCCAAAGGACCGTCGGCGGTGGATCACGTGGTCAAGCCCGACATTGTGGCTCCGGGCAACGGTGTTGTGTCTTTGCTCGCATCCACCGAATGCACGCTGGCGACCCGCTACCCGGACACGCTGGTCTCAAGCTCCACTCTTCAAGATGGAGCATTGGGAAATTCGCATGACTATTTCAAGCTGAGCGGAACCAGCATGGCCACACCGGTAGTAAGCGGAGCCGTGGCCCTGATGCTCCAGCAGAATTCCAAACTCACGCCGGATCAAGTGAAGGCGCGGCTCATGAAAACCGCCGGCAAATCATTCGCGCGCTTCAGTGTCGCGAGCGATATGCTGGCCTCCGCGAGCTATAACAGCCAGTCGGATATTTTCACGGTAGGAGCCGGCTATCTGGACATCGAGAGCGCGCTATCAAACTCAGACCTGGCTAATTTCCAGGCTCTGTCTCCAGTTGCGGTGTACGACGCGGCCACAAAAAAGGTCTCTTTGGTTTCCGCGCAGTCGGTGGTCCGGGGAGATTCGGCTGTGTGGGGCGATGCAATAGTGTGGGGCGATGCAATCGTTTGGGGCGACGCTATCGTTTGGGGTGACGCTATCGTTTGGGGTGATTCGAGCATGGCGGGATTCGCGATAGTGTGGGGCGACACCGTTAAATTCTCTGGCGGATTGCAGCCGGCTGCGCTCAACAACGGCGACAAATAGCCTGTTTACTCGGCGTCCTTGGTCGCTTCCTGAAACACCTTGGCGAAGAAATCGCGCGAAGACGGCGAGCAGCCAATATGCAGCGTGTCGCCCGTTACCTGGATAAAGCCGAGGTATCCGTCCCAACCCATGTCGTCCAGGACGAAATTCAGACACTCGCGCTCAGCGGGCGGTAGCGTGGAGCGATCGATGTCGAACACCTGACCCGTGGAATGCTCCGGAAATTCGGGATCCACCAGGAGACTGCCGGCCTCGGCCGGACGGTCCGTTGTGCTCACCAGTTCGGTGATCTGCAGGGGCACAAAGCGCTCGCCTTTAGGCTTGATCGCGTCGAAGAGCCGATGTGTTTCGAACGCGATATAGAGA
>CATPCJ010000422.1 GCA_955652915.1 uncultured Bryobacteraceae bacterium
CGTTGGTGCCGGCAATCAAGGCCACTTTGTGCAATTTGCCGGCCTCGAACAATCGTGCCGGATCATCGGGAAACACCACGCCGTCCACCACCGGCATGTAGGCTTCGCCGCGATCCGCTCGCTGCCCGGCCATATCCGGCGCACCGCCCAGTTTCAAGATCTCGGCGGTGTTCTTCGATCGCAGCGCCGCCAGATCTGTTCCCAGGGTCTCGCCAAACTTCTCCATTGGTATCCGCCCATACCATGACTCCTTGAGATGGCTGATGGGATTATTCATCCAAGCCGCGCTTTCTGAAATCACCTTCTGGAATAAGCCTTGGGCTTGCGGCACCACCATCAGCAGGCAGACCGCTGTTCCACCGGCGGACTCGCCAAAGATCGTGACATTGGCCGGATCTCCGCCAAAGGCGCCGATATTGCGCTGGACCCATTGGAGCGCGGCGACCATATCCAGGATCCCGTAGTTGCCGGAAATTCCCTGCGGGGATTCCTGGCTCAAGGCCGGATGGGCCAGGAATCCGAAAACCCCTAATCGGTAGTTGATGCTGACCACTACTACTCCCTGTGCCGCCAGCGGTTCGCCGTCATAGACGCTCTGCGAACTGGCGCCGATGACGAAACCTCCACCGTGAATCCAGACCATGACGGGCAGCTTCTTGGAAGCCGGCTGCGCCGGGGTCCAGACGTTCAGTCCCAGACAATCTTCACTCTGCGGGCCTGGAATGAAAGGAGCCTGCGGGCACATCGCTGGAAAAGTATTTGTAACCCGAATCCCTTTCCACGGCCTTACGGGCTGCGGCGGTTTCCAGCGGAGTTCGCCCACGGGCGCGGCGGCGTAGGGGATGCCCTTGTACGAACGGACGATGGTTCCGCTGCCGGCGACCAAGCCGGAATCGAGCTTGACAATCGTGTCCAGCCCGGAGGCAGCGCACACCCCGCTAATGGAAAGCAGAACGGCAACATGTAGCTTCATGTATGGATGATACCGCTCCGCGGCCGCAAGCGGTTTCACGGAAGCGTTGGTGAACTGCCGGGGAGCGAGCTTCGCTTGGTGCCAGCCTGCACAGTGGCCGACCGGGCCAGTACTTGCGCATGCCGGAGCAAACCGCGCGCAACGGGGTTTCGGGACAATCGAGACGGTCCTGTCCGCTAAGTTGCTTCGCGGCCGGGTCAAATTCGTTGAATTGGCAATGTTTGAATTCTAGGGGTTAGTTTCGACGTAGTTCTCAGCTTGTTGCCGATTTATGATTTCGTCTTTATCAAGCTATTTGAAACCGCGTGGCAGGGTTGCTGACACGCGGCCCGTTTTCTTTAGGTGCCCCAGGTAGCGGCGCCGGCTCTTACTTTTGTCTTGGTCCTCATTGGCGATCCTCCTTGCTGGATTGGCTTCATTTTGCCGACTCCGCTATGTGCAACTATCTCGCCAACCGTACCATGACCCGGAAGTGTCTTGTACTAAGTGCATTTAATTAACTGATAATAAAACAGATGCACGGTTGTGGCTGGATGGGAAACACCTTGTGGGTAAGGGTCGTAAGGGGTATAGTCCTATCTGATCGGATAGACACCCTATCTGCTCGGATAGGGCCTTCAGCTTAGCTCAGAGGTTCGGGGGACAATTCCAGTAGACAGGTTCCCAACAGCTTGGGGCAGGCGACGATAAGCAGAGTAGACGACAAACAACGGGCCGCAGCCACACTTATCTAGTGCAGCGACGGCCCGCTTATTCGATGTTATGGATCGGATTGCCTAGGTGCCCCAAGTAGCGGCGCCGGCTTTGACTCTCGTTTTGGTCTTCATGTTTTTTACTCCTTTGGATTAAAGTATTGAACTTATACGGACACTTAGATAAAAGCACTCGTCGTACCAACTCAGAATCAACCCGGCGCCGGCCAATGATCGGTGGATATCTCGATTAGAACGTTACGTTTACATCTTCCCAAAGGCTGGCTTTGATTTGCGCGATGAGGCGTGCAGCTATCTCTTCGGATAGTAAGCCTATCGCCTTAGATAGTCTTTCCTGTCCCCTTAGCACCGAGAGTAGGTGCGTAGGACGCTGGAGCCATATCTCCTAGTCCTGTGAATTCTCCCCGGCCTTCCGGTATACTCTTACCCATAGCAATGCCAGGGATAATTGGGGAACTCGAAGCCGTCGCAGGTCCGTTAAAGGGCACTACTTTTCCACTCTCCGGAGAGGAAATATCCATCGGCCGGGAGCCTTCCAATTTTGTATCGGTGCTGGACGCCTCCGTCTCCCGGAAGCATTGCCTCATCCGGGTCGAAGAAGGCCAGTTCAAGATTCAGGACTTAAACAGCCGCAATAGCACTTTTGTCAACGGCGTTCCAGTCACCGAACGGATTCTCGGATCCGGGGATGAAATTAAGGTTGGGAATTCGCTTTTCCTTTTTGTTCTGCCTGAAGACAAAGGCGCAAATAGCGTCTCGACTTCCGTCGAATTCAACAGAGATGACACCGGCGGCGGGTCCACTATCATTCTTCGGAAACAAGATGCCCTCTATCTGCGGGACTTGGACAAAATCGCTCCCACGGCGCGAATGGTCCGCGATCTCAATGCTTTACTCCAGATCAGCAAAGCGGTCAGTTCCGTGCGCGGCCTGGAGGCGCTCGAAAAGCAAATACTGGAATCCATTTTTCAATTTGCTCCCGCCGGCCGCGCGGCAATTCTTCTCTGCGATCGTGGGCTGGAATGTACGTCCGTTTTTGGGTGGGACCGGCGGACCGGGCCAAACCACGCGGTACAGGTCAGCCGCGGCATCCTCGCGCAAGTTGTCGAACAAGGCGTGGCCGTGCTGTGTAACGATCTGCCCGCGGTGGAGGTGCTGGCCGGCGCCGATAATGCGGTGGCGCAACATATCCGAAGTGTTCTAGCTGTTCCGCTCGAGGTTTTCGAAGAGGTATTGGGCGCCATTTATCTGGATGCCAGCGATCCGGAAGTCCGTTTTGACGAAGAACATCTTCAATTGCTGACTGCCATCGGCAGCATTGCCGCTTTTGCTCTCGACAATGCGCGGCGGATGGAGTGGCTGGAAGAGGAAAATCGCCGGCTGCAGGCGGAAATGAACGTCGAACACAACATGGTGGGGGAGAGTCCCCGCATGCGCGATGTCTTTCAATTCATCAGCCGCGTCGCGCCCAAGGATTCCACGGTATTGGTCACGGGTGAAAGCGGCACCGGCAAGGAACTGGTGGCTCGAGCGATCCATCAAAATAGCAACCGGGCCAAACAACCCTGTGTCGCCATCAACTGCGCCGCCTTGGCCGAGTCATTGCTCGAGAGCGAACTTTTCGGCCATGAAAAGGGCGCCTTCACCGGCGCTGTGGTTCAGAAAAAGGGAAAGCTGGAAGTGGCGGAAGGCGGCACCGTTTTCCTGGACGAAATAGGCGAAATGTCGCCCTTGCTTCAGGCCAAGTTGCTGCGTGTGCTGCAAGAGCGCGAGTTTGAGCGCGTGGGCGGTACCCGCACCATCAAGATGAATGTGCGCGTGGTGGCGGCCACCAATCGCGATCTCAGCGAGGAAGTTCGGAAGGGGCGATTTCGCGAGGACCTCTTCTATCGTCTCAACGTCGTGTCGCTGCGAATGCCCGCCCTGCGCGAGCGGCGCGGAGACATTTCGCTGCTGGCCAGCTATTTCGCCGCCAAGTACGGCAAGCGGGGCAACCGCGCTGTCCTGGGCATCTCACCTCGCGCGCGAGCGTGCCTGCTGAATTACGATTGGCCGGGGAACGTGCGTGAGTTGGAGAATGCGATTGAGCGGGCGGTGGTGCTGGGGTCGTCGGATCTGATTCTTCCTGAAGATCTCCCGGAATCGGTCTTGGAAAAAGCCGCGCCGGCGGACGCGGCCTCCGATGCATTTCACGATGGCGTGCGCGACGCGAAGAAACACCTGATCATCAACGCCGTCGAGCAGGCCAGTGGGAATTATACCGAGGCCGCCCGCTTGCTTGGACTGCATCCGAATTATCTTCACCGCCTGATTCGCAATCTGAATCTGAAGCCCGCGCTGATACGGCAGGCGGGCGCCGATTCATAGGAGCCTGAGCGACTGAGCCCTCAATTCAATGCCGCGCGCACCGACTCAAGCCGCTGGATGAGTGTTGACGCCTATCGGCGTGGGGCAGCCTGCGGCATCCACCGAACCTGGTGAAAATAGCCACTACCGGTGAGCGGCATTTCCGTACTTCCGCTCGCCGGCCTCAATTTTCACCGCCAATCTATTTCGCTTCGGCGGCAATGGGCAGGTGGCGTACGGCGTGAAGGCGCAGGGGGGGTTGTAGGCTTGGTTGAAATCGAGAACCACCTTGCCGTCTTTCGGGAGATCCGAATAAAGGAATCTGCCCGGAGGATACGTTTCCTTGCCGCTGGTTTCATCGTGGAAGATGAAAAAGAGCCGGTTGTCTTCGGCAACCGGGTCGAGCCGGTATTCGTGGCCGCGCAGAGTGAACACGACATAGCCGGGGCTTTGCTCCATTTCAGTTTCGCCCAGAATATTAGGGACTGCGATGAGCGCCGGCGCCTGGTAAGCGACAAACTTCGCAACTACGCGATAGCTGGGGGCCACCGGAAACCAGTGCAGGCCGGTGAACTCCTTGCGAAACTTACTGGCCCTGTCCTTCATCCGGATCGCATAGCGGTTGCCGCGATGGATGACAAACATGGTGAGGCCGTCGAACGCCACCCGATCCGGCTTGCCTTCGGTGTCGGCCTTCAACTCCGTCGCAGCCTGCGCGGGTTTGCCGTTCACTAGAATGGCGGCTCCGGGAGCGGGATGGAACATGGTCTTACCGTCGTGAAACTCGAACACGCCAGCTTTGGCCGGGCCGCGTGGCAGCACTATGTCGCCGGATGCAGCCGACCCCGCGATGTTCGCCCCTTCTTTGAGCCAGATCAGACCCGCGACAGTGAGCCACCCATCGTCTGCCTTGAGATCGGTCTCGCGCTGCTGCCGCCACTGTTCGATACTCGTCTGATATGGCATGTCGCCAAAAGCACAGGCGGCGAGTCCGGCAACGATCAAGAGGCGCATCACCCAGATTGTAGCGAAACGGACCCGGCGCGAAAGCGTCCATGTGAAGACGGTATATTAATCCCATGCCCTGCCTGCTGCTGGCCCTGTTCCTGCTGTTTCCGCGCGTCGCGCTAGTCCTGTTGTATTTCTTCACTCACTTCCTGGAGCGGGCGTATCATAGCCTACTAATTCTGGTCCTGGGTTTTATCTTTGTGCCCCTGACTACGCTGGTATACGCGTTCATGATCAACAACCACATGCCACCCGAAGGAATTAATCTGCTATGGCTCTTCATTGCCGTACTGGTGGATCTGGGATTCCTTGGTGGCGGGTACCGGCATCAGCGGTCGAGAAACTGACCCGGCATGCTATACTGACAGGTGTCTGCAACAATACGACGATCTCTGTAAGCTATTGATTCCAAAATAGATACTTCGCAGGTGCCGCTTAATTCGTTAGTTTTCAACAACTTCCAAGATAGATAGTTTGCCGAAGAGCAAACCCACTATTAAACTGCGTGGAGCAGGAGGAGAAACCCATGAGAAAAGTTCTACTAGCCGGTGGTCTGTTTGCCTTTCCGGCTATGGTCAATGTGAGCCAAATTAAAGCCAAAGCGAGCGTCGCGCAGTACGACGGCCGACTACAAAAGATTGAACAGTTCTTCGCGGATCGGGATTGTCCGCTGCGCGATTCCGCTGCTGTTTTTCTGGAGGCTGCGGATCGTAACGACCTGGATTGGCGTTTGCTTCCCAGTATTTCGATGGTCGAGTCCAGCGGGGGCAAGGATTACCGGAACAACAATGTTTTTGGTTGGGATTCCTGCCACGAAAGCTTCTCTTCGGTGGGCGAGGGGATCCACTATGTGGCATCGCAACTGGCCAATTCCAAGCGATACAAAGACAAGAATCTGGACGGCAAATTACGGACCTACAACTCGAACCCTGAATACCCGCACCGCGTGAAGGCATTCATGCGTGTGATGGACCCCGGCGAGAAACGGCGAGCGGTAATGAACTGAGGGTCAGCCGCGGAGTAGACACATTTGGATTCCGGCGCTCTTCGCTATATAGATCTCGAGAGCCGTCTCAGGTGTTACAGTTTCTATCTGACGCGAGCGGCTACGATCCCTTCAGCATGGAGAAACCGAGATACAGGCCGCCGAAGACGATTGCCGTAAGCAACAGAATCAGCGCCCAGCGCATCATCCGTTCCTTGTTCGAGACCGCTTTATGCTCGTCGATCCGAATTTGCTCGTCGAGGCTGTCGAACATGGAGGACCTCCCTATAAACATCGATAGGAAACGAACTTTCTCCGATTATATGCCTGAACGGGGAAAAGGGAAAGGGGGTCCCCTATCTAGGCGTTGTCGTCCTGGAAGTACGGAATACCTAACCCTTTATCCGCAAGCTCTTCGGCGATTGCCTTGAGGTCGAACATTTTCCTGCGCGCATCCGCAATCAGATGGGCGTCTTCCATATCACCCAGTTTGTATGCCTTCGTCAAGTCATCGATAATCTCGGCATACATCTTAAGCGCCTTCTGAGCGCCGGGGTGAGAGACCGGCGCTTTTTGATAGGGGGTCTGGAGATAGGCGGAAGGGTTCGTGTCCAGGTACGGTTTCAGGATCACCTGGATTTCACGGAACTTGCTGTAATGCTGCATGCCGTCGGCCACAATGCGCGCGGCTAGCTGCTCCAGCGACAGACCGGAATATTTCGGCTGCCGGAGTGTCGCGAGCACTCTCGCATAGGCGCCATCAAGGGTCCCGCTTGGCTGTTCGACGTCGATGAAGCTCTGAAGCGTCTCCTTGGTAAGTCCGTTGAGCATGCGCCTTCGCGGCGTCGGCCCTCCGGGCATGAAGAGCGCAATGCCTAACGACGGTCCGATTGGCTTCGTCGTCAGATTGGCATGTTCGAGCTCCCAAATTAACTGGTTGGCCCAGCGCAGGTGGCGCATCTCGCTGACCGCGATCCCGAGCAGCTCGTGGCGCACGAAGGTGAGAGCATTTTGCAGCGCGGTATCCTTCACAAGAGCGGGATTCTTCACTGAGTACAACGCGTACAGATACTCGAGAGACACGAGATGCTCGAGCTCGGCAAGCTTCACCAGCTCAGCGGCGAGGTCGTCCGCCGTAGCGAACGTTTTTGCGGTATCGGCTTCCCGCGCATTGAAGATACGCGAGACTTCGCGTCCGCCCAGCACGATGGAAAGATCCTGCCAGCGGCGATTGATCTGATAATGATCCATCTGGGCCGCTCGATTCTGCCCTTCCGTTCCTTCGGCCGCCGCGGTCCGGGCCGGCCAGCGGTCCGAGCGCAGCCAGTCGATCGGCGTGCCGGCGGTGAGAGGGTTCTCAGTAACGGGGTTCTCGCCACCGCCGACAATTTCCTCATTCAGTACGATGTCCGGATGATTCGAAGCCCAGTACGTGCACGCGCAGTCTCGAAAATCGTGCATCCACGGCGAACAAAGGCTCTGGCTTAATTCACCGGGCATGTAGGCTTCCGAAACCACACCTGTGTCCGAGCTCACGAATCTCCTCCGCCAGCCGCTCAAGCGTATGCTTCGTGGGGCGGGCACCCGCTCTCCTTGTCGAGTGGGACGACGCACCAACACAATGCGCACAGGCCCCGGCTGCAGCGATCGCACCAGCCGCCATGCCGGCCTCCCGTCGAGGGGCGGCCGGCCGACGGCGCGTTCGTGCAGGGAAATGGTCTTTCCTCCCTGGCTGATGGACTCAATAAACCAAGCACCCTGCGCTAGCGCGGCGCCCGGGTCGCCATAGAGCGCGGTTGCTAATTGGCTCTGCGCGTTAGCATCCGGTTGATCCTCGGGAGCATTCGCAAATGTGCTTGGATCCAGATCTGGATCGCTCACATCCACCTGCATCAAGCGCGCCCCCTGCCGCAGGTCGTCGCTCGATGAGACAAAGTCGAAGACCAGTCCCGGGAAGAAGCGCCGGTCCAGATTGCGATGATCGAACTCGAGTCCCGGGAAGCAGTTCGAGACGCCACTCTCCATCCGCGTCGTCACCGGGTTGCCCACGACCGTCACCGCCGCTCGCGCCGTGAGATTCAACGCAAAGATCTTCTCGCTTTTCAAAGGAACGTTTTTCTCTCTCATTTTGGCCGCCTTTGGCTCGTCTCCAGCAGGCCGGGGCGCTCCTGCAATAGACGGTCGTAAAATCGCAGACAATACTCCAGCCACCCGCGAATATAATCGCAGCCGCCGCGGCCCGCGCTCAGAACTTCGGCATGGCAGCCACCGCCGCACAAATAGCGCGCCCAACAGGTGCGGCAAGGCTCCTGCCGGTCAACGTGGCGGCTCTTGATAAAGCTCTCTCGCGCTACCGTGGAGAGACCCGCCGCCGTAGTTCCGAGGGCGAACCGCTGGTCGTCGATCGTACGGTGGCAGGAGAAGTAGCCGCCGGTGGCGCTCACCGATACGTAGTTGGCGGCCGAACCGCACGGCAGCGGTTTAGCCGAGCCGGCATGCAACTGCTTCATGGCGGTTGCAAGATTTGAGAAACGAAAACCGTGACCGCGCAAGATTCTTTGCCACTCTTCTTCCGCCGCTCGAATCATTTCTTCGAGCAAACGCGGCCAATCGCCGGCTTTCAGCACCAGCGAGGCATCGGGGCTGGTGCGCAGCGGGCTGACGCCGATTTCGATGAACCCGGCATCGGCCAGCGCGTTTACCCGCCCGGCAACACGGAGATCGTCACGCGCGATCGTCGCCCGTGCGGCAATCCGCGCTTTTCCCGGATTATCGAGCAACGGTTTTAAGCTCCGGAGCGCCTGCTGGAAACCGCTTGCGCCGCCGCGAGCGCGCCGGTATCGGTCGTTAACTCGCGCGCCGCCGTCGAGGCTTACCGAAACCGCGAAGCCGTGGTCTCGCAGAAGCGAGACGTCCGTCCGATTGAGCAAAGTCCCGTTCGTGGTAACCGAAAATCCAACCGTGCAGCCACGGTCTTGCGCCCGCTCGAGGGCATAGTCGACACTTCGATACATAACTTCGCGATTTAGAAACGGTTCACCACCGATGAAGCCCAGGGTGACACGCCTGCCCCGTGCACCGTCGATCAACTTGTCGATCGCGGATAGCGCCACTTCGAGGGGCATAAGTCGCGCCCGGCCGCCAAATCTTCCTTCGTCGGCGTAGCAATAAGAGCAAGAAAGGTTGCAGGACTGAGAAATGTTGAGCGAAATCGCCGCCGGCTCCGGGAGGCGTGAATCGAAGTCAGGCTGTCGTGGCGCAGCGCCGGTTGCGGCAAAAAGTTCCTGTTCCGCGCCGGGATCGCCCGTTTCAAGCGCCGCGAAGAAATCCCTCTCCAGGGCGAATAGCCGCGATCCCTCCACCAAGAATGCCAGGGGACGCTCGCCGCCAATGAGATGTATCCTCGGCGGCGGACCGGGCGGCGGCGAGACGCAACCAGGGCCGGTGACGTTGATGAGCTGGGTCATCGCTTTTTCCCCTTGCGCCGCTCTACTACTTGCGCCATGTGAGCGCGGGCTCTAGTCTGCATGGGCTCTACCTTGCCCTTCTTCTTTTTCTTAGGATCGAACTGATCCACCATTTTAATCAGGAAGTCGTACTGCCGGCGCGTCAGCGATAATGCCGAGGCATCGGAATCCAGCATGTAAGGCGGCATTCGCATGTCGTGCAGTTGATCGCGCGCGATGCGCGGATCGCGATGCTTGGGGTCGGGCTTCGCGTTAGGAGCTGGATTGGTTTTCAAGTCCTTGAAAGCCCCATAGGGCGGGCGAATGAGTCGACGGACCAACTCCGGCTGGTCTCGCAGGAATGAAGCCAGGTCCTCGGATTCGGCGTGCGCTAGATGCCGGTCCTGGGCGGCCGCGGCGTAGGGCAATCTTTGGGTGGGCGTAGGCTGCCCTATTTCAACCTGGTCGAAGCGATAGTAAGGCTTGTCGCTCGGCGTCATGCTCTCATCGTTGGTCCTGGGTTTATCGCGAGGCGTTCCCCCCACCTGTCCGCCGCCGATCGCCCGATCGCGCATGGCATCCACGTTCGCCAGACTGGCTGTCTCGTAAGCGCGTTGGAACAGGTCGGCCAGGCGATCCAGTGCTTCGAGTGGCGCTTCTACAGGTTCCTGGGCCGGCGGATCGCGATCGATCAGCTCGTCCGCCAAAGACACGAATGGACGGCGGTCAGGCGCAAAATCCGGGGGGCCGCAGAAAACGCGGGCGGTGGTCCGAAGGCGATCGCCCGAGGCCACGACGATCGCTTCAATTACGGCATCGCAGGTGTCATCGATCACGCCATAAGATCGATTGTTCCGGGAAGCGTCGTCGGCCCCATCGTAGGTGTCGCCCGGCTCCGGATTATTGTACAGGGTGTCGTCGCCAGTGTAATTGATCCAAGGTGAATTGGGGTTCAGAATGCGATTCACAGACGGAACCAGTTCATAGCTCCGGTTGAGATTCGGAAGGTCCGGTTCGACGGCAGCCATAGCGCTGGGAGGACCGTAAACTTGGCCTTTGGCGGGAGTAAACCGAACGCGAAGCACGCTGAGATTTACGTCAAGCGACTGTGCGTCCACTGGCCGGATGACTTGAAACTTACCGACAGGTATCGGCTGGCCGGGAAAGACCAGGGGCTGATCTCCCAGGCTCGATGCCAACAGAGGATGAGGGCTGAAGTCATTTCCCACCACTTCAAGCCGTGCCGTGAATGCGCAGGATGGATCGCCCGTCCGCCGGGCAGCCTTGCGATTCGATGCCGTCACTACGAAGGTGATCCCGTCCAGGGAACCTCCACAACTTTCGAGAAGCTTCACAGTGAGCGCCTGGATCTCCGTTTTGCCCTCCAGTTGCGTCCAGAGTTCAAAAAAAGGCGCCACCGGCCGCAGAACGTTGCCATCCCGGAACTGGATCGACGCCGGCAGGAAGGGGCGCACCGAACCGTCCTGCAGCACTTCCAGACTCGTGGTGGGCGAGATGACCGTTTTGCCGGCGCCATGCAGCGTCGGATCTTCAATCCAGGTAAAGCTGTCTAGTGGGATATCGCTCTCGCCAAGCCTGGCCGTAGCCATGGGGGGCAGAAAGAAGATCCGTTGAATTCTCCCCATCCGATTCTCCTTATTCGTGTACTCAAGAATTGTCCGACGTTTGGGGGAACATTTCAATAGAAATTTCACTAAAGAGCGAAGCCGTCATCGCCGCGAGAGGTCCGCAGCGGCGCCGCGGATGCCGACGCTCGGCACGCGCTCAGTTAGAAGCTTTGAAAAAATCGCAAACCAACACAGGCAAGAATGCCCCGTGCCACACGTAACCCACGGAGTTCGTGCAAATTGTGGCACAGGCATTCTTGCCTGTGTAGGTCAGGTTGGCAACCTGCCGGCCGATTGGCAATCGGCCAGTAAGTAATTCCGGATCCAAAGGCGGATTACCAATCCGCCGCAGGATGCCATCCTGCCCCACATAAGAATGTCCAAATTCCAGGCAGAGAGGCATTCTTGTCTGTGTGGATCTTAGAGCGATTTTTTTCACAGCTTCTCAGCGAATTGAATCCGCCTTGAGTCGCGGACACTACACGAGTATGTGATCTGTCCGGCCTGAATCTATTTGAATTCCATCCGCTCCAGCTTGCGATAGAGCGTTTTCCGTTCGATCCCAAGGATTTTTGCGGCTTTGCTCTTATTGCCGCCGGTGGCTGCCAGGACGCGCCGGATCTGATCGGCCTCGGTGTCGGCCAGGGAATCACTGGCGCTGTCGCGGGGCTCGGTTAATTCTATGGCCTCGCGCACCGCGGCCTCGTCGATGCGGCCCTGTGGAGCCAGAATCGTCAGGCGCTCCAGCATGTGCTGCAACTGGCGGACGTTGCCGGGCCAGCTATAGTTTTCGAGAACCGTCAAGCCGGATTCGCTGAGCTTGGCCTGCTGGCCATAACGGTCGTTGTATTTCCTCAGAAAATAATGCGCCAGCAGCGGTACGTCCCCGCGGCGCTCCACCAGCGGAGGCAGAATCACGCGCACCACGTTCAAGCGGTACCACAGATCCTCGCGGAACTTGCCGGTCTCCACCATCTTCTGCAGGTCGCGATTGGTGGCCGCAACCACGCGCACATCCACCTTCTTGCCGCGCGCGGAACCGAGCGGGCGAACTTCTTTTTCCTGCAGGAATCGCAGCAGATTGAGTTGAAAGCCGAGTTCCAAATCGCCGATTTCGTCCAGAAACACCGTGCCGTTGTTGGCTGCTTCGAACACGCCCATGCGATCGCGGTCGGCGCCGGTGTAAGCCCCTTTCAACGCGCCGAAAAGCTCGCTCTCAATCAGCGATGGCGCGATGGATCCGCAGTCCACCGGAATAAACGGCTGATTCGCGCGCGGGCTGTGGTTGTGGACCATGCGCGCGATCATCTCCTTGCCGGTTCCCGTTTCGCCTTCAATCAGAACAGTGGCATTGGTCGGCGCCACCAGCGAAATCGTTTTATAAATCTCGATCATCTTGGCCGAGCTGCCGATCATGTCGCTCACCGGCAGGTCGTCGATCTCGGATTCTTTCTCTTCCTCGTGCTCACCCACGGACGCTTCGGCGCGCTTCACCGTATCCAGCATTTGATCCAGCTCGAATGGTTTGGCGATGTAATCGAATGCCCCGCCCTGGGTGGCCTTCATGACGGTTTCGATGCTTCCCCGGCCGGTCATCAGAATCACCGCGCAGTTGGGATTATTCTTGCGGGCGGATTCCAGCACATCCAATCCGGTTTTCTCGTCCAGGTAAATATCGGAAATCACGATGGGATAGGCGTCGGTGCGCAAACGTTCGAGCGCCTCCCGCGTGGAAGACACCGCGTCGACGGTGTAACCTTCCAGCTCGAGGAAATCCGTAATGGTGGTGCGTACGGAATTATCGTCTTCAACAACCAACAGGCGTTGCATGGTCTGGGGATCTTAACTCTAGACTGACACAGTGGGAGGCCGCGACGCTCGTAAAACAGCGGGCAACACCATTGTAAAACAAGAGCCCTTGCCTGGCTCGCTGGTCACTTCCATCCTTCCGCCGTGATGCTGCACGATTTCTTCCACGATGGACAGGCCGATGCCCGTGCCTGCCTCGCCGGATGCTTCGGCGCGCTTGGTCCGGTAGAATTTCTGAAAAATCTGGCGCAATTCCTTCGCATCCATTCCGACACCTTGGTCCTGCACGGAAAGACGCAATCGATCGCCTTGCGGGATGCACACGACGGTGATTTCCGTCTCCGGGCCCGAGTATTTAACGGCGTTGGTCAAAAGATTGTAGACGGCGTACTCCAGCAGCTCGCGATCCCCTGCCAAGCCGCCTTCGATCGCCTCGGCGCGAATGCGGATCGACTTACGGTCGCCAATCGGGCGCACCCTCGCGAGACATGCCTCCACCACCTCGCGCACGGTGAACTGCTCGCGCTTCAGCTCCATCTGTCCATCCGATAGACGCTCCACATCCAGGAAAGTTTGGATCATACGGGCCAGCCGTTTGGACTCCTGGTTGATCATCTCCGACATCTGCTTGCGCTTTTCTTCGCTGAGATTGTAGCGGCCCATCATTTCGCTGGAACCTTGAATGGCCGTGAGCGGAGTGCGCATTTCGTGCGTAACGAAGTGGATGGCTTGCTGATAGCGCTTGCGTTCCGTTTCCGAATTGCGGAGCGCGCGCCGGACGACGAAATGCTGATAGCTGGCGGCCGCGGCGACCGTCAGCCAGGCAGAAGCCAGCGTCGAGAAATATGGAAACACAAAGCCCATCCGGAACAGAACGAAGGGCCCGGTCGTGGCGCCGATCAGCAAAAACAATGCCGACAAGTACGCCGGCCAGCCTGACAGGAGCCCGAAAATCAACGCCGCCAGTACGCCCGTGAGCAGGCAGAAGGCCAGTTCCGTGAGATTTCCAGTGCTCTTTAGGAACTTGGCTCCCTCCAGCGTCTCCAAAAGTTGGGCATGCGTTTCAACGCCCGGCATCATCAATCCGTAGGGGGTCTTGACGCGATCGGGCGAGGCGGAAAATGACGTGACGCCAACGAATGCCACTTGACCGGTAAACCGGTCGGCCAGTTCCGGTTTCTCCGACAGCTCTTTCAATGAGACTTGGGGAATCGGCTGCTGCCTGAATAAAACACGCAATGTGCGATTGCCTTCCGCGGTCCGGGCCGCCGGTATCGACTCGTTCCCGAGCTGAAGATCGTCCTCCGATTCTAAAATCGTCACGCCGCGCGCCAGTCGAAAGGCTTCCAAAGCCAGCGCCCAATGGCGGGTCTTTCCAATTCTTTTCTCCAGTGGAATCTGGCGCGTCACCCCGTCGTGCGAGTTCTCATCGGCGGCATCGTGGCCAATGCCCGCGGCCCAACGGGCAAATCGGTCCAGCGGATCTTCCCAGCGTCGATCTGCCTGCTTTAGATGCGCGACTAAGACCAAATTCTTGGTGCCTTGCATCGCGCGCTCCAGGCGATCGTCTTCCACAGCGTCTTCTTTGTCCGCCAGCACGACGTCAATGCCGACGACTTTCGGGTGCGCCGGCGCAAGCAACTCCAGCGCCTTGGCAAGCATCCTGCGGTATTCTCGAACGCCACCCATTGCGCTGAAAGTTGCGTCGTCGATTGCCAGAATAATGCTGTGCGGCTTGGTCGCGGCCGGCGGGAAAAGCCGGAACATCCAGTCGTACGCGTAGTCGTTGATTTGCGAGGCCAGCGCTGTCCAGCCGGCGACGATGGCGACGGCGAGGCTTGCCGCAATGATGCCGTAATAGCCGAGCGTCCGCTTATTTGGCGACAGCCTTTTCAATCTCGTCGGGCTCCCTGGGCAGCGCCGCGCTCAAAACCTTGGCGCCATTCTCGGTCACCAGCACCACGTCTTCAATCCGGACGCCGATGCCCTCCTCTTCAATGTAAATGCCCGGCTCGATGGTTATCACCATGCCGGCTTCGAGCGGCCCATTAATGTTCGGATCGTGTACCTGCAGACCAATCTGATGGCCCAGGCCATGGACAAAATATTTCCCCAGTCCCTCGCCGTGCAAATCCTTTCCGTGCGCGTTCATGTAATCCCTGGCGAATTTGGTGAGCGTGTCGCCCTCCCCGGTAAGCCGCATTCCCGGCTTCAGGGCGGCGATGGCCGCTTTCTGCGCTCCCAGGACAACTTGATAAATCTCGCGTTGGCGCGCGGTGAACTTGCCGCCCACCGGCACCGTGCGAGTGATATCGCTGGCATACCCTTCGCACTCGGCCGCGGCATCCAGCACCACCACCTCGCCGGTGTCCATGCGGCGCTGGTTCGCGGAATAATGCAGGACGACGCCGTTCGGGCCGGAGCCGACGATGGGTGAATAGGCCGCTTCACAGCCGTGTTCCAAAAACGTATTCACTACTTTCGCGGCCAATTGAGATTCGGAAAGTCCCGCCGCCATTCGCTTCCAGGACGCCCGATGAGCTTCCAAACTTACGTCGGTGGCATGTTGAATCGCGGCGATCTCCGCGGCCGACTTCTTCACGCGCAGTTTCACGATCGCCGGGCCGGCATCGTGAACGTCGCGAAACGGATAGGCGAGCTTCAGTTTCTCCTCCGCGGGATCACCCAAAGCCGCATACAATTTTTCATGCGCGCTCAGAGCCCTGCCCAACTCAGACTCGAATTTCTCCCTCGGAAATACCGCCTCGAATCCGGTCAGAGCTTGAACGCCAACGTCTTGGGCGGCGGAGCGTTTTCCCTGATACAGCTCCACGTGAAGATCGTGCTGGGGTAGGAACAGCATCTCCTCGGCGGGCGTCATTAACAGCACCGCTCCTGGCTGGCTCCACCCGGTAAGGTAATAAAAATTTGGCTCAGGGTGGACGCGAAAAACTTCATCCTTGCCCTCGGTATGCGCAAACAGGACCAACACGCCGTCGAGCGATTTGCGGAGGCTGGCGCGCCGCGAGGCAAACTCGTCGAGAGGAATTTTCGCCGCCGAAGGTAGTGTCGACGGAGCCAGCAGCAACACTGCCGCCAGAAGTCTTCGCATTTTCAAAGTATAGCTTTGCTGTAGACAGGAGGACGGGAAACCATTGCGTACAGAGCTTTTCAGAACCGCGCGCGTTAGCAAGCGTTCCGTATCCGCAAGCCAACCTATTCGTATCTCAGCGCCACCAACGGATCGATTCGCGTTGCCCGCCGTGCCGGGATGTAGGTGGCCAACAATGCGATGGCCGAAAGCACGACCGCCACCGCGGTGAAGACCAGCGGATCAGAAGCCTTGACGCCAAAAAGCAAGCTCGACATCAAGCGGGTCAGCCCGAACGCCGCGCCTACGCCGATGACCACGCCGATCAACGCCAGGCGCATACCCTGGAACACAATCATGTTCCGCATTTCCGATGGGCCGGCGCCCAGCGCGATGCGAATGCCGATCTCCTGCGTGCGCTGCTGCACTGAATACGCCATCAAACCGTAAATGCCGATCGCCGCCAGCAGCATCGCCGACGCCGCAAAAACACTGAGCAGAGTCATGTTGAAATCGCTACGTGCCGTGGATTGCGAGACGACGCGCTCCATCGATCGGATATGCGCCAGCGGCAGGTCGCGATTCACCGACAGGACCTGATTCTGGATGGGAATGCTCAGAGAGTACGGGTCTACCTTGGTGCGGACCACCCAACTCAACGGCTGCAGATTATTGTTGAGAGCGGTGATGTAGTCCTTTACCTGCCCCACGGGAATGTACATGATTGGGCCGGGATTGGTGTTGAGCCCATCGTCCCGAACATCGCCGACGACGCCGATAATCTGCCGCGGTGGTTCTTGAAACGGGCCACCCATTTCTTTTCCGATAGACAGCAGTTGGCCCACCGGATCTTCCTTCGGCCAGAATTGATGAGCCATCGCTTCGTTGATCAGCACCACGCCGCCCGCGCCGCCATCATCGCGATCGGTGAAGACGCGCCCATGCTGAACGGGAATCTTGAACACATCGAAGTAACGCGGGGAAACGGTGCGCCAGTCTGCTCCACCATGCGATGGACCATCCGTCAGCGGACGGCCCTCGATGGTAAACGGAAGTCCGAAGCTGGGTTCCAGCGGCAGCGAGCAGGTGGTCGCGGCCGCCACCACGCCGGGTAAAGCTTCGATCCGTTCTACAGCCTGACGCACCAGTTGAGCAAGCGCCTCTGTCCGATTGAAGCGTCCTCCCACCAGCGACATCTCCATGGTGAGCACGTTGTGAGAATCGAAGCCGGGATTGACGCTACGCAACGCCTGGAAACTGCGGATGAGCAGCGCCGCTCCCGCCAACAAAACCAAGGCGAGCGCCATCTCTGTAATTACCAACAGGCCTCTGGCTTTGTTCTGGCGCAGCCCGCTACCGGAGCGCGAACTGCTTTCCTTGAGCGACGAGCTGAGATCGGGCTTGGAGGCGCTGAGCGCCGGAATCAGCCCGAAAAGAATACCAGTGAAGATCGATATCCCCATGGTGAACGCGACCACCCGCCAATCGAGTGAGACCGCCGAACCAGCTTCTCCGATCCGTGGAATGTTGCCGGGATTGATGGCTAACAGGGCGCGCACACCGATCGAGCCGAGCGCCAGACCGAGCAATCCGCCGGTAAAAGACAAGAGCACGCTCTCGGTAAGCAACTGGCGAATGATGCGGCCGCGGCCTGCGCCGATCGCGGCCCGGATGGCAATTTCACGTTGACGTCCAGTCGCGCGGGCCAGCAGCAGACTGGCGACATTCGCGCACGCAATCAGCAGCACGAAGCCCACGGCCGCGATCAGAACCAACAAGGACTGGCGCACATTGCGCACCGTGATGTCTTGGAGCCGCTCCGCTGTAAAGCTCTGATTGGGTCCCATGCGCGGAAACTTGCGGCGGTACTCTTCGGCTGCCATTTTCATCTGAGCCCTGGCCATCTCCAGGGTGACGCCGGATTTCAGGCGGGCAGCGGCGCGGAGATAGTGAGCCTGATCGGTGCTGTTCGGGTTGGCCTGCAGCGGCGTCCAAAGATCGGCCGGAGGGTACGAATCGAAGCCAGGACCGACGATCCCCAGCACCGTATGTGGTTCGCCTCCTAGAACAATCGTGCTACCTACTAATTTCGGATCTGCGCCAAAACGCCGCCTCCACAAGCCATCGCTGACCACGGCAAAATGTCCAGCGCCGGGGCGGTCTTCCTCGGTTGAGAAAGTGCGGCCGATCGCGATTGGGGCTCCGAAGAGATGGAAATAATCCGCCGAGACGCGAATCGCCTTGAGTTGTTCCGGCCGGTCGCCCCCGCTCAAGTTTACGCCGGGTCCGCCGCCGTCGAAGGCCGCGATGTCCTCCAGGACGCGATTCTGTTCCTTCCAAACGTTGAATTTGGGGATCGAGGTGATGTTCGCGCTGCCCTCCGGCGAGCTGAGCATGAGCGCGACGATGCGCTCCGGCCGAGGATAGGGCAGCGGTTTAAGCAGCACGGTGTTGACCACGGAAAAAATAGCGGCGTTCGCCCCAATGCCAAGCGCCAGCGCCAAAACCGCGGTGGCCGTAAAACCAGGACTCTGCCGGAACATGCGCAGAGAGTGCTTGATGTCTTTGAGAAGGGTTTCCATAAATCGACTTGCAATATTGGACGTTGCGATCAAGCAAAGGTTCCGCGCGGGGAAGCGGCCCGCCACGCCTTCATTACCTTTGGTGGGCTGCACGCCCAGGGGCACTCCCTTGGCGAGGGGCACTCGTAAAGCCTCAGCTTGTCAGCGGACAAGGTCGGTCGTCGAGGAAGCCTCTAGCCAACGGTCGCGGCTCTGTTTGAAATACTCTCTCACCGTCGCGGATGTGACTTTCGTGAGAACTACGTTATTATCTTGAGTTCGGTGCAACCCAAGTCATCTTCCCCGCGGCGGGATTTGTTCATCGGCAGTTCGCTGTTTCTGTTCATGGAACTGGCGTTCATCCGTTGGCTGCCGGCCCAGGTTCTATTCCTGACCTTCTTCACGAACACGGTTCTGCTGGCTTCGTTCCTGGGATTGTCGCTGGGCTGTCTGGCCGCCGGGCAGCGGCGGAACTATCTTCCATTGACGCCTCTCCTGCTGCTGGTGACGATGGTGGCCGGCGCGGCGATGGAGTGGGTCAGGCTGGCGCTTCAGGACATTATCGACGTTGGAAAAAACGTCACGTCTCCGCAGATGGTCTATTTCGGCACGGAAGTGCGCGTTCGGGACCTGGCCTCGTTTGCAATACCAATGGAATTGATAGCCGGACTGTTTTTCCTTTTGGTCGCGGCCACGATGATCGGCGTGGGGCAGTTGTTGGGACGCGGGTTTCGAGCGTTGTCGAATCCGGTGGAAGCTTACCTGATCAATATCGGAGGCAGTTTGGCCGGCGTATTGCTGTTCAACATTTTTTCCTGGTGGCTGTCGCCGCTCTGGTGGTTCGGCATCGTTGCGATTGGTCTCGCGTATTTCC
>CATPCJ010000423.1 GCA_955652915.1 uncultured Bryobacteraceae bacterium
CCAACCCCGCCCAGACATAATGAAGCGGCTACGCCGGCCGCGGCCCACGCACGCCAATTGGGCCAAGCGATCGGACGCTTCGCTTCCGATGCATGAGCTACAACCCGCGCCGCGAAATCGGCCGATGGCTCTTTCCTCTCCAATGCTCGCCGAAGTTGATCTTCAAATTCCGTCATGATGTTTCCTCTCGCGTCGCGAACGATAATTTCCGGCGCAACAGCGCTAGCGATCTCTGCAAATGGCTCTTCACGGTGGCTACGGGCATGTCCAGCAGCCGGGCGATCTCGGCCGGTTCCAGTCCTTCCTGGTAGCGCAAAATCACGATCATCCGGGGCGTTTCCGTCAGCTTTTGGAGCAACTGTTCGATGTAGCGTTTCAGCACCGGATCGGTCGCCGGCATGAGGGTGAAAGGCTCGGGCGCGTCTTCCAGGCTGATATGGTTTCTGAGCTTCCTGCGGCGGGTCTGATCGATGCACCGCCGGCTCGCCACTTTGCGCAGCCAGTACAAGCGCTGTTCTCTGGATTGAATCTCATCCCAATGCCGGTACAGATCGAGAAATACTTCCTGGGCGATTTCTTCCGCCAACGCGCGATCCTGCAGGAAGTGATACCCGACGCTGAAAACCATGGCCTGATGCTCGCGGACCGCTGCTTCAAACGCCACAGCCCGGTCAGATTCAGCAACGGCCTGCCGTGGAATACCCGCCTCCCGCGCAAGAATGTCGATCACTAGTGCCCTTCACAACAGAATACGCACAAACGCCCCTAAGCGAATGCAAAAATTAATGATAGGCGCGTTAACACTCGCGGCGCGGCCCCGTCCTTTGTAACAGCGAGCGAGATGTGGAGACCGTTATTTCACTTTACGCACCATTAGAGCGGCTGGATAATCCTTCCGAGCCGTCGCTGGTGGAGCAGGCGCGCAAGGGCTCGCGTGCTGCATTTGGACAACTTTACCAGCAGTACGCTCGGATGGTCCATGGGATCCTTGTGGCGCGGATACCCTACTCGGAAGTCGAAGATTTAGTGCAGGATGTTTTTTTGCTGGCCCTGCGGCGGCTGCCTGGCTTAAAGGACGACAAGGCATTTCCAGGATGGCTTTCGATGATCGCGCGCAATCAGGCGATCGATTATCTCCGGCGTGCGCCGAAGACGGCTGAGCTCGAAGAGAGCATGCTGCGCCAACGCCCGCCGGAGCCCGAAGCGCTGGAAGTGCTGGATACTATCCGGGCGTTGCCGGAGGCATATCGGGAGACGCTGATTTTACGGCTGGTGGAAGGCTTGACGGGTCCGGAAATCGCGGAGCAAACCGGACTGACGCCCGATTCGGTCCGCGTGAATCTGCACCGCGGGATGAAATTGCTGCGTGAGAAATTGGAAGGGAGGTCCACCCGATGAACGAAGATTATTTGTGGGATAAGACGGGTGAGCCTGATCCAGAAATACAACGCTTGGAAGCGCTGCTGGACCCGCTTGGCCACAAAGCGGGCGCTTTGCCCGCGTGGCCCGCCCCACGAAAACATTGGCTTCCGGTGACTCTGGCGCTTGCGGCGTCGCTACTGATAATCTTTGGCGCCGTTTGGATGCTGCGCGTCCCGCGGGGTCCGGCGTGGCAGGTGACTACTGTGCAAGGCACGCCCGGAATCTCGCGTGCGGGCAAAGGACAATCTTTCAGTACGGATGACAAGTCGCGGATCCGCCTGGATATGGACGATGTCGGCGAGGTGCTTGTGGAACCGAATTCCAAAATGTCCGTGGTCGCGACGCGCCCGGAGGAACAGCGTCTGTCGCTGGAGCGCGGAAAGATCCACGCGGAGATTTGGGCGCCGCCAGGACGATTCTATGTCAACACACCGTCCGCGCAAACCGTGGATCTCGGCTGTCAATACACGCTCGAAGTCAACGCAAAAGGCGAGGGACTGGTGCGTGTGAGTGTCGGATGGGTGGCGTTTGAAAATGACGGCCGCGAGTCGTTTATTCCGGCCGATGCGGCTTGCGCGACCCGTCCTGGGAAGGGTCCGGGAATCCCTTATTATGAGGACGCGCCGCAGGCGCTTCGCGATGCTGTGAATCGGTTCGACGTGGATGCGGATGAATCGGCGGCCGGAATAATTCTTGGGCAAGCCCGGCAGCGCGATGCAATCAGCCTATGGCATCTGCTGCGCCGTGTCCCGCCCGCCGATCGCGGCCGCGTGTACGATCGGTTGTCGCAATTCATCAAAACACCGGCCGACGTGACGCGGGATGGCGTGGTGGCGGCAAATCCACAAATGATCGATTCCCTGTGGAACGCGCTCGACCTGGGCACCACAAGTTGGTGGCGAACCTGGAAGACCCACGCGCCGAAATGAATGAGTGAAAGAGGTGCCTGTCACCTCTTTCACCTAGTGCAGGAGACCGCGCTCGCGAAACCAATTTGCCAAGAGTGGCGGCCACATCGCCAGCACCGGATCTTTGTAATTCAGGCCGAAGCCGTGCGGACCTTTTTCGAAAACATGTAACTCCGCCGGCACGCCCGCCTTCCGCAGGGCCAGGTAAAACAACACGCTATTCTCCACGGGCACGGCCCTGTCTTCAGTAGTGTGAAACAGAAACGCCGGCGGCGTCTGCGGCGTCACTTGCAGCTCGTTCGATAGCTTTTCCACCAGGCTCGGATCGGGCGAATCGCCCAGAAGATTCTTTAGCGATCCCGCGTGCACATAGGGTGGTTTCATCGAAATCACCGGATAACCCAGCACCAGAAAATCGGGCCGGCTGCTTACGCGCTGGATCGGATCGGGATCATTCGGATCGCCGCTATCGAAGTGCGTTCCCGCTGTCGACGCCAGGTGGCCGCCCGCGGAGAAGCCCATGATCCCGACCCGGTCGGCCGTAACGCCGTACTCAGCGGCATGCGCTCGAACCATGCGGATCGCCCGTTGTGCGTCGCCTAATTCCACGGGGTGATGATAACGAGGCCCCAGACGATATTTCAAAACGAACGCGGCGATTCCCATCGAGTTCAGCCAGTTCGCCACTTGGCGCCCTTCGTGATTCGACGCGAGAGCCACGTAGCCTCCGCCCGGACAAATTACCAAGCCCACACCGGCCGCCTGGTTCTTCGTTGGCAGAAAAATCGTGAGTGTTGGCTTATCGCGGTCCTCATCGCCCAACGCGCCAGGCGCGCCATTCGGCCACAACGGAACGGTCGCCGGCTCCTGTGCCAATCCGACAGTTACGGCGAAGAAAAACAGAAACTTGTTCATGCGGCTACCGCTGCCTCCTCCAAAATCAGTTCTTGCTTGTCGGCATCGAGGGTGGCCATCACGCCTTCGGGTAAGGTCAACTGATCGTCGGTATGGCCGATGGTAAGCCCTGACAAAACCGGGATTTTCAAATCGCCAAGAATGCGGTCCAGCACTTCACCCAGGGTAAACGTCGAATTGAAAGAGGGCTTGTAATCCTTTGGCCGGCAATCGGCGCACTCGCCAAAAACGATCGCGGCCGCCGCATCCAACTTTCCCGCCAGCCGCAGTTGCGTCAACATCCGGTCGATGCGATAGGGTTCCTCATCCACGTCCTCCGTGAAAAGAATCCGGCCGCGCGTGTCGATCTCGTAGGGCGTTCCCATCAGGGAACAGATCAGCGACAGATTGCCGCCGATCAGCCGCCCCCGCGCTTTCCCCGGACGCACCGTGCGAAGTGTATGCGCGGGCCGCAATGAATTCGAATCGGGTGGATTGGCGATCGCACCCATGGGCTTGGTATCGAAAAGCGCGGCCCGGAAATGCTGCTGCGTATATCCGCTGAAACGCGAGAGCGCCACTGGTCCATGAAATGTTACCAGACCCGTCTTCTTATGTATGGCGAGGTGCAAGGCGGTAATGTCGCTGTATCCCAGCAGGATCTTGGGATTCGAGCGGATCAAGTCATAGTCGATACGATCCAGCAGTTGCGCCGCGCCATATCCACCGCGCAACGCGACGATGGCCTTCACTTCGCGATCTCGAAACATCGCGTGCAAATCGTCCAGCCGGCCTTGCACGGACCCACCCAGATAACCCTCGCGCTGTCGAACATTCTTGCCCCATTATGGTTTCAGGCCGAAGTAGGCGATTGTTTTCTCGGCCAACGCCAGCGAATCGGGGTCGGAGACGAACGTGGAGGGAGTAATCAGACCGGCGGTGTCGCCAGTCATCAGCGCGCGCGGGCGGATCGGCGGATCGGCGCCTTGAGCGTACAAGGAAGAAGCAGCGGCCGATAGTAGAAAGCTACGCCGGTTCATCGTGCTAAGACAAAGTAACACACGTCACCGCAACCAGATCTGCTTCCACGGGTTACACTATTCTGTATTGGGTCGAAAGTCTTTAGCGAGGTTGTTTTTGAAAAAGGTTATCTTCTGAAAAAATACGTCTTATGCGTCCTGTTCGCGTCTATGTCTATTGGATCCTCTTACGCTCAAACTGAGGCACCCCCGGAGGCAAAGAAAGACGCCGATCAACGGATCTTCGGCGTGGTCCCCAACTACAAAACCGTCAACGATCCCGATCAACCCATTTCTTCGATTTCCACACGCCAGAAGTTCCAGTTGGTGCTGCATTACTTCGATCCGTTCACTTATGCATTCACCGCTATGCAGGCCGGCATTCAGCAGAGCAGTAATTCTCCGAAAGAATACAAGCAAGGGATGTTAGGATATTCGAAAAGGTATGGCGCGGATTTCACCGACGCGTTCACCAACGAGTTGTTCACCGTTGGTGTCTTCCCGGCTTTGCTGCGCGAAGATCCACGCTATTTTCGACGCGGCAGCGGGAGCGCGCTGCGGCGAACCGGTTATGCCATCAGTCGCGTTCTCGTGGCTCGCACCGACGCCGGAACACACCGGCTCAACTACAGCGAGTTTCTTGGCAATTTCACTTCAGGCGCAATCTCAGCGGCATACTACCCGAAATCGGAGCGTGCATTCAACGATGTCGCCACCCGCGCTGCATTTCAGATCGGCTATGATGCGCTGTTCAATATCGCGAAGGAATTCTACCCGGACCTGAAAAAGAAATTCAGGAAGAAGTCCCACTAGGTTCTCACGGTAACATCGATTGAGGGAATTCTTTGCAAATAGAGATTACGGGCCCGGTTGAGGGCCAGCATTCGGAGATCTTGACGGCCGCCGCCGTGGAGTTCGTCGCCGGGCTCGCGCGATTGTTTGGACATCGGCGGCAGGAACTGGTGCAGAACCGCCGGGTCCGCCAAAAAGAAATCGACGCCGGCAAACTACCCGATTTTCTGGCGGAAACCGCTTCCATTCGCGAGTCGGAATGGCAAGTCGCGCCCATCCCGAAAGACTTGCGGGACCGGCGGGTTGAGATCACCGGCCCGGTTGACCGCAAGATGGTCATCAACGCGCTAAACTCCGGCGCCAACGTTTTCATGGCAGACTTCGAGGACGCCAATTCCCCGGCTTGGCGGAACAATCTCGATGGGCAGGTCAATCTTCGCGACGCGATTAACGGCACCATTCGATTCACCAGTCCCGAAGGCAAGAGTTATCGGTTGAACGACAAAATCGCGACTCTGATGGTTCGTCCGCGAGGCTGGCATCTCAACGAAAAGCATTTCCTGTTGGACGGAGCGGCCATCTCTGCGTCGCTCTTCGACTTCGGGTTCTACTTCTTCCACAACGCCAAAGCTCTAATAGCTAAAGGCAGCGGACCTTATTTCTATCTGCCGAAAATGGAGAGCCGCCTGGAAGCTCGCCTATGGAACGACGTGTTCAACCACGCCCAAGATGCGCTGGGAATTGCACGCGGCTCCATTCGCGCGACGGTGCTCATCGAGACTATCCTGGCCGCCTTTGAGATGGACGAAATCCTTTGGGAGCTGCGCGACCATTCCGCCGGACTCAACTGCGGCCGCTGGGACTACATTTTCAGCTTCATCAAGAAATTTAGAAACTCGCCGGACTTCGTGCTGCCCAATCGCGCAGAGATCACCATGGACCGGCACTTCCTGAACTCTTACGTGCAGTTGCTGATCAAGACTTGTCATCGACGTGGAATTCACGCCATGGGAGGCATGGCCGCGCAGGTGCCTATTAAAAACGATCCGGTGGCGAATGAACAGGCGCTGGAAAAAGTCCGGCAGGACAAATTGCGCGAGGTGCGGGCCGGACACGATGGCACCTGGGTGGCGCATCCGGGCCTGGTGGCGATTGCTAAACAGATTTTTGACGAGCATATGCACGCGCCCAACCAGATTGGGAAAAAGCGGGAAGAGGTTTCGGTAACCGCACGCGACCTGCTTACGGTTCCCGATGGCGACGTCACTGAAGAGGGCTTGCGCAGGAATATCGATGTGGGCTTGCAGTATCTCGAAGCGTGGCTGCGCGGCTCCGGATGCGTTCCGATTTACAACCTGATGGAAGACGCGGCCACAGCCGAGATCTGTCGCGCCCAAGTATGGCAGTGGATCAGGCACGGCGCGAAGTTGAGCGACGGCCGAATCGTAACGCGCGAGCTGGCGCGGGAATTCTGCCGCGAGCAAATCGAAATATTGCAGCGCGACCTGGGCCAGGATCGCTTGGTGAAGGCGGCTGAAGTCTTCGAGCAATTGCTCGACACCGCGGACTTCCCCGAGTTTCTTACCCTGGTGGCGTACAACTACATCGATTGATGTTGATTCTCGAAGGCACCCACGTTCGCCTGGAGCCCGCTAGAAGAGAAACATCGTGGGTAGGACATTCTTATGTGGGGCAGGATGGCATCCTGCGGCGGGTTGGTAATCCGCCTGGTGTTGGATAAGGATTTACTTACGGGCCGATTGCCAATCGGCTTCAGGTTACCAACTGCCCCACAATTACCATGTGCCAGATTGAACAAAATTACAAAATCGTCGCGCACAATGAAAAGTGACGTTCAAACTCCGGTGCACAGGCATCCTGCCTGTGTGAGATCGGACCATTCGTTTCGTCGAGAACCTCGGCGAAGACCTGCGCTCAAAATTGACCTCGCATCGTTGATTGGAAGCGTCAACTGTTATGAGACTCTCCAGATGATCGCAGTTCATCCGAAACGGCGCGCGGATAAGATTACTGCTTCTGAAAAATCAGCAGGTCGATCTTGTCGGTCTGCGGCACGATGTGCGTCAGCTCCACCGTCAGCGTCTTGCCATCCTCGGAAGCCTTCAGTCTAAACCGGGTCACCTGATCGCCCTTGGTTTGCATCTTGACCAGAATGGGTCCGTTGTACCAGAAGGAAGCCCTGGACTTATCCCCAGCCACCTGGCATTCTTTCCCGTCCGTGGTGCACTGCAGGTCGATTTTCTTGCCCTTGGCGCCCTCGGTTTCCGTAATGTGAATCGAATTGTCGCCCTCATCGATCACCCACGTCGCACTGGTCATCTTGCTGTTGTGCAATTCGCTTTTTGCGGAATCAAGCTGCCAGGTCCCGGTTAAACTGGGTTTGCCTGCCTCTTGTGCCGTTCCTGGAAGCGCGAAAATAGCAAGAATCAAACACGTAGAAAGATTCACGATCTTGCGCATGCTGCACATGCTAGCATGAATCGGATAACTCTGATTAAGCTATGCAGCTCTCCGACAAATTTACATTGGAAAACGGCCGCATATATCTCACCGGCATCCAGGCGCTGGTCCGTTTGCCAATCGATCAAATGCGGCGCGATCGTCAAGCCGGGCTGAAGACGGGAACGTTTATTTCAGGCTATGAAGGGTCGCCGCTGGGTGGCTACGACATGGCGCTTGCGCGCGCGGGAAAGCTGCTGTCGGAATACAACATCCACTTCCATCCCGGCGTGAATGAAGACCTGGCCGCGACGTCGGTGATGGGCAGCCAGATTTACGAAGTGATCGGCAAGAGCAAAGTGGAGGGCGTGGTCGGCATCTGGTATGGCAAAGGACCAGGGGTGGATCGGTCGGGCGACATTTTCCGCCACGCCAATCTGGCCGGCACTGGAAAGAATTGCGGAGCGCTGCTGCTTTGCGGCGACGATCCCATTTCAAAAAGCTCCACCATTCCGCATCAGAGCGATTTCAGCCTTTACAACTTCGGCATTCCGTTCCTCTATCCGGGCAACATTCAGGAAATTATCGATTACGGATTGCTGGCCATCGCGCTGTCGCGCTTCTCCGGCGCGTGGGTGGGCATGAAGATGGTCACCGACATTTGCGATGGCGGCGGAACGTTGGAAGTGGATGCGGACAAGCCCGTCATCCGTCTGCCGGAAGGCTACCAGAAATACACAGATGCCCGGCTGGTTCCGCCTATCACGCTGGCGCTGGAGCACGAGGTCAACGTCCGGCGTCTGGAGGCCGCACGCCAGTTCGCGCGATTGAACGGAGTGAATCGGCACAATGGCGCCGCTGCCCGCGTTGGCATTCTCAGCACTGGAAAAACCTATTACGATCTGATGCAGGCGGTGCGCGATCTCGGCATCCGCGATGAAATCCGAATTGGGAAGGCCGGCATGCCCTTCCCGCTCGACCCCGAGTTCATCAAAGATTTCGCCAAAGATCTGGACACGATTCTGGTCGTCGAAGAGAAGCGCAGCTTCATCGAAATGCAATTGCGCGAGGTTTTGTACGACCTCCCAACTCACCCTCGGATTCTGGGCAAATCGCACTTCCCTCCGACCGGCGAATTAGACCCGGACAAAATCGCGCTAGTCTTATCCACTGTGTTGGGCAGGGCCCCGCGCTTCCAGCCAGCCCCCAGTCCCAAGCCCCAAGCCCCCAAACTCTTCAGCGGCCGGCCCGCGGCGTTCTGCTCCGGTTGCCCTCATAATCGTTCCACGCTGCTGCTGGACGGACAGATCGCCGGCGGCGGAATCGGTTGCCACACCATGGCGATGCGGCTGCAGGATCCCAATCGCAATATTTCGTTTCTCACGCAAATGGGCGGTGAAGGCGCGCCGTGGATCGGCATGGCGCCGTTTGTCGATCATCCGCACATCTTTCAGAATATCGGCGATGGCACCATGTTTCACTCCGGCTACCTGGCTATCGAAGCCTGCGTGGCCGCGAAAGTGAACATCACTTACAAAATCCTGTACAACGGACATGTGGCGATGACCGGTGGACAAGCCGCCGTGGGGGCGCTGCCGATTCCGGAGCTTACTCGCAAGCTGGAAGCCGAGGGTATCCGCAAGACGGTTATTCTGGCCGAAGACGTCACCAGGTACACCGATCCCAGCCTGCTCGCATCCAATGCCGAGTTGCGTTCCCGCGACGATCTTCCGCGAACGTTGCGCGAGTTGGAACAGGTTCCGGGTGTCACGGTAATCATCTACGACCAGGAGTGCGCGGCCGAAAAACGCCGCAAGCGATCGCGTGGGATTCTGGCCGAGCCCACCATGCGGCTAGTGATCAACGAGGAAGTCTGCGAAGGCTGTGGCGATTGCGTGAAGCAGTCGAATTGCATGAGCCTGAATCCGGTGATGACGGAACTCGGTCAAAAAATCAAGATCCATCAGTCCTCGTGCAACAAGGACTACACCTGCGCGATGGGCGATTGTCCGTCATTCGTTTCGGTACAGATCAAGGCCGGGACCGGTCTCAAGAAAAAGACGCTGCCGAAGCTGCCGATGACGGAAGTTCCCGCGCCGCGCAACATGGTACAGGCCGGTGAAGGCTATCGCATTGTCGGGCCGGGAATCGGGGGCACGGGTGTAGTAACCATCAACGCTCTGCTGGCAACCGCGGCTTGGATTGACGGGCTCTCGGTCGCGACGCTCGATCAAACTGGCACCGCACAAAAAGGCGGCGCCGTGGTTTCGCACTTATTGCTGAGCGAGAAACCAATCGAGGCTCCCGCGAAAGTGAATGCAGGCAATGCGGATTTGATTCTTGGCTTCGATCTGATGGGCGTTGTGCACCCGCACAACCTCGGTACGGCTTGCGCTGAAAAGACTGTTGCGGTCGTCAATACCGACCTGGCGCCGACCATCGATACCATACGCCTTCGCGCGCCGATGTCCGGATCGGCTGCGCTCTTAGAGCAAGTGAACGCAGTCACGAATCGCGGCCGGAACATTATGCTGGACGCAAATCGGTTGGCGGAAGGACTTTTCGGAAGCCACATGGCGGTCAACATCTTCATGATGGGCGTGGCGTACCAGGGTGGTCATATTCCAATCTCGCTCGAAGCGATGGAGAAGGCGATCGAGCTCAATGGCGTGGATATCGAGCGCAACATGCAGACGTTTTCCTGGGGCCGCAAGTATTACGAAGACGCAGCCTGGGTGGAAGCTCAAGCTCAACCGCGCGCCGAAAAGGAAAAGGCCGCCTTCGATCGCGTAGCGGAACTTCGCGAGTATCAGAACGAAGCGTATGCGCAAACTTATGTTGCGTTTCTGGAAAGCATCCAAGAGCCGGCCCTGAAAGAAACCGTGGCGAAATATCTGTACAAGCTGATGGCGTACAAGGATGAGTACGAAGTGGCGCGACTGTTGACCAAACCCGCGTTCGAGCAAAAGACGAAGGATATGTGGGCCGCACCCGAATCGATCTCGTACAATCTGCATCCACCGCTGCTGCGCCGGTTCGGAGTGAACAAGAAAATGAAATTGGGCGCGTGGTTCCGGACGCCGTTGCGAATGCTGAAGAGCCTGAAGCGCCTGCGTGGCACGCCGCTGGATATCTTCGGCTACGCGGCACATCGCCGGCAGGAGCGCGAGCTAATCCAGTGGTACCGCAACTTGATTGAACGCGTAGTCGAAAATCTAACGCCCGAAAACTTGCCTCAAGCTATCGAGATCGCTTCCCTGCCCGACCAAATTCGGGGCTACGAAAAAATCAAAGAGCAAAACATCGCAAAAGTAAAGCAGCAGGCGACCGAAACACTGGCCGCCTTAAAAGGGACCACCGAGAAACCCCTGCTGACGACGCCCTAGGTGGCGCGGACACTCGTGTCTGCGGCCTCGAGACTCGTCTCGAGGCTCTTTCCCACCGGAGCATCGAGATGAGTCTCGATGCGGCAGCCTGAGAGGCCGCGCCACGTCCGACGTCTGACCCACTCAACGAACAGTGGTCAGTTTAGCTTTTTCCTCCTGCGCCGCCACCAGATAAACGTTCCTCTCCACCGTATTCTTCGCGGCTTCACCCAGTTTTTCCAGCGCCGCCGCCCGCATCGCATGCGCCTCGCGATTATCCGGTTCAGCCCCTAACACAACGTCGGCGAGCTCCAGCGCCAACTGTGAATTCGTCTCTCGGCCCGCCCGTTTCAAAATCGCCGCCGATCCGCCACTCGCCTCCATCAAGGCCCGGCTCAACGCCGCCTTCGACCCCGGGTTTAAGTCCGCCGGATTGAAATCGTACCAACCGGTGTACTCTTTGTAAATCCCATTCACCGACCACAGCACCGTTCCATATCCAGGCTGTAAATACGGCAGCACAGCCAGATCGGCAGGCAGTTTCACTTCATCGCGTATCCGTTCGAGCGGCATCCCCTGATTCACCCGCTTCACGGTTTCATCATGCACCCAATGAATCGCGCGCCCATAGTTAACAAGTATGTTGTCGATCTCGGCCTCACCAACTTGGGGCCGCGTATGCGAAGGCACAAGATACGCAGCGTGTAATTTCCGCATACGATCCAGCGATGCCGCCCATCCGAGAACCGGACGATCCGGTTTCATGGGACTGGCAAGCATCGGGAAGCTTTCGTAGAACAAATCGCCGGGCAGCAGCACACGCTCTTGCGGTATCCAGACCATAAGGTGATCGAAGGTCTCACCCAGCGTGTGATACAGCTCAAACTTCACCCCGCCTTCCTCAAAGCGATATTCATCGTCGAAGAAAATATCCGGCCGGATGTAACCGCGTACGCCTGGTTGCCGCGGATCCATCGCCAACCGCGCTCCGCGTTTCTCGGCAGGCAAGGCCGATCCGAATTGAATGGCATTCAGCCGCGTATTGTAACCGCTCAGCATCACATACTTGGCCAGTTCCTCGGTGTGCTGGCGCTGGGCGATGATCTTCGTTCCTTCGCCCTTGAAAACAGTCGCGCCGTTGATGTGGTCGCCGTGGAAATGCGTGTAGACGACGTAGCTCACGGGCAGACTACTGATCTTTCGCATTTCATCGAAGGTCGCCTGAGCCGCCGCAGGACTCTCGGTCGTATCCACGACCACGATGCTTTTATCGGTCAACACATAAATCACGTTGCCGAGCGCATAGCCAGTGGCGGCATACACACGTTCCGTCACCTTGTTGAGACCCCGCGGAGGATTCAGATATTGCGCCGGGACGGACAGCACCGCTAACGCTGCCGCGCAAAACAGCCGAAAGAAATACTTCATCGCTGTATCATACCCTTTAGGGACGTCATCATTGAGGATATTTGGCGGCTTTGGGGTTTATTACTTTACGTATGCTTTTCAAGCCATTCTTTCTACGTGCAGGCTTACTCACCGTCGCCGCGTCAACGCTGTTTGCGCAGGCTAGCCGAACCCGCTACGCACTCATTCTGGAAGATCCTCCGGTATCGGAAAGGTTTGCCGCGAGAGAAGCGCGCGAATCGGTAGCCGCGAGAGGTTACCGGCAGCAGGTTGAAGCCCGGCAACAGGCGCTGCGCGGGGACTTAACCGCCAGACAAATTCAAACCACCGGATCGGTTTCCACGCTGCTGAACGCCGTGTTCGTGATGTCTTCACCCCAACGCGCCGATGAGTTAAGAGCCCTGCCAGGCGTGAAGGGAGTGGTGGCGCTGCGGACCCGGCATCTCTTGTTGAATCGGGCTACGCAACTCATGAACGTACCCGCGGCATGGAACGCTCTCGGTGGAATGCAAAACGCCGGCGCCGGGATGAAGATTGCCATTTTAGACACCGGCATCGACCAGAATCACCCCTCCTTTCAAGACAGTTCACTCAAGACGCCGGCTGGCTACCCGATTTGCAATGTCGCGAATTGCTCGTCGTTCACGAACAACAAAGTGATCGTGGCCCGGAGTTATGTTTCCATCCTCGCGGCCGGAAGCGACCCGAATAATCCCGCGGCCGATTCCCGTCCCGACGATTACTCTCCCCGAGATCGCGTGGGTCACGGCAGCGCTACCGCATCTTGTGCCGCGGCGTCGCCCAATACCGGACCGGCTCAAATCACTATCGTTGGCATGGCTCCGAAAGCATACCTGGGCAACTACAAAATTTTCGGATCGCCAAACCTCAACGACGGCGCAACCGACGATGCGATTATCCAGGCGCTGGAAGACGCGCTGAACGACCACATGGACGTCGCCTCTCTTTCCATCGGAAGCTTTGCCTTCACCGGTCCGCTGGACACGGGCGCCGCTTGCGGCAACGCCGCTGGAGTCCCTTGCGACCTGGTGCCGCCTGTAGTCGAAATGGCTGTCAAGGCTGGGATGGTGGTGGTGATCGCCGCGGGAAACGATGGCGACGGACAATTCAGCAGCTCCGGTCCGGCATTGAACACCATCGAATCTCCCGGCGACGCTCCCTCGGCAATCACCGTTGGAGCGACGACAAGTTCGCACTACATGAGAGAAGGCGTCGAAGTGCCAGGAGCCGGCGTCCCGCCGAGTCTACAGAGAATCAACGGTGTGTTTGGGAATGGTGTTGTTCCAGGAGGCGCAGCCGTCGCACCTCTGGTGGATGTTACGCAGCTCGGCGATAACGGGTTGGCCTGCGCCGCGCTTCCGGCGGGATCGCTCAACGGCGCTTTCGCCTTGGTCTTGCGAGGAGGGTGTACGGCGCCCGCCAAGGTAGTCAACGCGCAGAATGCCGGCGCGCAAGGCGTGATCCTCTACCTGGCGGATCAGTCGACCTTGACCAGCCCCACCGGTCTCGGCTCAACCTCCGTGCCCGTCATCCAGATTTCGAACAGCGATGGAGTGGCGCTCAAATCTTTCATCGCCGCCAATGTGGACCGGGCGGTGCTGATCGATCCAGCGGCCTACGAGAGAGAGAAGACCGCCTTCAATGAGCTGGCTTTCTTCTCGTCGTTGGGCCCCACTGCGGGCGATAGCGCGCTCAAGCCGGACGTGGTCGCGGTTGGCGGCAGTGATGGCTTCTTCAGCGACATTTACACCGCGGCCCAAAGTTACGATGTGCTCGGCGGTTTGTATAGCGCGAACGGCTATCAGGCTGCCTCCGGAACCAGTTTTTCCACACCGCTCGTAGCCGGCGCGGCTGCTTTGGTAAAACAAGCGCATCCCAATTTCACCGCGCCGCAAATCAAGTCCGCGTTGGTGAACACAGCCGCTCAGGACGTCACCAGCGACGAAGAGGGTGACGCTGTGGGAGTGCGGGAGCTGGGCGCAGGCAGACTCGATGCCGGCGCCGCCATGCAGACCACCGTGACAGCTAATCCGGCCACCATCTCCTTCGGTCTCGCGAACACCCTCCCCATTACGAAACAGGTCCAGCTCACCAATAGCGGGGGTTCCACTGTTTCGTTATCACTTTCAGTAGCCACGTATCTGGCCGCCGCCAGCGCCAATGTCGCCATCGACAAGACCAGCCTCAGTCTTGCTGCTGGCGCATCGGCGACGGTGAACATTACACTATCGGGGACGAAGCCTTCGCCAGGTTCCTACTCCGGCGCAATCTCGATCACCGGTGGCGCGGTTCCGCTTCGCGTTCCGTATCTCTTCCTGGTCGGCAACGGCGTCGCGGATAATCTGAATGAGAGTGGAGATGGTTTCGACGGAACAGTAGGGCAACCGCTTCCGAATGGAGCGATCGCGATCAAGCTGGTGGACCAGTTCGGCGTACCAGTTTCGGGAACCCCAGTCAGCTTTAGCGCCGGCGGTGGAACAATTCAGAACGCCGACGCGCAGACCGATGCTTACGGTATCGCTACCGCGCAGCCGATTCTCGGGTCGAAGCCGGGCGCCTACAGTTTCCGCGCGGCGGCCGGAGGTCTGTCGTGGACTTTCGCAGGCTCCGCGCGTGCCGTGCCTACCATCTCAGCCGGCGGCATTGTGAACGGCGCCAGCTTTCAAGCGGGAAAGCCGGTAGCGCCCGGTTCCTATATAAGCATCTTTGGCGGCGCTCTGTCCGACTTCACGGATTTCGCGGTTACCTCCACGCTTCCGTTGGTGATCGATTTCGCCAGTGTGAGCTTTGACGTGCCGTCCGCGAAAATCAGCGTCCCCGGCAGATTGATCTACGTTTCACCCGGACAAGTAAACGTCCAGGTGCCGTGGGAATTGCAAGGACAAAACCTGGCGCAAGTGAAGGTGACCATCGACTTCTCGTACGGCAACGTGGTGACGTTGGCGCTCTCCGATTATGCGCCGGCATTCTTCGAGAACACTGGAGCGGTGGCTGCTCTGGATGCGAAGTTCAGCCCGATCACAACCGGAAACCCCGCCAGGCAGGGACAGGTGGCACAGCTTTTCGCGAATGGCCTGGGTCCGCTGAATAATCAGCCCGCCACCGGCGATCCGGCTCCAGCGACGCCATTGGCAACTTGCAAGTCGGTGCCGGCGGTAATGATTGGGGGCAAAAGCGCCGTGGTGGGATTCTGTGGCTTGGCGCCAGGGTTCCCAGGCCTGTATCAAATAAACGTGACGGTACCGGCTGGCTTGACCCCGGGCGTCAATACGATTACGGTGGCGATCGGCGGCCAAAATTCGAAAGCGTCGACAATCCAAGTGCAATAGCGTGGCGCGGACTTTCGTGTCTGCGGCCTCGAGACTCGTCTCGAGGCTCTTTCTCACGCAGAACATCGAGACGAGTCTCGATGCAGCAGCCTGAAGGCCGCGCCACGTCGCTAATCAGTTTTCAGTCGGCACTCCGGTGCCGGACGGCGTCGATCCGGTGTTAAACCCTATCACGAACCCGTCCCGATTCCCGTGATTGCTCGGCTTCCCCGGACCAAAAAACGCGTCGAAGATCGGACTGCTGGTGAACCCGGCCAGGAAGATGTTGCCATTGGCATCGAAGTCGATGGCATATGCAACCTGTAATCCAGAGCCGCCCAGATACGTGAAATACTGAAGCCCTGTCTTGCCCGGTTTTGCGGGATTGAACTTCAATGCGAATGCATCCATGGTGCCGTCGTACATAGGCTGAACGGCATTCGCGGTGGCCGGCAAACCCGATGAGAGCGTGACCCCGCTCAAGTAGATATTCCCCGCCGAGTCGCGCTTCATGTCGAACGGTACGTCCTCGTTGCCGCCGCCGAAGAAAGTGGAATAAATCAACTGCACCGCGTGGCCCGTCGTGATCGTCGGATCGATTATGGTCACGAACGCATCCGTGTTGCCGCCGTACTGTGGCTGCAAAGCATCGGACGTGGACGGAAAATCCCGCGACAGGGTGTAACCGCTCACGATGACGCGCCCGCCCGTGTCCACAATCACGTTTCGCGCGAGATCCTGATCGGAACCGCCGAGATATGTTGAATAAACCAACTTGTTGGCCGTGGGATCGATGTGCGCGACAAACCCATCGCCGGCGTCCGAATAACCCTGTTGATAGGCAACTCCGGCCATCGGAAAATCTCCCGAGAAAGTCTGGCCGACCACCCACACCGTTCGATCCGCTGCCACGGTAATGCCGCGGCCGGTGTCGAATCCGCTGCCGCCCAGGTAAGTTGCGTATTGCAGCGTGGCCGCGCCGCTTTGGCCTAAATCGATGATCGCGAAAAACGCATCCTGGCTGCCGCCTCGTCCGGTTTGAAACCCACTGCTCGCGGGGAAATCGTTCGAGACCGTGTCACCGATAACGTAGAGTCTTCCGGTCCCATCGAAAGTAATCGCTTGCCCCGCCTCGGCCGCAGTACCGCCGAGCAGCGTGGAATAAGCCAGATTCTGCGACGAATCGATCCACACCACAAACGCATCGGTTGCCCCGGTTCCCGCCAAGCTGCCTTGCGCGGCGTTGACCATCGGAAAATCGTTCGAAATCGTCGAGCCCGTCAGATAGACGTCACCGAGCGGGCCCACCGCCATCCCGCCGAAACTCTCATTGGAAGCGCCACCCAGGTAGGTAGCGTAAACAACCTGCGAGCCCTGCGCTGCGTTAGGATCGATCTTCGCCATGAAAATATCGGTGCCGCCCCCGAATGTAGCCTGCGAAGAATTTCCCGCCAGCGGAAGGTCGGACGAAAATGTCTGGCCGGCAACGTAGATGAATCCTTTGGCGTCGTGCCCGATGGCATAAATAATGTCTTGCCCCGAGCCGGACAACCAGGTCGACAAGGTAAGCACGGGATCGATCACCAGTTCTCTACCGCGATCGTACGTGCCCAGCGCAAATCCATATGTACCATCCGGGTTCTTGCGATACCGGCTCTCCACGGCGACCCTGGTTCCGTTCGCATCGATCTGATAAGCCACTGGACGTTTCTGAATTAGCCCGGCGATAAGATTTCCTTCACGATCCACGCGCGCATGAGCGCCTTTCAAGCGCAGCCGGATGAGCTTTGGATTCGTCCCAGGTTTCACGTTCAGATCGTATTCCAGCTCCCCGGCGCTTCCGTAATAAACCAGATCGACCCCCGGATACAAATCGCGCACCTGTAGACGGCCGTAGTTGGGAATCGCGCGCCGCCATTTGGCGGGGTCCTTGCCTGAATAGACAGCGGTCTTCGAGCGAAGCGTCTCGATACCCTGGACGTGCGCATTTCGCGCCGCACCTTCAAATCGCAGCCGGATATCGTGCCGGCCGGTTTGGAAGAGAGCTTCCGTGCCGATGAATGAAAAACGAAACCGCGCGCCACGGGCGACGAATTCATTCGAGCTTCCCTTGGCCGCAGGTTCAAAACGAAGAGGCGCCGTGTCGAGCACTCGCGCGGCATCCGGTGTGGCTGCCGCCGTCAGCGCGCCGCACAAACAGCATATAAGCGAGGTACAAATACTTGTTTTCATGTTGAGACGATTAAGGTAACGACGCATCCGGCGAACGTCCGGTTAACGAAAAAATGCGCCATAGACGAGTTTACCGTAATACGGCCGTCCGATTACGATCGCCGTTCTTTACGCCAAGTGAACAACGTCCAGAGAAAGCCGCCGAAATCCTGAATTGAGAATGCCAGCGCGAGTTGCCATGGAATTAGCTTGAAATACCACAGCGTGGCCATTACCAACGGGACCACTGGCCGATCCAGCAGCGACGCGAAAATGACCCCATCGGCATTCATCCGGCCGCTAACGACGTAAATCATGCCGATTCCACCGACCAGCAAGCCAACCAAACGGAAGTAGTTTTCAGCTTGCTCCACCAACGTTGGGAGCTGCAAGATCGACGCCCCAAAAGCAGGCGCCAGCAGCATCAGACTGCCCTCCAGCATGAGCAGCCACCCGAATACTTCCACCGTTATGGAGGCCCGGCTCCGCTCACCGGGCCTGAGGAGACGGCCAAACATTTCGGCGAATCCAACAGGCTTCATTAGGATTCAGTATCTCACCAGCGAACCTCCACCGTAAGGGAGCGCGCTTCTCAGGATTTCCGACTACGCCGCTTCCTTTAAAAGTCGTGAAAAAATCGCTTCAAGATCCACACAGGCAGGAATGCCTGTGCCACACTCGTGGAAATTGTGGCACAGGCATTCTTGCCTGTGTGGGTTTGCGATTTTACACAGCTTCTTAGGGTCACGGTTCCAAAGGCACGCCGAACTCATGAGTTATTTGAACTCGGGACTGCTGACGTTGGCCGGTTCCGACGACCAGTTCTGGCGGATGGTCATGCTCTGGTCCGAGTAAAACGTGCGGCGGCCGGTGCTGTTGTAGACCTTGGGGTTCACGTTTAACGTGTACCCGGACGGCGTTCCAGCCAACGTGAATAGATAGCCATCCTTGTCGCCCGACGATAGGGCGCCTGGTATAAGGTCGGCCGCCTGTGGGCCCGGTCCGCCGCTGGTGGGAGGGCCGAGCTCAGCCAATGTTGTCGCGTACCGGCCGAACTGCGAATTGTATTGCGTCTCCATGCTGTTGATGGTTTGCATCTCGCGTATGACCGCCATTTCGTTGGCGTTCATCTTGGCGCTGCCGAGTTTGGGAACGGCGATAGCCAGGATGATCAGGATGATCGCAATAACGATCAAGAGTTCGATCAGCGAAAAGCCGCGGCTGTTGCGGCCGCGCCGGAAACAAGGCTGCTGCATGACATTAATTATGACGCGAAATGCCGGTGAAGCGTGGATGCTTCATAACTTGCTGGATACCTTACAGATCTTTCTCCCCGAGTCTACTCCACGCGCAGCGCATTCATCGGATCGATTCGCGACGCCCGGCGAGCCGGCAGGAATGCAGCGAGAACGGCGGCTAGTAAAATAATGGAAATCGCCATCCCGAGCGTGCTTGGATCCGCGGACGTGAGTCCGAACAGCCTGCCGGCAATGAACCTTCCGGATGCGAGTGCGCCAAACAAACCAATCGCCACGCCTATGGCCACCATCCATAAAGTCTCGCGCAACACCATCCAGATCACGCCGCTTTGTGAGGCGCCCAGCGCCATGCGGATCCCAATCTCACTGGTTCGCCGGCTGATGGAATACGACATTACGCCGTAGAGTCCAATTGTCGCCAGCAAGAGCGCGACTCCACCGAAGAACCCCGACAACTGCGCGATCAGGCGCTCCGTCGTCAATCGCCGATCGATCTGTTCGTTCAAGGTCCGCATGCTTAGAATCGCGATGTTTTGGTCGACTTCGGAAATAGCGCGCCGAACCGCCGAAAAGACGCTGCCTGGCTCTCGCGAAACATTGAGCAGAAAAGTTACCTCCTCCACCGTCCCGATCGGATGAAAAAGATTGGCATAGAATCGCGCCCGCTCTACCCCTTTTAGCGAGTGTTCCCTTATATCGGCCACTACGCCCACGATTTCGTAGGTTTCGCGCGTAGTAGGATACTCATCCGTCACATGTTTACCAATCGGGTCGGACTGTGGAAAGAAGAACTTTGCGAACTTTTCATTGACAACGCATACGCGGGCGCCTCGGGCTGCGTCCGCCGCGTCTATCTTCCGTCCACGTAGCAATGGAATTCCCAAGGTGTCGAAATAGTCGGGTCCTACCAGCGTCCATCGAGATCGCAGATCCTCGGGTTTCTGTGCAGTCGGGCTATCGATCGAAATCGGATCGCCCGCATCGCCGCCGAACAGTCCGGCGTTCGAGAGCGTAACATTGCGGACGCCCGGTATGCTCCGCAGCTTTTCGCGGACCTGCTGATAGAGCGCTGTCACGCTGGCGCCCTTGTACCCGGCCGACACCGGATCGATGCGCGCCATCATGACGTGTTCGCGATCGTAACCGAGTTTCTGTCCCACCAGGTTGTGCAGCGTGCGCAGGAACAACGTCGCGCCGACCAGCAGCAGCAGCGACAACGCCACTTGCGAGATCACCAATATTCGCCCGGTCCGTACACCGCCGCGCCCGCCGATGCTTCCACGGGCATTCGCAGCCAGGCTCCGGCCGACGTCCACTTGAGTCGCGCGAAATGCCGGCGCAATACCGAACAGAATGCCGGTCAGTAGCGAAATCGCCGCCGTGAACAAGAAGACGCGGTAGTCGTAGGGGACGTCCAGCGCGAGATCGGTTATGCCCACCGACACCAGACTCAGCAGCAAGCCCGTGCCCCATACGGCGAAGAGGGTTCCCAAGAGTCCACCGAGCGCGGATATCAAAAGGCTCTCAGTCAGCAGTTGTCGAATCAGCCTGGCCCGGCCCGCGCCGAGCGCTACGCGGACACCAATCTCGCGCTGGCGTCCGCTCGCCCGCGCCAGAAACAGATTGGCGATGTTGGCGCAGGCGATCAGCAGCACCAGCCCGACCATGGCCATCAGAAGTATGAGTGGATCCGAGAACTGATCGCGAACCTCCGAAGCGCCCCTCGCACCTTCCCGCAATTCAATTTTCTGGTCGAGCGTTTTGCGCCGCTCTTGCTCGCTCGGCAAATCGGACGCCCAGCCTTTCAAGATTTGCTGGAAGGCGACGTTGATTCCAGCCTCGGCCGTTTTCCGCGACATCCCCGGAGCCAGGCGTCCCATCGCTTGAAGCCAGAGTGTGTCGACCGGCTTCAAGTAATTCCGCCCGGTGAGAACCTGCTGTTGCATCGTGATGGGAATCCAGAGGTCGGCATCGGATCCCACCAGGACGCCGCGAAAACCGGCCGGCGTCACGCCGAGAATCTGGAAGCTCGACTGTCCCAGGCGGATGGTCCTACCGATAACCGAAGCATCGGCGGAAAATTCGCGCTGCCAGAATCCATAGGAGATGACACAAACCGGATTCGCTCCCGGAACTCTATCTTCTTGTGGTGTAAAGGCGCGCCCCAGAATCGGCTGAAGCCCGAGAACGTCGAAGAACTCCCCCGAAACAAGTTGAACATGAGCTTTGGTGGACCGTTCTCCGCCGGCGCCCGTAAACACGTCCAGATTACTCAGCGCACTCTGGGCCGCGAACATTCCGGATAATACGGTATTGTGGGCGCGAAGCTGCTCGAACTCGGGGTAGGAGAGAATGCTGCGGGAACCCCTCTCCCTAGTCTCCACCGCCACGCCGCTGGAGCCCGGATCGGTCAGCAGCACCAGCCGCTCCGGATGCGAAACCGGAAGTATCCGAAGCATCACGGCATTGATCAGGCTGAAGATGGCGGTATTGGCGCCGATGCCCAGTCCAAGCGAAAGCAGAGCGACAATCAAAAAGCCCGGGCGAGCGGAAAGCGTGCGGACCGCGAAGCGGAGATCTTGCCACAGTCCGTTCATCACGGGCCAATACAGCACGTGCGAGGCCGTAGTTCGAGATTGAAAAGAGAAGCACTACGAGTCTAGCCGCGTCCGCTGCCGGGATCGCCTGTCCGATTACGGTCAAAACGTAAGCCGCAAACCAAATTGAATGTTGCGCGCCGGTTGGGCGCCGGTTATCGTTCCGAAGGCGGTGCTGCTGCTGGTCACATTCGGGGCGTCGAAGTTGACATGGTTCATTATGTTGAATGAATCGGCGGTGAAGCGCATCGCAAAACGCTCGCGAATTTTGAACACCTTTCGTAGCGAAAGATCCCAATTCTCCCAGCCGGGCGCCTGAATTATCCCGACACCGGCGTTTCCAATTCCGGTGGAGGGCGCATTCGAAAATGCGGCGGTGTTGAACCAACGATCTGGTCCCCGCCGATCGGAAGGTAGCGCCACCGCTCCTCCCAGATACTCCGAGCGCCGGTCGCCGGGAACGGAGGACGCGCCGGTTGGCGTGAGTAGAGCCCCGCTTTGCAGACGGGTAACGCCGCTAACCTCCCAGCCTCCGAATGCCGTGCGGAGGATCGCGCCCTGGTCGCGCAGAATGGGAAGCCGATACGTGTACGTGGCGACGAAGATGTGCCGCCGGTCATAAGACGCGGGACCATAATTAAAACGCCGGTTGAAACCCTCAACAATATCCCCGGCGGAGTTGTAGGAACTTGCGTCCGTCAGCGCCTTCGACCACGTGTAGCTCACGGTCATGACGGTGTTGCCCTTGCGTTTCGTCAGGTAAGTCTGGAGAGCATTGTAATTGTCGTTGGCGTCGCTTAGGAATTCGTCGATCGTCGAATAGCCTAAATACGGCACGATGGAGTTGGTGACCGGCCGTCGCGCGCTCGGGATCGCCTGGTTGGCGATCAAAGCCGCGAACGTGGGCTCGTTGATATTCGGCGAATGGAATAGATGACGGCTAACATGGCCCGCGTAGTCGACGCTCAGCAACGTGCCCTTAGGCAGCTCGCGCTGAATACCGAAGTTGTAGGTGTAGGTCACCGGCACTTTCAGGTTAGGATCGAGCCCGTGGATGGTGCCTTGCGGTCCCAAAGCAGATGCAGTTGCGCCCGAGGGATTGGCCAGATTTCCATTCTGAAACTGCGCCTGATACGAATACGGCG
>CATPCJ010000424.1 GCA_955652915.1 uncultured Bryobacteraceae bacterium
AGTTGAGGCCGATCGGAGAGCAACAAACTGTCCGGGAGTGCGCGGCTAACGGTATTGTCAGCGAGCGGCTTTTTGGAGAGAGGGAGATCCTGCTGGAGAACTGAAGGCTGCGGCCGTTACCGGCCTACACTGCGATACCCACCTTCCACATCAGGAACCCCACGGCCTGCCGGAAATAGAGCCACTGTTCGCGCCAGCCTCCCTGCGGCACCGACGGGCGGGGCGATCCGAATACTTTCAGGCCGCTCGACTCCAGCATTTTTTTCACGCGGAAGATGTGGTAACCGTCGCTCACCACGATGGCCGATTTCAAATTCATGCGGCGCATGATTTCCACCACCGCCGCCACGCTTTGGGCGGTGCTCTCTCCTTCCCGCTCCACCACGATGGCCTCCGGTGGAACGCCGCGCTGGGTCAAGTACGATCGGCCCACCGATCCTTCGGTAAATACCGGGTCGCCGCCCGCGCCGCCAGTCGTGATAATGCGCGGCGCCAATTTCTTCAGATAGAGGAACAGGGCATGATTCAGTCGCGCTTCCAGGACCGGCGAGGGCTTTCCGCGGTACTCGGCTGCGCCCAGCACCATAATCGCGTCGGCCGGCTGTGCCTCATCGATCACGGATTGACGATGGATTTCACCAGCGACACCGGCGACTTTCACCAGCATCGCGGCGATGACCAAGAGTAGCGCTACCCCTACGATCCATTTCATGATAGATATTGCACTGGTTCTCACAGTCTACTTTATGCCGATACTGACTAGCCCGCGAAATCCGTTACTCAAAGAAGTCCGCAAGGCAATTCTGCGCGGCACCGTTACCGATGACGGATTTTGCGTCGCGGAAAGTTTTCATCTGCTGGAAGAGGCGCTGCGAAGCGATTGCGAGATTTCGACGGTGTTTGCAGCCGAGTCCGTCCGCACCGCGGTGGAGAGCCACGTACGCCGTCTGAAGAAGATTCGCGTCGCGGTGCTACCGGACGACCTGTTCCGCGATATTTCGACCACTGAAACGAGTCAAGGTGTCATAGCGCTGGTTCGCCCGCCGCGATGGACCGTTGAGCAATTGTTCCGCGGGCAGGCGCTCACCGTGGTCCTGGATGGAATTCAAGACCCGGGTAACGCTGGAGCCATCCTGAGGGCGACGGAAGCTTTCGGCGCTACCGGAGCGGTTTTTCTCAAAGGCACGGTCAGCCCGTACAATCCGAAATGTTTGCGCGCATCCGCCGGCTCGGTTTTCCGCGTTCCCTTGGTTGCCGCCATGGACGAACAGTTGGTGCTGGCGGCGATTGAACAACGCAAGATCGAAATGTTCGCGCTGATGCCCAAGGGCGCTCTGGAGTTGGGCGAATGTAATTTTAGCCGGAAGTGCGCCATCATCGTCGGCAGCGAAGGACGCGGGGTTAGCGAGCGGCTGCGCGCCCGCGCGACCTATGTGCGCATCCCCACCGTGGGCGTTGAATCGTTGAATGCGGCGCTGGCCACCGGCATTGCGCTCTACGCCGCCAGAAAACAACGGATGGTTGCAACGTGAGCCTGTTCGAGCCGGACCGTTTGGCGCAGGAGCAGAATGACGCCACTCGTCCGCTGGCCGAGCGGATGCGTCCCACGACGCTGGAAGACTTCGTGGGGCAATCCCACATTTTGGCGCCTGGGAAACCGCTGCGTTCGCAGATCGATCGCGATCAGTTGGGCTCCATCATTCTCTGGGGTCCGCCGGGCGTGGGGAAAACCACGCTGGCTCGCATCATCGCCCGCCTTATTCACTGCGACTTCATTCCATTCAGCGCCGTGCTGAGCGGCATCAAGGAAATCAAGGCGGTGATGGCGGATGCGGAACGCAATAAGCGGCTGGGGCGGCGAACGTTGATCTTCATCGACGAGATCCACCGCTTCAACAAGGCGCAGCAGGACGCATTCCTTCCTTACGTTGAGCGCGGCGACATTATCCTGATCGGCGCGACGACAGAAAACCCTTCGTTCGAAGTTATCTCCGCGCTGCTGTCGCGGACGAAGGTTTATATGCTGAAGCCGCTCGCGGAGGACGAAATCGTCATTCTGCTGCAGCGCGCTCTGCCTTTACTGAAAGTGGAAGCGCCCGATGAACTGCTGCGGCAGATTGCGATATACGCCAACGGCGACGGACGCTCCGCCTACAATCTGCTGGAGCTTGCGGCCGCGGCTTCGAAGGATGGGCGAATAACCGAGCAGGCCGTGGAAGACTCGCTGCAGCGCAAAATGATGCTCTACGACAAGTCCGGCGAGGAGCATTTCAATATCATTTCGGCGTTGCACAAATCCGTAAGGTCGAGCGATGTCGATGCCGCCCTCTACTGGTTGGGGCGGATGCTGGAGGCTGGCGAGGACCGTCTGTACATTGCCCGGCGGCTGGTGCGCATGGCCATTGAAGATATTGGGATGGCGGATCCCCGCGCGCTCGAGCAATCCATGGCCAGCATGCAAGCGGTGCATTTCCTTGGAATTCCCGAAGGCGACCTGGCGCTGGCACAGGCCGTGATCTACTTGGCGGTGGCTCCCAAATCCGATGCATCCTACCGCGCGCTGAACGCGGTGATCGAGGCCGTTCAAAACCATCGCGATGAGCCGGTACCGTTCCATTTGCGCAATGCTCCAACGAAGGCCATGAAGCAGTGGGGCTACGGGGCGGGGTACCAGCATGCCCATAACTTCGAGGATGCGCTGCCGGAGATGGAGTGCTTGCCGGAATCGCTTGCGGGCACGAGATTCTATGAGCCAACTAGCCGGGGACTGGAGCAGAAGATCGCCGAGCGCCTGGAAGCAATTCGAAATCGAAAGAAACGGACGGACGAATCCGCCCCTGAGTAATGGAGCCTTCTGGCAAGAAGGTACCATCCCATTTTGGCCCTGGTACCAGCGCAAATTAGGAGGAGTCTGCTATTGCCGCCTTCTCGCCGCTATCGCAAGCTGGGTATGCGGAATTTGTTAGCGGGATTAGCGGGGGTGCGGTGAGATCTGAGAAGGAAAAAAATGAGCGCCGTGGATCGGATCGTTTTCCGATAGAACGGGAAGTTCGCTACAAGGTTCTCAATAGGAAGAACGCGGACGAAATGGGGTTTGGCAAAACCATAAACATGAGCAGCAACGGTGTTCTGTTCACCACGGATCAATACTTGCTGCCGGGTCGGCGATTGGAGCTTTCCATCAGTTGGCCCGCGCAACTGAATAGCACTGTGCCCCTGAAGCTGGTAGCTCGAGGGCGCGTGGTTCGCTGCGAGGAAGGTAAAGCGGCGATTGAAATCCATCAATACGAATTCCGGACCGCGAGCCAGGGTACGGCGGTAGTGCAGTAGAACCGCGACCGTAAGGGAGCCTGGCAAACTACAGGGACGTGGCACGCGACGCTTCCTTACGGCCGCGGTTCCATAACCAGTACGTCGACGCATCTACGATAATCGTAGAGTGCGATCTCTTCTAACTCTTTTCTGCCTTGTTCCCGGCCTGGGGCTCGCTGCGCCGGCCACCGTTGCCGAAGCTCGCGTATTCATCGATCAAGCCCAGGCCAGGCTTCTCGATCTGGCCGTGCAGCAATCACGCGCCGATTGGGTCAAGTCCACCTTCATCACCTACGATTCGGAAATTCTGGCCGCCAAGGCGGATGAACAGACGATCGCCGCGACGATGGATCTGGCCAAGCAGTCCACTCGATTCAGCAATCTCAAGATGCCGGACTCGCTGGCCCGCCAATTTAAGTTGCTGCGTCTTTCCCTTACGCTTGCCGCGCCCTCCAACCCAACAGAATCGCAAGAGCTGACACAGATCGCGACGCAAATGGAAGGCATGTACGGTCGGGGCAAGTACTGCGCGACTCCGGATAAATGCCTGGATCTGGAAGATCTCAGCCGTATCCTCCGAACCAGCACGGATGCGAAAGAGTTGCTGGATGCCTGGCGCGGCTGGCACACTATTTCGCCGCCGATACGTCCACTGTTTCAGAAATACGTGGCCCTGGGTAATAAGGGCGCCCGTGAGTTGGGATTCGCGGATATGGGCGCGATGTGGCGCTCGAAATACGACATGCCTCCGGATGCCTTCACGGCTGAAATGGACCGGCTGTGGAACCAGGTTCGTCCGCTCTATCTTTCGCTGCACGCCTACGTCAGGTCCAGGCTGCGTGAAAAGTATGGCGACATAGTTTCGTCGAACGGTCCGATTCCCGCGCACCTGCTGGGCAACATGTGGGCACAGGAGTGGGAAAACATCTATCCTCTGGTGGCGCCCAAGGATGCCGATCCAGGCTACGACCTGACGGCGAAGCTCAAGGCCAAGAATACCCAGCCGCTGGACATGGTTCGTTACGGTGAAAATTTTTTCACGTCGCTGGGCTTCGCTCCGCTGCCGAAAACTTTCTGGGAACGATCGCTATTCGTGAAGCCGCGGGATCGTGACGTGGTGTGCCACGCCAGTGCCTGGGACGTAGACCAAGTGGAAGATCTGCGCATCAAGATGTGCATCGAAATCAACGCGGAGGATTTCAGCACCATCCATCACGAGCTGGGTCACAATTTTTATCAGCGCGCCTACAATAAACAGCCGTTCTTGTTCCGCGATGGCGCCAACGACGGTTTCCACGAAGCCATTGGCGACACGATCGCGCTATCGGTGACGCCGGAGTACTTGCAGAAGGTGGGATTGCTGGCAAACGTTCCGGATCGTTCTAAAGATTTGGGTTTGCTGCTTTACAAGGCGTTGGAGAAAATCGCATTCCTTCCCTTCGGGCTGCTCATCGATAAGTGGCGCTGGCAGGTGTTGTCCGGTGAGATTCCGCCGGAGAAATACAATGAAACGTGGTGGCAGCTTCGCTTGAAATATCAAGGCATCGCACCGCCGCTCGCGCGCAGCGAAAACGATTTCGATCCCGGCGCGAAGTATCACGTCCCGGCGAATTATCCTTACGCGCGCTATTTTCTGGCGGACATTTTGCAGTTCCAATTCCATCGGTCGCTGGCCCACGTGGCGGGCTGCACGGAGCCGCTGAACCGCTGCTCAATATTTGAAAGTAAAGCCGCGGGCGACCGGCTGAATGCGATGCTCTCGATGGGCGCCAGCGAACCTTGGCCAATTGCGTTGGCAGCGGTGACCGGCCAGAAGCAGATGGATGCCACGGCCATCCTGGATTATTTCGCGCCACTCAAGCAATGGCTGGACGAACAGAACAAGAGCAAGCCGGTAGGCTGGTAGGTACACTGTATGAGCGTGGTTGAAACCTGCAATATCTGCGGCGGTTCAGGCTGGAAAATCACCGAGCGCGATGGGATTTCCGGGGCAGAGAAGTGCGAGTGCCAGTTTGTTGGGCGCGAGCTGCGCATGCAGGAACGTGCCAATATTCCGCCGCTCTATCAGAAAGCGTCGCTCGATACCTTCATTCTTCCTGCTGACAATCCCATCGGGCGCACGACACTTGCCACAGCCTTGCTAATCGTTCGAACCTACGTTCGAGAGTACCCAAATATTCCGAAGCTTGGCTTGATG
>CATPCJ010000425.1 GCA_955652915.1 uncultured Bryobacteraceae bacterium
CGAGCGAGAGGGCTCAGACTGAATACGGCTTATGGTCGCTGTGGGGCTGTTCCCATTATCTCAGCTCCCGTTTTCATCCCCTCTAGTCAGGCGAGCGTAGCGAGCCCTGATCGCGGGTCACGTCAGATGAAAATAATTCTCCCCCTTCCCCCTCAACATCTTCCCCACTTACCGCCCTCCAGCACCACCACCCGCATGCTCATCTATATATAGGAAAACAATTTTATGAACCCCACACTCCCAGGCGAACAGCCCACCGATCGCGCGGCCATCAACCGCGCCAATGCCCAGCACTCCACCGGCCCTCGCACCGAAGCAGGCAAACAGCGCTCCCGCCTAAACGCAATGCGCCACGGCCTCACCGGTCAAACTGTCGTCCTGCCGGAAGACGACCTCGACATCTATCAAAAGCGCAACCAGGAATTCTTCACCGAATGCAAGCCCAAAGGCCCAATCGAAATGCAGCTCGTCCAAGTCCTCGCCGACACCGCCTGGCGCCTCAATCGCGTCGCCGCCCTCGAAAACAGTCTCCTGAGCTTGGGAATCGCCGAGCACGAAGACAGTGTCGACACCGATCACCCGAAGGTCCACACCGCTCTCGCCATGGCCAAAACCTACCGTGAGCAAAGCCACGTCGTCGCCAACCTGGGCATGCACGGACAACGACTCGCTCGACTATTCAAAGAAACCTTCAAGCAGCTCCGCGAAATTCAAACCGAGCGCCGCAGCGAAGAAAAGGAGCAACTGAAGAAGGCTGCCATCATCATGGAAATGCACAAGGATGCCGGTGTTCCCTACGACCCGGTGCAGGATGGCTTCGTTTTTTCACCCGCGGAAATCGAGACCTGCATCCAGCGAAACGTTCGACTCACACAAGCCCGCCAGGCCGATTCTCAACGCCCCTGTCCCCCACCATCGCTCGCCATGCATGCCGGAATTTGAGTCGAATGCGACAAACAGCCAGCGTCCCAGCCCCCAACTTCCCCTATGCCGTATCTACAGCGCGAGATGGGAATCTCAGCCGGCAAAACATTGTGGACGAGAATAGTAGATTAATAAAATAATATGCGAAATCAATGAGTTACGCTGAATATCTCTCCTAACGCTTCACCATGGGAATCCGCGTGCCTCAGACTTGTTGATCTGCGGCCAATATGACGCACCTGTAATAATGAACCAATCCTCCCGTCCTTAGGTATGAACCGACTAGGAGGTGCCCACTGCAACTCGCGATCCGGGAGGAACCCGTTACTCCGATTCCGAATGACCTCGAGCGGATGTTTCAGACCCACCACGGTCTGGTCTTCCGCACGGCTTATCGCATCACGGGCAATGCGGCCGACGCCGAAGATGTACTGCAAACTGTTTTCCTGCGCATGCTGCGGCGCGACCAGGCCGCCCGGGCGCTGGAAAATCAGGAAAGCTATTTCCGCCGCGCGGCCATAAACGCCGCGCTGGATATCGTCCGCGCCGGACGAGACGCCCACAACGTCCCCATTGACGACGTCTCGCCGGACGACCTGGGGCCAAGCCGCCGGGAGCCCGACGGCCGCGAGCTACGTGAATGTCTGCGCCGGGCCCTTGCCCGTCTGAATCCCAGGGAAGCAGAAATCTTCGCCTTGCGGTTTTTCGAGGATCTCAGCAATCAGGAGATCGCAAAAGTTTTGGGTATCTCGCAGATCCACGTGGCTGTGATTCTTCACCGCTCGCGGGTACGTCTGCAAAAAGAGGTTCGTTCTTATCAAGGAGAAAGATCATGAAGAAAGACAAACTGGATCAAATCATCGACGCGATTCGCAACGAACCGGTGGACCCATCCGCCCTGGAACAGGCCGCCGAGCGCGTCCACGCCCGCCTGCTTCCGCAAAACGGAATCGCGCTGTCGCTCGAAGCGCTGCGCACCTGCGCCGATTTTCAGGCCCTCATCCCCGGCTATCTGGCGAAGACTCTCTCCGAATCGCGCGCGCTTCTTCTTGAAGATCACACCCATCAGTGCGTCGATTGCCGCCATGCCCTGCAGGCCTCGCGTTCCGGAAAAGTACGCACGCTTCCCCGGCCCACGGTTGTCGCGCGGCGCGTTCCTCCGGTAGCCAAGTGGGCGATTGCAGCCGGCCTCGCCATCACCGTTGGACTCAGCACCTGGGGAGTCTTGCGATCCATCGTGCCTCCGGCGGGCTCGCGCGCCACGGTCCAAACCGTTCGCGGCATTCTTTATCAGGTCTCCGATCGCGGCAGCACGCCGGTTTTCTCCGGCAAGGAATTCGGCGAACGCCAGCAGGTTCGCACCGCCAAAGGTTCCACCGCCATGCTGCGCCTTACGGATGGCTCCCTGGTTGAAATGAACGAACGCTCTGAACTTTCGTTCTCGCGTAACGCGCGCGGCACAACCATCCGGCTCGATCGCGGCAATGTGGTGGTACACGCCGCCAAACAGAAGAATGGCGCGCTATACGTAGCCACGGCGGACTGCCTGGTCTCGGTGAAGGGGACCATCTTCGCCGTCACCAAAGGCACCAAGGGCTCGCGCGTCTCGGTGGTCGAAGGCAAAGTCAATGTAGAGGAAAACAGCCACACCGACGTTCTGCAGCGTGGCGATCAGGTGACTACCGATCCCAGCGTCGCCAAAATCCCCGTCGAAGACGATATTGCCTGGAGCCAGAATGCCGCGCAATATGTCGCGGTGCTCGGCGAGCTTTCCAGCCTTCAAAAGCAACTGGAAGCCATGCCCGCTCCCGGGCTGCGGTATCAGTCCAAGCTGCTGGATTTCGTTCCGCAGGATGCGGTAATTTACGCGGCCATTCCGAACATCGGGTCCACGCTGAGCGAAGCCAACCGGCTGTTCCAGCAACGCATGCAGACCTCCGACGTCTTGAAGCAGTGGTGGAATCAGCATCAACCCGGTCCGAACGAGCCTACGCTCGACGAGATCGTGCAGCAAATCAAATCCTTTACGGACCACTTGGGTACTGAGATTGTATTCGTGATGACCGTTGACGCGAGCGGTCACCGGGACCCGCTAGTGCTGGCCGAAGTAACCCAGTCCGGGCTGAAAGAGAATCTTCAGAATCAATTCCAGCGGTTCGTCGGCAATCGGCATGGCGGCGGATCCCTTAGAATTCATGAGACTGCGGCATCCATAGCCGCCACGCCTCCGCAAGACGGCTTGCAGGCTTATCTCGGGAAAGATATCATCGCGTTGTCGCCCGGCAATCATCCGCTGCAGGAAGTCGCTCAGATCGTCGAAGGAAACAATCCCGACAGATTTGAAAACACCCGGCTCTATGACAACATCATGCGGTCCTATCAGGCCGGCGCCGGATGGCTGCTCGCAATGGACACGGAACAAATGTTGTCGGAATCCGTAGGTCCTAGAGTAAGGATGCGAAGAATGCGGGAAGAGGCGCGAACGCACCACACCGATCCCACCGGCATCAAGGATCTGCGCCTGTTGATGTTTGAGCGTAAGGATATTGGCGGCCGGACCGAAAACCAGGTCTCGCTCACCTTCAGCCGGGAACGCCGCGGGTTGGCCTCCTGGCTCTCGACGCCTGCGCCCATCGGCTCGCTCAACTTTATTTCGCCTGACGCCACTCTGGCTGCGGGTTTCGCGGTTCGGAATCCCCGGGCCTTGCTTGCGGACCTGATGACATCCGCTCAAGCGGAAGATCCCGAGCTCGACCAGCATGTTGCCGACATGGGGCGTGAAGGATACCAGATCATCAACGATCTGGCGGAGTCTCTTGGCGGCGATGTGGCGTTCTCTATCGATGGCCCGCTGCTACCAGTTCCAAGCTGGGAATTCGCCGTGGAAGTTTATAATTCCGATCTGGCCGAAGCAGCCATTGAAAAAGCCGTCGCTCATATAAGCCAGGACCCGAAAGCTTCGTTCAAACTGACGCAGTCCAAAGCCCAGTTGAACGGACGAACTGTGTACACCGTAAAGCCCGATAACGGCTTGTTCGAAGCCGACTACACTTTCGTGGATGGTTATCTGGTGGCCGCCGCCAATCAAAATCTGCTGTTCCGCGCGATTCAGAATCGGGCAACCGGTTATACGCTGACCAGCTCGGCGAATTTCCGGAATCAATTGCCGCGCAATGCGAACACGAACCTCTCCGGCGTGATTTATCACAACCTCGGCCCGGTGCTCGGACCGTTGGCGGCGCACTTGAGTTCCACCGCCACGTTATCGCCATCCCAGCAAGCCGCCATCGCGGAGTTGCAAAACAATAGCTTACCGGCCTTGATCACTGCTTACGCTGAACCCAATCGGATCGTGGTTTCATCCACCGGATCGTTCTTCGGACTGAATCTCGACACCCTCGCCGTGCCCCAAATTCTCGGACATGCGATGCTGATGCAGAAGAGAGCCGGAACTCAGAGAAAATGACGCCTGTAATCGAACTGGAAGGGCTGGGAGTACGCTTCGGCAAGAGAGACATTCTCAAAGGCCTCACCTGCTCCCTGTCCGGACGGACCATCGGACTTCTCGGCCCCAACGGCGCCGGGAAGTCCACTCTCATTAATACCCTCCTCGGTTTTCACAAACCCTCCAGTGGCACCGCCCGTATCTTCGGTCACGACATCCGCTCGAAAATCACGCACGTCCGAAGTGTGGTCGGCTACATGCCGGAGAACGATGCTTTCATCGCCAACATGACGGCCGTAGCCTTCGTCCGCCTCATGGGCGAGTTATCCGGATTGCCGTCGGAAGCTGCACTGGAGCGCGCTCACGAGGCTCTCTTTTATGTCGGACTCGGTGAAGCGCGTTATCGCAAGGTTGGAACTTATTCGCTCGGGATGAAGCAACTCGCCAAGCTCGCGCAGGCCATCGTACACGGTCCTAAACTGATAATCCTGGATGAGCCGACAAATGGCCTGGACCCGCCCGCCCGCCAGCGAATGGTTCGCATGATAAAGGAAATGCGCGACGCGCATGACGTGCATATCGTACTTTGCTCGCATCTGCTGCGCGACGTGGAAGAGACGTGCGAGGAAGTACTCATTCTGAAAGAAGGCCGCATCGTCCACTATTCGAATCTCGAAGAGGAACGCCGGGCCAATCGGCGATTTGTCGAAATGGAGCCGATCGGCGACACTGCCGGATTGGCGCTGGCGCTCGAAGGGCTCGGTTGCGAATGCGCCTTCTCCGGAGGACAGCGGCTGAAAGCGGTACTCTCCGAGGGCATCGAGATCCGCGACATATACCGGCTGGCCGCCGAACGCGACATCCAGTTGCGTCGCCTCAACTACCGCCGCGACACCCTGGAAGACATTTTCCTCAAGGCCATGGAGACTAACTGATGGCGGTTTATAAACGCAGCTATCGAGCTTACTCGGGCCGCCTCACGCCGGAGTGGTCCCGCTTCTATATCCTGACTCGCTACGCGCTGGGGAACCTGTTCCGCTCAAAATTCCTGACGGCTGCGTTCGTCATGTGTTTCTTTGGACCCCTGGTTTGCATGGTCGGCATTTATCTGAACCATAATGCCAGTGTCCTCGCCTTGCTGCACACCCGAGCCGACCAGATCATCAATGTCAACGGGAAATTCTTCCTGGGATTTCTCGGAATGCAAGGCGGCCTGGCGTTCTTTCTGACGGCGTTCATTGGCCCCAACACCATCGCGCCCGATCTTGCGAACGGCGCCTTGCCGCTCTATTTTTGCAGGTCGTTCTCGCGAGCCGAATACGTCCTCGGAAAGCTGTGCGCGCTTTTCTACCTGCTGTCCTTGATCACCTGGGTGCCGGGTCTGATTCTGTTCGGCATCGAATCCAATCTCTCCGGTGTAGCGTGGATGTGGGAGAACCGTTCACTCGCCAGCGGAATTTTCCTGGGCTCCGTGATCTGGATTCTGATGATCTCGCTCATCGCCATGGCTCTCTCCGCATGGGTCAAGTGGCGCATCGCCGCCGGCGCCATGGTCCTGGGTGTCATGTTTTTCCTTTCTGGATTTGGCGCGGCCGTCAACGGCGTGCTGCGCTCGAACATCGGCCACTACATGACTCCCGGCTCTCTGATCACGCGTGTGTGCGCGGATCTGTTCGGTGTGGAAACGCCAATTGAAATTTCCGTCTGGAGCGCCTGGGTGGGCTTGCTGGTAATGTGTGGTCTATGCGTGCTGTTATTAAGCAGGAAGGTTCGTGCGTTTGAGGTGGTGCGCTAATGCCCGCTAACGATCGAGTGGTCTTCGAAAACGTTTCCAAGTTTTACGGCGACGTCCTGGGCGTGAATAAGGTGAACCTCTCCATTCCGCCCGGCATCACCAGTCTGGTGGGGCCAAACGGCTCCGGCAAGACCACGCTGATGAATCTGATGAGCGGCCTGATCCGTCCTTCACGCGGCCGCATCACGGTGCTGGGCATTCGGACCGATCAGCCGGACGAGCTATTCCGCTACCTGGGTTACTGCACGCAGTTCGATTCGTTTCCCAAAGGATTCACCGGCTATCAGTTCGTCTATTCGTATTTGCGATTGTATGGATGCGCGCATGGTGAAGCCGAAGAGCTTACCTGGAAGGCCATCGAGCGCGTCGGAATGATGGACGCCGCGCGCCGCAAAATCGCAGGGTATAGCAAAGGCATGCGGCAACGCATCAAGCTCGCGCAATCCACCTGTCATGGACCGAGTGTGCTGGTCTTGGACGAGCCGCTCAACGGACTGGATCCCCTGGTGCGCGCCGAAACCATCGCTCTTTTCCGGACCCTCGCCGAAGATGGGATGCACATCATCATCTCCAGCCACATCCTGCACGAGGTCGACGCCATTTCCGATCAGGTCATCCTGCTCAGCAACGGCTACGTGGTGGCCGAAGGAAAGATCGCGGGCGTGCGCAGCGAGATGCAGGATCATCCCATGCAGATTCTCATTCGCTGCAACCGTCCGCAAGAGCTGGCCGCCAAGGTTTTCGCTCAAGAGTCCGTCGTCGAAGCGCAGATTCACAAAGATGGCCTGGGGCTGCTGGTAAAAACGCGCGACGCGAACCGCTTCTATCTGATGCTCAACCACATCGCGCAAAACGGAGTGAGCATCGAATCGGTGGCGCCCGCCGATGATGACGTGAACTCGGTGTATGACTACCTGATCGGTTCCGAGGAGCCCCAGAAATGAACCCGCTGTGGATCGTTCAGACCCTTGCCGTCCTTCGCCTGGAGCTGCGGAAGACGTTTTTCTCGAAGCGAGGCTTCTGGATTTATTTGCTGGCGTTGGCTCCCGTGGTGCTGTTCACCGGCCATTCGCTGCTGGAAATGAAAAACCACCGGGTCTGCGATTTTGGGCAGGATACAAACATCTTCGCCACTGTTTTTCAGATCTTCTTTATCCGCCTCGGTGTTTTTTTTGGATGCGTCGGAATTTTCATGAACCTGTTCCGCGGCGAGGTTCTCGACAAAAGCTTGCACTACTATTTTCTGGCGCCTATTCGCCGTGAAGTGCTGCTGGTCGGGAAATTCCTGGCGGGCCTGCTCGCCACCATCGTGATCTTCACCAGCAGCGCAATGCTTCAGTTCATTGGGATGTATTTGCACCATGGCTGGAATGTTGTTTCCGACTATCTCGGCAGCGGCAATGGACTCTCCCATCTCATCGCTTATCTGGGCGTAACGGTGCTGGCCTGCATCGGCTATGGAAGCGTCTTCCTCGCCTCCGGCGTGGCGTTCCGCAATCCCTTGATCCCGGCCGGCGTCATTTTGGTATGGGAATCGATCAACAGCTTTCTTCCGGCGATCTTGCAGAAGTTCAGCGTGATTTACTATTTGAAATCGCTGTGTCCCATCCAGATCGACCCGCACGCCGGCTCGTTCTTTTCGCTGCTATCCATCAATGCCGATCCGATGCCGGCCTACATCGCGGTCCCCGGCTTGATACTGTTGGCTGTCGCGGTCCTGGTGCTGGCGAGTTTTCAGGTTCGAAGGATGGAAATCAACTACGCAACCGAGTAGGGGCTCGAAGCTCGATACCGTTTCTCAAATTCTTCGCGCGTACACAACGTACGAATATCGGTAATGCGATCGACCGCCAGAATGCCGTCCAAGTGATCGATTTCGTGCTGCAGTAACTCCGATAGATCCCGATCCGCGCCGGCCCGGATTTCGTGCCACGTTCCTTCCGGATCCTGATAGCGAACGGTAATCTCACGGTGCCGCTCCACTTGCATGAAGATCGACAGGAAGCTCAGACATGCATCCCAAACGACAATCTTGTCGGCGGTCCGGTCCACAATTTCGGGATTGATAAACGGCCACGGCTCCGCGCCGGGCAATTGCATAAAGACGATTCGCTGGGTCACTCCAATCTGCGGCGCGGCGATCGCGCGTCCATACCCGGTGGTCTTTCGCCAATGCGCCAGTGTATCCGCAAGATCTCGAATTACGGATGACACTTGCCCGGCCTTCGGATCGTCAATTCGAACACATATCTCCCGCAATCCCGGATCTCCAAGCTGCAACAAAGTTCGAACACTCATAACGTTCCATTTCCACCACTCAATAAAGTCGCCACCACGCCGCCGCGGAACTTCTCCCGAAACACCATCGCGGCGGCGACGCCGGCAGCTCCCGCCGGTTCCAATACTAACCCATGCCGGTTCAGTACCAACCGCATTGCTTCCACCATCGCCTCATCCTCAACCAGCACGACCTCATCGACAACATCCGCCAGATCGTCCAACGCTTCAGGCACCGGAATCCGAACGGCAATCCCGTCCGCGATAGTATCCGCCGTCTCGGTGCGCCGCACCGTTCCCTCTCGAAGCGATAACGCCATCGATGGCGCTCCGGCCGCGCATACAGCAACAATACGCGTTGCCGGCGAGTGCGCCTTCATCCATCGGCCGACGCCCGCGAGCAGCGAACCATTGCCCAGCGGGAAAAGCACGAAGTCGAGTGGATCCTTCCAACGGCACAACTCCACCGCGATGCTGCCGGCGCCTTCCGCGATCGCCGGCTCACGGCCATCCTCTATATAGAGGCCGCCAGTCTGTTCCGCGAAAGCGAGGGCATGTTCTTTCGCGGCGTCGAAATCACGGCCGATTAGCCGCACACCGGCGCCCAGCTTGCGCATACGATCGAGCTTCAAAGGATTCGCCGTTTCAGCCGCGAAGACGACTGCCGGCAGCCCTCGTTTGCGTGCGGCATACGCCAGCCCCTGTCCGAAATTCCCCGCCGACGCGCAAACCAGTGCCGGCGAATCCTCCGGGAGATTCGAAACCAGAAAGTCCGTGCCGCGCCCTTTGAAAGATCGAATCGGATTGACGGTCTCGACTTTGAGGACGAGCCGCATTCCCAGTTCATCGCTAAACGATTCACTTTCGAACTGCGGCGTATTCAAAAACACCGGATCGATGGTCCGGGCGGCGGTCTCGATCCGTTCCAGCGATAGCCGGCGATCTTTCAACGCTACGCGACCGCCATCAAATCGTGAAACGAATAACTGGTCTCGATCGACGTGTATGCTTTGCCGTCGACTTCGACGTACGGATAGACAAAGTAATTCAGCGGATCGGCTTGCTGCCTGGGCGTCAGCAGCACATCGCGGCTCTTCGACAACTCCACTCGATTTTCATCGTGTGCGCCGAAGAAGTAGTCGCGCTTAGCCGGGTTTTTGGCCGCTTCCGAAGCATCCATCGGCACCCAACCGATTCCCTTGGCGTAAAATTCCGCCCAGGGCAGGGGAAAGCCTATCGCGAAGCGCGCGGGAATCCCCATTGCCCGCGCATAGCCGATCAAGATGACATGGAAATCGGTGCAGTTACCGCGCCTCGCATCGCATGCGTGGCAAATGTCGCCTCGTCCCCAACCGGCGCCGCTCTGGTCGTATTTCACGGTCGAGACGACGTGGTTATAAATCGCCCGCGCCATTTCAAGATCGGTCTTGTCGTGCGCGGCATCCACCGCTTCGCGCGCCCAGCCGCGAATCTTGTTGTCGATGGGAACCAGCCGGTGGGGCTGCAGCCAATGCGCCAAATCCGCCGGCGGCGCCATCTTCGGAAGCACCGCGGCGGTTGGCTGGATGCGTTCCTTGCGGGCGGCTTCGAATGGAACCGTCACCGGAACACTGGTTTCCTTGGGCCGGGCGATTTCCAAATGCAGCATGGTATTGCCCTGGCCGCCAACCGAAATCTTGTAAGGATAAGGCGCGTCAACGCGAATGTTCGCCACAATCCACAATTCCACTTTTTGTGTAGCCGCTGGAATGTCCTTCACGCTAGCGTTGTATTCCAACGTGAACGTTCGTTCCCGGCCGGGTTCGACGGCGGCCAGAAGGGAAGCCGCGAGCAGGAGAACGGACAAGACCAGGCGCATAGCTCCTATCTTACCCCTGCTTTCGTCAACGTCAGAGCAGCCGGAAATTCACTTCGATGTTCACCACGACGGTGACAGGTTGGCCGTCTTTCATGCCGGGTTTGAAGCGCCACTGTTGGATTGCTTCCATCGCTTTTTCGTCCAATCCAACGCCTAGCGGCCGCAGGATGTGGATATTGTGGGCGACGCCGTCCGGTCCAATCTCGGCGCCAACGACGACAGTCCCGGCAAGTTTCGCCACTCGCGCTTCTTCACTGTATTCCGGCTCGATTTTAAAGAGAACCGACGGCGGAGTGAGGCCCGGACCGCCCATCTTATAAGCCCCTTCGGAGTGCTTGGGATTGGCAGGTGGGACTCGGGTTTGGGCAGCGCCCGCGCGCTTCTCCAGCTCCGCTGCCTCGTCGCCGCGCGATTGGCCGCGCAAGAACTGAGCATAGACCCGCATCGTGGTCGCCGCCTGAAGCGAACCCGGATCTTGAAGGCCGAGGGCTTGTTTAAAGAATGTCTCGGCTTCATCGATGCCACCTGCCCGCTCGCGCGTTACGGCCATCCACATCAGCGCCTCGCCGGCATGCGCGGGATCCACTCGTTGAGCATGCTCGAAAGAGTCGAAAGCCCGTGGGAAATCGCGGGCCCGAAGAGCGGCAATTCCCAAGTGAAGCAGCGCCGCCGCGGCTTCCGGCCGATCCCCTAATAGCCGAATCGCACGGCTGTCGAAAGCTTCCGCCGCCGGGAATCGATTTCGCTTGCGTTCGAGATCGCCAAGCTTCATCAGCCCCACGCCATACTCCACGCTCTGCTGGCCCGAATCTTCGCCGCGAATTGTCAGCGCCGCCTCGAGCAGTCTTTGAGCTATATCGTACTTCCGCTGCTGTGCCGCCGCGGCGGCCGCATCTTCCAGCATTCTAAAATTCTTCTGTGCATGCGCGGCGCGTATCGCGGCATCGATGTCGGCCGGAATTCCGTCCTGCTGCGTTTGACTCTCCTGGGCTTGCACGGCCGCGAACGGCGCAACCATCGCCACCGCCAGCAGCCCCGCAACCAGCGCCGACGCTCGGCCCGGTGCTTTACGATTTACTCCCGCATCTAGAATTGCCATTAGTCTTCCCTCCAATTGAGATCTCCGCGCCATCGCCACCGCCGCGCATCCTACACCAGCCGCCGAACGCATGGTGCGTGCGACGTCCAGTAAATGGTCCGCGTATTCGGACGCACGGGCGCCGGCGTTGAGCACCAGATCGTCCGTCGCCCGTTCGCGCTCTTTCAAGAACTCGCGCCACGCTTTCCAAGCCAGCGGATTCCACCAATAGACGGCCAACGCCGCGCGCGCCAACAAATGCGTTGCAACATCGCCACGCCGGACATGCGCCAGCTCATGCAGCAGCACGATGCGGCGGCGTTCCCGGCTCCACGTGCCCGCGTCCGAGGGCATGAAAACAGCAGACCGCAGAATGCCAAACGTCATCGGCATGCTGCCAGTTCCGCTTTCGAGCACATCCACCGGATGCCGTATCCCCAGCGACTGCGTGAGCGCGCTGGAAAGCTCGCGATCGGCAAAAGGCTTGGCTCGACGGCGAACGCGCCAGATACCTGCACAGGCGAACAGCATCTGCGCCAATGCCAGAAGCGATCCTGCCAACCAGAGCGATAGGAGGCCGGTTTTCCAATCCGGACGCCATTGCGTTGGGAGGTCAGGCCCACTTGTCCTGAACGACGTATCAGCCCGCTGAGCCGGCGACGTCTGCTGTGACGAACCTATCGCCTGAAACACGATATTTGACGATGCGGCCAGGAAGGCGTTCGTGCCGGGCACATGCAATGCCGGCAAGGATACCGACAGTATCGGCAAGGTGAGCACGGCAACCGCGCCCGCGGTCCAGACCAAGTGCCGCGCCGCAGCCGACCGCTTGCGCAACATGAAGGCGATTAACCAGGCTGCCGCCAGGATCGCGGTACTCTTCAGGGCGACGCCCATCAAAATGGAAAACATTACCTGCCCTCCTTCTTGGCCTTTTCGATCATTTCCGTCATGCGGTCCAGCTCCTGGCGGGTCATCCGTGTCGAGGAAACATCCAGAAGAGCCGCCACCACTTGCTCCGGCGAATTGTGAAAGAACGTATCCAGGAGATGCTTCACGGCGGACCGCTTGGCTTTGTCCCGAGTCACGGTGGGAAGATAGACATATTTCAGACCTTCCGCCTGATGCCGCACGTGGCCCTTGTCCTCCAGCACGCGCAGCATCGCCCGCACCGCCGAGTAGCCGGGCGCGTCGGGCATGGCCTCTCTCACCGCGGTGGCCGAAGACTTGCCGTGCTGGTAGAGGATATCCATGATTTGGCGCTCGCGGCGGCTCAGGCTGGCCGCGGGCTTCATGTACGGCGCTCCTGCTGGAGAACTAGCATCGTGCTAAAAAAGTAGCACTATCTGAGGGAGCTGTCAAGGGGAAAGTTAGAAGAGCCTCGAGACGAGTCTCGAGGCCGCAGACACGAGTGTCCGCGCCACGTGCTAAAAGGTCACTACGGCGCGGCCTTGTATTTTTCCTGCTTTGAGTTGTTGTAATGTGGCGGGGACTTCTTCCAGCCGGCGGACATCGGTAGGGATTTCGATTGAGTCTTCGGAGGCCAGGCGGAAGACCGTTTCCAGGTCCTGGCGTGTGCCTAAATAGCTGGCCTGGATGCGAATCGCTTTTTGAATCGCTTCCGTGACGGGCAGCGCGAAGCCGGCGCCCAGACCAACTAGAACCAGCGTTCCGGCGCGCTTCAAGGATCGAAAGGCCTGTTCGATGGCTGCGCCGGAGCCTGTAAAAACGATTGCGGCGTGCGCGCCGCCAGCTTCTTTTGCGATGCGCTTCCCCGAGTCCTCGGCGAGAAATGTAGCAGTGGCGCCCAACGCACGGGCGCTTTCCAGCTTTTCCTCGGACACATCGGACACGATCGGCCGCAGCTTCCGGCGTAGAGCGAACTGCAAGGCATAATTCCCTAAGCCACCGAAACCGAAGATTGCCACAGTCTGTCCTTCTTGCAGCGCGGCATTCTGGAGCGCGCCGTACGCAGTCCAACCCGCGCAGCATAGCGGAGCTGCTTTTACGGCGTCCAGGCCAAGTGGCACCTTGATTAGCTGCTGCGCCGAAACCACTGCATAGTTGGTTAAGGCGCCGTGCGCGGAATATCCGGAGTTCCTTTGCTTCGGACACAGGCGTTCGCGTCCGGACTTGCAATACTCGCACTCGCCGCAACTGGAGGCGAAGTAGGTGATGCCAACTCGGTCGCCGGCACGCACGTTCTCGACGCCTGGGCCCGCTTCGACCACCACACCGATGCCCTCGTGGCCCAGCGTCACCGGAACCAAGGGAAGCTGCGGAAGACTCGAAACGAACACGTCCGAGTGGCATATGCCGCACGCTTGCATGCGGACCAGAACCTCGCCCGGTCCCGGAGATCCGGTCTCGGTGGGTTGAACGAGAACCGCTTGTTGCGGTCCGGTAAGTTGTGCGGCGGTGGTAATCATGAGGGCCTTTGCAGATGCATCTGTAGGAATTTTAAAAACTGGTCCCAATCCGAAGGGATGGTCCCATGTCCGCCGGCGTGCATGTAGTAGCCGATGTCGTGCAGGATCGGCGTTCCCGCCGGCGGCATTTGTTCGGTGTCGAGTCCCTGCTTGCCTACCAGGCGATACACCGGGCCGGCCGCCACCGCCGCCAGAAATTCTCCCTTGGGGTCCGACCACAGATCCTTGTCGCCGGTCTGCAGCAGGACTGGACGGGGCGCCAGCAGGGCCAGGAGCATGTGGGCGTCCACTGGAAATTGATCGACATGCTCGGCGAACTTCCCGTAGTTCGCGCAGAACTGGTAAGGGAATCGGGCCGGAGCTGTGAGGTGCGCGATGGTCTCGCCATAATTTCGACGGCTCAAGGCCGCGCCGCCTTCGCCGGAACAACTGGCGATTACCGCCGCGAAACGCGTGTCGTGAGCGCCGGCCCACAGCACCGTTTTTCCCAACCGGGAGACGCCCAAAATAGCGACGCGTTTGGCATCGACGGCCTTATCGGTTTCCAGGTAGTCCAGCGCGCGGCTCAGTCCCCAGGCCCAAGCGGCAATCGCGCCCCATTCGTTTTCCGCCGGTTGGGCCTGGCCGGGCTTCAAGAACAGAGCCCGCACGCCATATGGCAGGCCGCCCGCGAAGTCGGGGTCGATGTCGCCATAGTAAATTGTTGCGAACCCAAACCCGGCGTCGAGCAATCGGACAACATCGATTTTTCCAAAAGCTCTGCTCTTGCTCGCTGGGAGTTTTTTCTTGTCGGGGCCCCACACTTCACCGTCTTTGACACCTGCGTCGTTTACGGTGTTTGAGTTTGCCGAGAAACTCAGGTTCAATAACAGAGGTACTGGCTTCGTGGCGACTGCGGGCACGTAGACCAGCAGGTCCATCTTTGGTCCGGACTTGTCCGCCGAGAAGTACACTGCCACTTGCCGGCGGATCGCTTTGCCGTCGAATGCAGACGTGTCCTTTTCGAACACGTCGAAACGCATGCCCAGCGAACGCCCAGGGACGCGGCCATACTGATTCTCTTCGAAGAGCTGCACGATTTCCGGGCGGCGCTTTTCGGTCCAGGTCTTGGCATCTCGCACAGGCTTGCCGTTCGCGAGGACCAACGGGTCCGGAAGCGTATAGGTTCCGACGCGCGCTTCATCGTAGTTCACAGGGATGCCCGCGACCACCGCGGCGGGCGGACGATCGGCCTGTCCATACGCGGTGTAACAACTGAGAATCGCAATCGGCCAGCGGCGTTTGAATGACATGATCTTCTACTCCGTTTTGGCGATCGTGTAATCGAATTCGTAGGAGTGTTTTCCGTCGGCGATGATGATATTCATCTTGCCCGTCAGCCCCAGCAGTTCACCGGTGCCAGAGTCCGGCACCACAGTTATGCTTAGTCCAAGGGCGCCGCGCGCCATGGTACCGCTGTGCTGAAGTACGAAGGCGCCAGTGTGGCCGTGCAGTTTTCCGCTGACCTGTTCCATGGCCACGTAACCGGCCGAGCCTTTGACGGAGGTGCTATACGCCAGCATTTGGCCCTTACTGGTGGCGTCGAGATCACCGTGGAATTGTTTGTCGATGGTCATCCGGCCAAGAGGGTCCTCGCCCGCGGGTTGAGGGGCCAGCTTGACGTCAAAAGTTCCTGTTGCATGAGTTGTCACCAGCTTCTCCTTTTGCGTTTGTGGATACCCAAGGCCGAAGCTCAGGGATAGGCAGATCGCGGCGATGCGAGATCGATTCTTCATTATGGCTCTATTATGCATTGGGGACGTTGGCTGATTTTTTCGGGTGACGGCAAACGCTTTTTAACCGGGAACGAGCGGGAGCCAGACAGGGCGGAGAAATTCACCTTGACAAGTGTTAAGCTACAGGCTACAGTCTGCCGGTGAAAATACGGAACTTTATCCATAAGGGCTTGAAGCGGCTGTACTCGGAAGAGAGTGCGAAAGGCGTGCCACCCGATACCGCGGACAAACTCCGCAAGATGTTTGCGTTTCTAGACGACATGAAGGACGCGGAGGAATTACGGGCGCTTGCATCATGGAAGCCGCACACCTTGACCGGCGACCGCAAGGGCACATGGAGCCGGAGCGTTACCCGAAACCGGCGTCTGACATTTAGCATTGATACCGCCGAGCGCGAAGTCTGCGACGTGAATTTAGAAGACTATCACTGGAACACAGGAGTAAATGCCATGCCCATGATGAACCCGCCCCATCCCGGAGATTTCATTCGGACGGAGCTTATAGAGCCCGCAGGCCTGTCTGTGACAGCGGCCGCAGCGGCGTTACAAGTGTCCCGACCCGCCTTGTCCAGCTTGCTTAACGGCAAAGCCAGCCTCTCCGGCGATATGGCGTTACGCATCGAGAAGGCTTTCGGCGTGAGGATGGATACGCTCATGCGGATGCAGTCTTCCTACGACATTGCGAAGACCCGTAAGCGCGAGAAGGAAATCCGCGTGCGGCGGATTCACGCCGCCATTCACCCATAATGCGATGTTGGGACATTACCTCTGCGTGGAAGCGACATCGAGCGACGCATAGTTAGAGCCAGCCAGGCAGGTATCGATCCCCAGAGACTATAAACCGGGAGGTTCATCCCCTTCGAAGTACGGATCGTTCCCAAGGAAGAGCAAGCACTCCAATCGGTCCGCCTCGTACAGGATGCTGCCTGGCACTCGTTTTCTCTCCAGTTGGAGGAACTCGGTCAGACCGTTTATGGCCTGGACAACCTCTTTGTGTACGAGTTGATCCGCCCCGGTAGCTTTGATATAGCGTCGAGCGACGTCCGCGAAAGAAAGGAATTCCTGGGTCGGATACCTCCGCTTCGTAGCCGCAAGCGCGTCTTGGAAAGAGTGCCAAAGATCTACCACCTTCGTTGCCAGGCGGTTCTTCTCGGAGCTATCCATCCGCTGGTTCCTCGACACTCTCAATACTACGCATTGCCGCCGGGATGGCCCTGCTTGGGCTCAGCAGGCGATCGATGACGCGGCGCCGGACGGGCACACGATTCAGGAGGCTGATCTCGACGGCGATAATGGCGGGATAGGCGCCGCGGCTTGTGCGATCTCCGACCTGAACCGAGGCGGGTACGCCGATGTGGCATTGGGCACGATTGCCTGCCACAAATTACTTGTCCCGGTAGTTTAGCGGGGGCTTGTGGTCCGCGGGAATCCGCGACTTATATTCGTATCCCGCGCGGCGTTGCTCGAAGCTGGCGCGCGCGGCCTGTAGGTGTTCGGGGCTGGTAAACAGATCTATACCGGTAAGCGCGATGGTCTTCGCCGCCACCACCATTCCCTTTCGTCCGATGCTCATGCCCGCGCAGGCCGTGGATTGCCAGCTATGAGCGGGCACGCCGGGGACAAACGTCGCCGTGCCGAGGGCCGCCGTGGGAACAATCCAGCTCACGTCGCCGACGTCGCTGGAGGCGGAGAAGTATCCTTCGGTGGGCGCATGGATCTGCTCCTGACTTCCGAGCGGACGCCCGCGATCCGGCGGCAGCGTCTGGCGCAAGTTTTCCGCGAAGGACTGCTCCTCTTTGGTGTACGTCACGCCTCCAACCTGGCGCAAATTGCGATCCACCAGCGCGGCCAGGGCATCGTTGGGAAGCACATTGTAGCTGCTGTCGATCAGCTCCATCTCCATCCGCGTTTCGGTGGCCAGCGCGCCCGCCTGCGCGCATTTCACGATTCGATTCCAGATGCCATCCAGGATGGGCATGCTGGGATGCCGGGCATAGAGAAACAACTCCGCGAATTCCGGCACCACGTTGGGCGCCGATCCGCCGTTCGAAATCACGTAATGAATTCGCGTGGATTCGGGAACGTGCTCGCGCAGAAACTCGACGGCGTTGCCCATCAACATCACGCCATCCAATGCCGACCGGCCGACGTCGGGCGCAGCCGCGGCATGGGCGGGTTTGCCGTAGAACCGGAATTTCGCGGAGGTGATGGCCAGCGAACTTTGCTTGGACGCACTGTTGGTGTCGCTGGGATGCCAGCTCAAAACAGCGTCGACGTCCTTGAACACGCCGGCGCGCGCCATGTACAGTTTGCCCCCTCCGCCTTCCTCGGCCGGTGTTCCATAAAAGCGAATGGTGCCGGGAACCTTCCTGGACGCCAGCCAATCTTTGATCGATACGACAGCGAAAAGAGACGCCGTGCCCAGCAGATTGTGGCCGCAACCGTGACCGGGCGCGCCTTCGGCGATCGGCTTGCGGTCCGGCGTGGTGTCTTGCGACAAACCGGGGAGCGCGTCGTATTCGCCCAGCACCGCGATGATTGGACCGCCCTGGCCCCAACTCGCCGTGAACGCGGTTGGGATCCCAGCGATGTTCTCCTCGATCGAAAATCCAGCCTGGCGCAATTCGGACTTCAACAGATCCGCGCTCTTGTATTCCTTGTAGCCGACTTCGGCGAACTCCCAGATCTTGCGCGACACTTCGCCATAGTGAAGGGCGCGGGTATCCATCTGCTTGAGAAGCGTTTCCTTGTCCCCACCCAGCGCCGCCGCCGCGCAGATCATGGTTGCCAAAAGTGTGCGCATGTGGGAATGATAGCTTAATAGATAGCCGCGGAAATACTCTATCGACGGTATGCTCCCCGTGGCGTGATTTCTTGTATGCTCAATATTTGGAGGGTTTTCTAATGAAATTAAGACTGGTGGCCGGATGGGCCGCGATTGCCTTGTGCCTCGCCGTCGGCGGATGCAAGAAGAAAGTGGCAGCGGCGCCGCCACCACCCCCGCCGCCGGTGGACAGGTCGACTGCTTCGAATACGGCGTCCAGACCCGCCACCTCCACGCCACAAGCAACCCGCCGCGATGAGACACCCAGCACTCCATCGCGGATGCCGGATGCCGCCACACGCGCGCGCATTCAAGATTTGCTGGATCGGATTCAGGACGCGTACTTCGACTACAACAAGCACGCCATTCGCCCCGATGCGGAGGCCGTTTTGAGACAGGACGGACAAACTTTAGCCGACATCATCCGCCAGTATCCCGACTTCAAGCTGACTGTCGAAGGTTATTGCGATGAACGTGGATCGGAAGAGTACAACCTGGCGCTGGGCGATGCGCGCGCTAAGGAGACCAAAGAGTATTTGGCCGGGCTCGGGTTGCCGGCGAATCAGTTGCGCACCATCAGCTACGGTAAGGAAAAGCCGGTGTGCTCGGAGCACGATGAAGCGTGCTGGCAGCGGAACCGGCGCGCCCACATAACGCAAGAACAATAGGTGACAGAGGTGCCAGTCACCTCTTTTTAGAAATTCAGGCGGAAAACAAACGCGCTGGATCCAATATTCCAGCTTTGCACGTGACCGCGCTACGCTACTCCACGAATGGAGTGCTGTCTCCTTACGGTTTTACTTCGTTAAAAGGAGCTTTTGGACGCGCCAGTTCAAGATCTCGGCTACGTAGAGGACGTTTTCCGACGGACAAGCGATCTCGTGAATCCAGCCGAATTCTTTCAGTTGCCGGCCCGACGTTCCCAACATCCCCAGCACCGTTCCGTCCAGGGAAAGTTTGTACACGCGCCCAGGATACGCATCGGAACTATATAGATACTGCGTCGGCCCGGGCGTGATGCAAATGGCCCACGGCGAGCCGCTCTGCGCCAGGGCGGCTTGAGGGCTCGGCATGGCGCCCATCCAAGGCTGCACGTCCGGCGGAAGTGGAACATCGATCTTGATCTCGCGCTGGAAAGTTCCATCGGGATCGAAAACCTGAATGCGCCGATTGCCGCGATCCGCTACATAGATGTTTCCCTTGGCGTCGGCGGCGATGCTGTGCGGTGTATTGAACTCGCCCGGTTTGTTGCCGCGATCGCCCCACTGCGTCACCCAATGACCGGTCTTGTCGTACTTGGCCACGCGGGAATTGATGTAGCCGTCGCTGATGAAAATATTGCCCCGCGGGTCCCACGCAACGTCGGTCGGCTGCCGGAATTGGCCGTTCACGGCGGGCCTCGGCGGATTCACGCGCGTCCACGGGGCGGCTTCGTCGGACGCCTCTTTCTTGCGGCCGAACACCATCGTCACGCGGCCCTCCGGGTTAAACCGGACGATCATGTCCGAACCTTTATCGATCGCCCAGATATTGTCATCCTTGTCGACGCGAACGGCATGCGCATACGACCACGCATAAAGATTCTTGCCGATTTCACGCAAGTACTTTCCGTCCGCGCCAAATTCCAGTAACTGCGCGGCGGTGGCGCCGTAGGCCGGGCCGTTGGTGTTTCCACGCGAGAAAACAAAGACGTGACCCTTGGAGTTCACCGCGACACCCGATACTTCGCCGAAGTGGATGTCGGCGGGAAGCTTCAGCGGATTCGGAACAGAATCAAACTTGATTTCGGGTACGGTCTGTTGCGCAAAGAGAGAGCAGCAGAGTGGAACGAGCCATCCAATTGAAAGGTATTTCATCCGGGGCCTAGTGTATCGCAAAACCTTGCGCGAGGTTTCAGGGCTTGAGAGAATGAAAGTACCGATGCAAAAACTACGCCTTATTATTTTAGCGGTTTTGGCTTGTGTTCCATTGCTGGCCGATGACGGTGGAGTCACCTGGCTCAGCGACTATAAGGCAGCGATCCGGTTGGCCAGGCAGACGCATCAGCCGCTGCTGGTGGAGTTCCGCTGCGAGGCTTGAATATCCGGACGTGTTTTTGACGCACAGGTTGTGCTGTCACCGCCGGATTCGCCGTTGGGAAAGCAACTGAGTCAATACGTGTGCGTACGCATCACCAGGATGGATGATGTCAACGTGGCGCTGTTCGATCGCGATTGGAACAATGCCGTGTACTACTTCATCATGAACGCCGACGAGCAGATCTACATGCGGTACGGCGGGCGCGACGCGAAATCGGACGATGCTTATCTCAGTCTCGACAGCATGGAAATCGCATTGAGCAAGGGGTTGGAGCTGCATCGGCTATATCAGAAAGGCGAGTTGAAGCGAACTGAACTTCCCAAACCTGTATATCCTCGCGAGATGCCGCTGCTGGGGAAGCGCACGATTGAACAGCACGCCTGCGTGGAGTGCCACCTCATCGGAGATTTTCAAAATGTTCAGCGCGAACAGGATGGCAAGCTCGACAAGCTGACGCACCTGTATCGTTCACCGGATATCAAAACCATCGGCATCGATTTGGACGTTCCCAAGGGCTTGGCCGTTAGAGAAGCGCGTGGCGCGGTGGAAGCCGCCGGGATGAAATCGGGCGATCGGATTGTAGCAGTGGACGGGACGCCAGTCTGGACGTTTGGCGATCTTCAGTACCGCTACGACAAAGTGGATCGCAACGCGGCACAAGTTCAGATAACCGTGGAGCGCGCCGGCAAACCGGTGAATCTCGCCGTGGCGCTGCCGGTTCGCTGGTGGTGGACGGATCTGCGCTTCCGTCAATCCAGCGTCGAGCCGCGAACATACTTCGACGATCGGCCTCTCACGGATGCGGAGAAGCAAAAGCTCGGGCTGAAGCCGGATGGATTCGCCAGCGAAGTTCGATACGTGGCGGATTTTGCCAGGACGATGAAAAGCCATGAATTGAAGACGGGCGACATCATTTACGGCGTCGATGGCGTGGAGCGGGACGAGGTTGCGAATTCCGTGAATCTTTTTATCACGCTGCGAAAAACCGCCGGTGACGATGTTATGCTGGACGTCATTCGCGGCGGGCAGCGAATGAAAATGCCGCTCAAGACCTACAGGATGAGTTTTCGAAAATGATCAAATTCAGCAGAGCGCCCGTTTTGACAGCAGTGATTCTTTTCGGAATTACGAACGCGCGTGCGGGTGGATGGACCGATCCCGTGGAAGTGCGCCAGGAAGAAAATCTGTGTCTTACTTACCAGGCGAAGCTGGATGGGTCGTTGCTGGTGGTGCGCGCCGCGATCGAGCCGGGCTGGCACACATTCGCGATGGACATGAAGAAGCGCGCCGACGAGAAGCTCGCGGGCAAGGCATCCTTGGGTATCGAGCGAGGCACCGAATTCGTACTGTCCGGTGGCTTGCAGACGGTAGGCCCGTGGCGCCAATCCGAACCGAAGGATTTTTCAAGGCCCGAGATCCGCTATTACAGTTGGGGCTACGAGCGGCAAGCGACATTCGCGGCGAAGGTCAGGCGTACCGGGGCGGGGCCGGTCAGGATTGCGATTCGAGGCCAGGCGTGCACCGACAAGGCCTGCAAGAATATCGATGCTGCGATCTCACTAGCGCTGGATGACGTCAAGGCGGATGGGGAGCCGGAAATCAATTTGAAGAATCTGATTCAGGTTCGCTGACCGTGCCAGTTGTAGGGCAGGTTGGTAACCTGCGGCCGATTGGCAATGGGCCGTAAGTAATTCTGATCCAACACCAGGCGGATTGCCAATCCGCGGCAGGATGCCATCCTGCCCCACATAAGAATGTCCAAACTCCAGAGCCGGGTGGATCCGATGACGGCGCTGCGTTGGGAATAGCGGCGCTAAACGCTCTTCAGCTCTTTTTCCACCATGCCGGCGAAATAATCGATGTCGGCAAGCGTGCTGTACACGTGCGGCGTGATACGCAATCCGGTGTATTCCTCGTGCCCCACCAACGCAGTCAGGATGCTGTATTTGTTCCACAGCGCGTCGTGTATTTTTTGAGCATCCGCGCCCGGGAAGCTTAGAAATCCGATTCCGCAGGACTGTGCCGGATCTTCGCTGTGCAGAGTTTTGCACTTCGGATTCCGAGCCAGCCGATGCGCCCACCGGTCGCGCAGATAGCGTAGCCGCGCGGCTTTGCGATCTATGCCGATGTTCTCGTTGAAGATGAGCGCTTCGCTGATCGCGTCGTGATTGGCGGCGGGATGCGTTCCAATTTCTTCGAACTTGCGGATATCGTCCACCTGCTTATCGGTGGATGCCATCAGGGACCAAGTGCCGGCGATGCGCGATTTGCGCACATAGAGAAAGCCGGTGCCCACGGGCGCGCAGGTCCACTTATGCAAGCTGACGCCGTAGTAATCGCAATCGAGATCCGAAATCTTGAATGGAAAATGGTTGAAGGCGTGCGCGCCGTCGACGATGACCGGAATGTTGCGCGCGTGCGCCATCTCGCAGATCCTTTTGACGGGGAAGATCTGTCCGGTGCGATTGGTGATGTGGCACACCAGGATCAACCTGGTCCTGGGCGTAACAGCCTGCTCGAAACGGCGATAGAGATCGTCCATGCTGGGCGGCGGCACGGGAAAGGAGATGGTCTTGAGCACGATTCCTTCGCGGCGCTCACGCTGTCGAAAGGTGTTGAGCATGCGCGGATAATCCTGATTGGTGGTCAGCACTTCGTCACCGCGCTTCAGGTCGATACCGTACTGCGCGTTCTCCAGGGACTCGCTGGCATTGCGCGTAATGGCGATTTCTTCCGGGTCGCAGCCGGCAGTTTGCGCGATGCGGCGCCGGACGGTTTCCACCTGGCGCTCCAGCACGTTTATCATGGTGTGCCAGGGGCCCATGTCGCTATATTCCAAATAGCGGCGCATGGCCTCCTGAACCACGCGGGGCGCGGGGCTGACATGGCCGTTGTTCAGGTTGACGATGTTGCGATCGATGGTGAAGGCGCTCCGGACTTCTGTCCAGAAGTCTTCATCGGCCGCGACCTCTTCGGGTGTGTGGTCCTTGGCGGATCGTCCGGCGGCAGCGACGCGATCGATGGTGGCGGTAGCGGCGGCGGTTCCGGCCGCCAGTTGGAAGAAGAGTCTACGGTTCATCGGGTGTCCCCTTTCTCGACGTCCTTATTGGCACGAAGGATAGCACGTCTGGCCGCGGATTGGAATTAGAACCGCGACTGTAAGGGAGTGGCCAGGATCGCTCCCTTACGATCGCGGTTCCGTAGCGTTCCCGCGATGTATGATGGTTCGGCCATGTCCGGGAGATACGAATCACGATTAATTGAAGTTCCGGCCGCGAGCGATGCCGGAACACAAATACCGGTCACTACAATATACGGCGCCGGGGCCGGTCCTGTTCTGGCGCTGATCGCCGGGAATCACGGCTATGAATATCCGCCCATTCTGGCGCTGCAGAAGCTTGCTACGCTGATCGATCCGGCAAAACTCCAGGGCACGATCGTCATGGTGCATGTGGCGAACATGCCGTCATTTCTGGGCCGCACCGTTTATTTCAGTCCAGTGGACGGAAAGAACCTGAACCGCGTTTATCCGGGGCGCAAGGATGGCACGGTTTCCGAGAGAATCGCGTACGCCATCACTACCGAAGTAATCGAGAAAGCGGATTACGTTTTGGATCTGCACTGTGGCGACGGCAACGAATCATTGCGGCCGTATGTGTACCAGACCGTCACCGGGAATCAGAAGGTGGACGAGGCGATGGCGCGGATGGCGCTGGCCTTTGGGATCGATCACATCGTCGTGGATCGGAATCGGCCGACTGATCCGGCGCGATCGTTGTATTGCTCGACGACCGCGATCACGCGCGGCAAGCCGGCTATGACCGTGGAGAGTGGTTTTCTTGGGACGACCGATCCGGAATCGATCGAGCGTATTATTTCCGGCGTTCAGGGTGTGCTGCGCGAATTGAAAATGGTGGATGAGGGACCAGCGGCGCTGGCTAAGGCCGTTTATCTGGATCCGGCGGAAGTGGTCGCGAGTCCGGAAACCGGCATTCTGTACGAACACGTGGAACGCGGCCAGACGGTGAAGAAGGGCACGGTGCTGGCTCATATCACTAACTTCTTCGGCGAGCGGATCGCGGAGGTGCTATCGCCGTTGGATGGCGTGGTGCTCTATATCGTCGCTACGCCGCCGATCACCAAGGGTCAACCGATCGGCTGCGTTGGGTCGCCGAAGAGTTAGGCATGGGATCTTTCTCCCCGGAGCATCGAGACGAGTCTCGATGCTGCAGACTGAAGTCCGCGCCACATTAGGTGCGGAGGCGCTTGGCTAGCTCTGCTATCAAACGGATTGTTTCCCGGCGAGCCTCTGAATAGGCTCTTGCGTCGCGGTTGCCGGTGCGCGCGAAATCGATCACCACGGATTCGGCGGCCACGAATTCCGCGGATGCCTGCGCCACTTGGGAAGCGATCGCGGCGGGAATGCCGCACACTCCGTTGGCGTCGGCGTGCAGCAGATCTCCCGGCCGGACTTCCATTCCTCCTACCCGCACCGATTGATGCAGCGAGGTGATGTGACTGTAGCTGTGGGAGCTAACCACGCCATCGCTGAACGCCGCGAAACCGATGCGCCGCACTTGATCCAAATCGCGCGCCGGACCACTGGTGATAATTCCGAGGGCCCCGAAGCATTGATAGCTGGCGCACATGATTTCGCCAAAGGTCGCGCCGAGGGGCGGGTCGTCGAGATCTTGAAATACCACGATGGCGGGACCGGGCAGTTCGGCGAACCTGGCGACTTGTTCATCCAGCGAGCTGTAGACTTCGCCACCGGCCGGAGGGTGTGCGGTACGCATGGTGGCGGTGGAAGCGAACCCAACGATGGGCGGCATTTCCGGAAAGCACGAGCGGATGCGGCTGTCCATGTAGCCGGCGCTGCGAGGGCGAATTTCGAAAAGCTCGATGACGTTCGAGATGGTGGGTGTATCGTACTGGGCCAGGAGTTTGAGATCGGCGGAGGAAAGAGGCATGCGCTAAGCGTCCAAGTGCTTGCGCAGCGGCTCCCAATATCTGCTTGGCCAACCTTCATTCAGGCTCTCCCACTTGTCCTCGGTAAACCCTGCATGGTCGAAAACAATTCGGGTTCCAGAGCCGGGTGCAACCAACTCAAACCTCACGATCGAGTAGACGCCGGGAGGCCACGAAGCGGGTCGCCAAGCCTGGACGATTCTTTGGTCCGGTACAAGTTCGATGTTCCGGCCTTGGATGTGCCCGCCAAACAACTTGAATGCTCCGCCGGGCTGGGCTTGAATTTCGGCGGTGTCTTTCGTGAACGCGGCGAACTGTTTGGCGTCGAGCAGCGCTTCGTAAATCCGCGCAGGCTTCGCCTTGAAGTCGGCTTCCTGATGGATAGTCGTGCCGGGCTTCTGAGTTTGGGCGTAAGCCGAGACGCTCCCGAGGCCGCCGAGAATCAGGCCGATCTGCCGCCGCGTTACTTTCTTATCCATACGAGGTCTCAATCAATTGGTGTTTGAGGTGACTGTCACCTCTGTCACCTTATCTCGTGATCCCTACCTGGCCTAACAACCAGGCGTATTCGAAGGCCATTTCCTTCAGCCGGTCATAACGGCCGGAAGAGCCGCCGTGGCCCGCGCCCATGTTGATCTTCAGCAGCAGCGGATTGCTGTCGGTCTTTAGCGTGCGCATTCGCGCGACGTACTTGGCCGGCTCCCAATACATCACTTGGCTGTCATTCAGGCTGGTGGTGACCAGCATCGCCGGGTAGGCACGCTTCTCGAGATTGTCGTAGGGGCTGTACGTCTTCATGTAGTCGTAGGCCGCTTTCTCGTTGGGATTTCCCCATTCGAGATACTCGCCAACCGTGAGGGGAAGGCTCGCGTCCATCATGGTGTTCATCACGTCGACGAAGGGGACGCCCGCATGCACCGCCCGAAACAAATCCGGGCGCAAATTCACTACGGCGCCCATCAGCAAGCCGCCGGCACTGGCGCCTTGAATGACCAAGTGATCTTTGGAAGTCCACTTTTCCTTGATCAGGTAATCGGCGCAATCCACGAAATCGAAGAAGGTGTTTTTCTTCTTCATGAGCATGCCGTCGTCATGCCAGGCTTCGCCCATCTCGTCGCCGCCGCGAATGTGGGCGATGACGTAAACCATTCCGCGGTCGAGCAGGCTCAGGCGCTGGCTGGAGAATGACGCGGGCATGCCGATACCGTATGAGCCGTAAGCGTAGAGGAACAGCGGCGCGGCGCCATCGCGTTTGAATCCCTTCTTATAGACGATGGAGAGCGGCACCTTCACGCCATCGCGCGCCGTGGCCCATTGGCGCTCGGAAACATATTGCGCAGGGTCGTAGCCGCCCAGCACTTCCTGCCTCTTCAGCAGCGTCGACTGGTGGGTCTCCATGTCGTAATCGAAGATGCTCTGCGGCGTGATCATGCTGGTGTAGGCGTAACGGTAGACGTGCGTGTCGTACTCCGGGTTGCCGGCTCCGGAGGCCGTGTACACCGGTTCGGGGAAGCTCATGCTTTCCCATTTGCCGGCGCGGAAATCGAACATTCGAATTCCATTCACCGCTTTGGACTTTTCGAGCGCCACCGCGAAATTCTTGAAAAGGTCGATGCCCTCCATCAAGACGTCGGGCTGGTGCGCGATGAAAACTTTCCAGCTCTTGGGGCTTGGATCCGATTCCGGCGCGGTCAGGATCTGGAAATTCTTCGCATTCTTATTTGACCGGATGTAGAAGAGTCCCTCGCGATGATCCACGTCGTAGCGGTGCTTCTTTTCCCGCGGCAGGAACACCGCCAACGCGCCCTGGGGCCGATCCGAACGCAGGTAGCGCACTTCCGTGGTGTCGGTGCTGTTGATATTCAGGAACATGAACTTCTTGTCGCGAGTGCGCGAGGCACGAATGGTGTACAGCTCATCCTTCTCTTCGTAGATTGGCTCCAGCGTGGAGCCGCCCAGCGTGTGCCGCCATAGATGATCGGATCGCTTGGTGACCGCGTCTTCGGTGGTGAGGAAAATCGTCTTGTTGTCGGCGGCCCATTGGATGGACGTGACGCGCTCCGCGGTGTCGGGAAGGGTTTCGCCGGTGCGCAGATCCTTCACATGCAGAGAGTATTGCCGGAAGCCCGTAACGTCGGTCGAATAGGCCAGAAGATTCGCGTCGTCGCTGACCTGGAAGCCGCCCATACCTAGATAGGTGTGGCCCTTCGCGAGCTCGTTGCCGTCGAGCAAAATTTCTTCGGGCCCTTCCATGCTGCCTTTTCGGCGGCATTGTACGGGATACTGTTTTCCCTCTTCGGTGCGGGAGTAGTAATAATATTCGCCACGCCGGCTGGGGACGGAAAGATCGGTCTGCTTGATGCGGCCGAGCATCTCCTTATAGAGAGCTTCTTCGAAGGGCTGCAGATCCTTGGTCAGCGATTCGGTGTAGGCGTTTTCAGCCTTGAGATAATCGATGACCTCGGGATTCGATTTCTCTTTCAGCCAAAAATAATTATCGATGACGGTGGCGCCGTGCCGCGCTTCGCGATGTTCAACGCGCTTGGCGACCGGGGGCGTTGCCGCGGTTTCGGCGTGGCTAATCAAGGTGAAACTCAAAACGACAAATCCGGAGACTGCGAAACGAAGCCATGACATAGGGTTCTCTCTTTCTGCACTCTATATTTTATGTCCTTGGGGGTGTTCGATTGTGGGATTCGGTTCGTTTTGCGACGTATTTTTTTGGGCTGATGGGTGATCATTGGGTGGAGACTGGACGTAGATGTTTCTTTAGACACTACGGGTGTTTGCATTGCACTATTCACTCTGTCTAGAGTGTAGCGCGGTGAGTCAAGGGAATCGGCTGAATTTGAAGGGGAAGTTGTTGAAATTGTTGAGGTGGAGGGGTTGTGACTGGGCCTTAAGCAACCGCATTACCAGAACGAGTAGCTGCGAATCATTATTGACAGCCGCGTTGCGATGTCAGCGGTGAGGGCCAGAATGATAGACTTGTCTGCGGATGTCAGTCAGGGTTTTTTGTTCGTATAGTCATCTCGATCGAGATCTCAAAAACGAATTGGAGGCTCACCTATCCCCATTAAGACATTCGGGACGTATCACGCTGTACTGTGATGATGAGCTGACCGCAGGTACGAAGTTCGATCCTGTGATTCTGCATGAACTCGATAGCGCCGATATCGTCCTACTCCTACTGAGCGCAGACTATTTCAACTCCGACTATTGCTGGACGATCGAACTCCGCCGAGCGATGGAGCTTGCTGAGGTTGGGAAAGTTCGTGCCGTACCGATCCTGTTACGACCTGTAACAAAATGGAACGTTCCACCGCTCTACGGATACACAGCCATCCCCAAGAATCTCCGGCCTGTCACGCTTTGGACAAATAGAGATGAGGCATTTGCCAACATTGTGGCAGAAATCGACGATGTTGTCGGAGAGATCATCGAGCATAAACAACTGCTCGCGACGAGTGGAACGTTCGCACCGGTTCCAACAGCGTCGCCGTTTTCGGATCGGACTGTACTTAGCCAGGAAGTCTTTCATTGCACAACTGAAGTCTCGCCGCTGCCGGTGCGAGGCACGGGCATCACGGAGTTGCTCCCCGATTTAATGTTGCGCTTCCACGGTGACCCAGGAGAACAGCGGTTCGCGGACATCTGGATCTATGCGAACACCAATGTCACATCGCGGCTCATCGCGGGAGTTGCAAGCGAAGCCACTCTTTCGCTCGCGACCAGCCAAGACTCTACGAAACTTGTCACCCTGCGGCGGGGTGTTCATGCCGTTCAAAGCGCATTGAACGCCCTTGCATTCCTGCGTGTACCACTGCACGAGTTGCGGTACCTTCCGCACGGTGAACGCAACTTCCGCGTCACCAACGTTCGCGTAAACGGGGCACAGCTCGGCCTTTCAACTAGGACGCCTACACAAATATGCCTCTTCGTAAGGGTGTCCGACACTACTGTGACTGCTCCACAACTGGCGGTGGCTTTTATGGCTAGCGCCGTTCAGGTCACCGTAGTATCTGACGCGCTGGATTTAACCACGCTTGCCCAGGGACATTCCCTTAACATTGGGTTGTTGAATGACCAACGCACTGCGGACAAGGTTACCGCTTTTGTGACATTCCGCGGTACGTTGGCGTCGTATGAACCACCGAGCGAACGCACGCGCTTGGAGTTAGAATTCGCCAACATACCCGAAGGCATCCACCTTTTCGCCACCACCGAGCCTGTGGCAACTTCGCCAACCGCTGTCACTGGGGCACTGATGTCGACCGAGGTTAGCAAATCCCCCAAGCCGCCAACCATTGACGGACGTGTTCCCATGGGCGACAGATCTCTTGCCCTCTCGCGCATTCAACTACACGCCAGGTACGGTGTCGCGGTTTGGGAGATCCAGACCGGCGCTTCGCACACGGAGACTTTTACAGTCGGTCTCGTAATCGCGTACAAGAGTGATCCTTCGAATTACCTCCCAGGGCTCGGGACCGCGACCGTCGGGGGATCACTTGCACCAACCTCATCCGTGAACGTTGCGAGCGCCACGGCACCGATACCGCGGTTCGCTTTTAGCTCGGTCGCCCAGGAATTCTTCACCGTCGTGCCGTGATCCTGGCCACCCGGCCATGAAAATCCTCTTTATAGGCTCACTAGACCGAGGCTGATCTTGATTGCCTCGTCGACTTGGCGCATCGTGGCGGCGTCCAGTGCCCCGAGGCGCTTCACTAATCGCGCGCGATCGATGGACCGTATCTGATTGAGGATCACGGCCGATGGTTTGCTCAAGCCCGTCTTTCCACTGGTGGGGATGGGAACCTCACGGGGGTGCGGCGGAACCCGGAATTGCGAGCTCACGGCGGCGGCAATTGTGATTGGGCTGTGCTCGTTCGAGACGTCGTTCTGAATGATGACCGCCGGACGCGTCTTTTGGATTTCGTGCCCTACGGTGGGGTCGAAGGCAACGAGGTAAATCTCGCCTCGCCGGGGAAACGTCATGGACGTTTACGAGCGGTCTTCCGCGATTGACTCCTCTCGGCGAGCCGCGCTGCCTCCTCTTCGAGGGGGAACCAGTCAGCGGCGATCGAAAGGTCGCGGCCGGCGTTCGCGATCGCTTCCTCTTTGAGACGCGCGCGGAGATTCGCGGTGCCTTCAACCTGCACGAGCTGCCGTACGGCGCGGTCAATAAACCGGCTGCGCGTGCCTTTCGTCGTTACCCGATCGAGGACCGCGACGGTTTTGTCTGGTAGGACGATGTTGATGCGTTTGCTCATAGGAATGACGTTTGTTACCGATCAACATCTGAAGGATACACTGTTTTGCACGTCAACTGTTGTTGTGTACGTCAACTGCTACACAAGGGATTAGCATGAACTTAACTTCCTTGGGTCTGTTATTGACTCGTGTATCGGAATCTGATATAACGGAATCTGATCATGAAGCACGATGTGGATAAATTCCTCCCTCTGGCTCCCGCCACTTTGCATATTCTGCTTGCGCTGGCTGCTGAGGATCTGCATGGTTACGGAATTATGCAGGAAGTGGCTAGGCAATCGGAAGGGCGGTACAAACTTGGACCTGGCACGCTGTATGACAACCTGCAGCGGCTTCTGAAACACGGC
>CATPCJ010000426.1 GCA_955652915.1 uncultured Bryobacteraceae bacterium
AACGGGCTAAGGAAAAATCAGTAGAAGCGTTTTATCCGTCCGGCCCACCAGTCAGCACGACTGTGTTCGCCGCTCCGCGGCGCCCCAGCGTGGTCCCCTTTTACTCCGCCGCGGTGGGAAACTTTCATTCCGCCCTTGACACGCCGGGTTCCACCATGATGCTTTCACCCGCTTTCAGCACCCTCTCGAACACGTTCCCGTAACCATGCAGAATCAGCAACCCGGACGTGTTGGTGGTGACGAAGCGATCCATGAACATACCCTGGCCGCCGAAGATGATGTTCGCCAGACCTTTGATGCGAATGAAGGAGTAGTCAATCTGGTGCGAAGCCAGCAGGAATGCGTGTTCCCGCACATCCAATTCCATGCCGGGATGCAGCGGCAGCACCACCAGCTCGCCGGTTGCGTCGCGCGAGAATGCGATGCGGCCCGGCCCGGTGGCGACGCTGATGATGAAGGGCATTCCAGCGAAGGCTCGCTTCATTCCTCCGGCCAGTTGCAGCACGCTCAAAGGAACCGCGTCGTCCTTCCATAACATGATGTGGTGCTCGAAGTAGATGGAATCTCCGTGGCCCAGATTGATCTCCGCCACCGGCACGATTTCCCCTTCCACCTGGCACGTGCTGGAGTTGAACTGAAACTCGGTCATGTCCTTGAGCCGCGGCGCTTCCCTCCAGCCCGACTCGCTGACCAGGTTGCGGATGTCCAGCGGGGCTCCGCACGCGCGGCAAGTCAGCGCCGCCTTCTCGTTCATGCCTTGACACCACTGGCACTGAATTCGCTCCAGCGGCTCGCCCGCGGGAATATGCGACGCGTCGGTCATACGAACAGTATAGGGGGTAGGCCGTCGACTAATGAGTCGCGGTCAGGGAGTGGTTTTGCATCCTGTCCATTGCGCGGGATGCGACGCCAAAGTGCGCCCGGAAGTGGAAGGCGCTGCCTTTTCCCGGTTCACTTTCCACCCAGATATTGCCGCCCATCAATTGAACCAGCCGTGTCGAGATGGTGAGGCCCAGCCCCGTACCACCGTATTTTCTGGTCATCGATCCGTCGGCTTGCGAGAAGGGCTGGAAGACCAATTCCTGCTTGTCCGGGGGGATGCCGATTCCAGTGTCGCTCACCGAAAAGTGCAGACAGATGTCCTCGGAACTCTCAGATTCCACTTCGACGCCCAGTTCGACTCCGCCGGTATGCGTGAACTTGATCGCATTTCCGACCAGATTGATCAGCACCTGCCGCAGCCGTCCTGGATCGCCCACCATGTCCTTGGGAACCCCAGGTGAGATCTTGAGACTTAGCCACAGACCCTTTTGACGAGCCTGTGGCGTAAAGACTTTCGAGATTTCCTGCAGCAGCCGGGTCAGATCGAAGGGCGTGAATTCAAGATCCACTCGCTGCGCCTCGATCTTGGAAAAATCGAGGATCTCGTTGAGAAGCACGAGCAGTTGCCCTGCTGAACTTCGCGCTGTGTCCAGCAAATCCCGCTGTTCGATGGATAGGTCGGTGTCGAGCGCCAGCTCGGTCATTCCTATAATGCCGTTCATGGGCGTGCGCAGCTCATGGCTCATGTTTGCCAGGAAGTTGCTCTTCGCCTCATTGGCCGCTTCCGCCATCTTCTTGGCGGATTCAAGCTGATTCCGGTCATGCAGGGACTTCCAATAGTCGGCGTTCAGATGCTTGCCCTGGATCAGCAGAAACGTAGCGTATATTGCCGTGATCAGCGCCACCGCGTAACCTTCCCGGCCCAGGTAGAGATCGGCCGCGATGCATGGAGCGAGAACAGGCAGGATGTGCCAGTTCAGGTAGGTACGCCTGGGTGTGAACGAAACCAGTGCACCGGCGCTTATTCCGAGCACGGTAACCGTCAAAAGCAGGGAGTTCCAATTGAAATAGCCGTAATTGACATAGCTGAACGCACACAGCGAGCCCCAGGCGGCCGACGAGGCGAATACGCTGGCTCCAAAACCGATTCGCCATTGACGCGGGCTTCGGCTGTAAATTCCATTCTTGCGAATCACCAGCAACAATCGCAGGAGTGCCCCGCACACCGTTATCAGTGCGAACGCCACGGTGACCAGCGGGTGATCCTTAAGGCAGGTCCCGGAGAGCAGGACAAATTGAACCAGGCCCAGATTCGCCCACACGCCGGGTGACGCGCGCCGGGCAATGTCCTCATCGCGCTGGACGACCGGGTCCACAACTTCAGCAAGCTGGGGCACTGTGTTCGGCACCTTTCATTCTTATCGGCAAGTAGGCCGAAAACCTTAAGTCAGGGGCTAGGGGCACGGGATTGGGCCGCAGCGAACGCGGGGGGCTGGAACCGGGACTGGAGGACTGATGTGGGTTGGGTTCGTTTTGAAATTCTTGCTATTTCGTTTGCGCGGGCTAGCCGCGGAAGGAATAAAGTGTCCTTGAGCATAGGGGCGATGGCGTCGCTTGTTTGCAATGCTTTCAACTCGCGCAGGCAGCGATGGAAAGCGCGCTCAATGCGGGTTTGGTGGCGGGCCAGGCGATCGAGCTTGGTCTGGATACCGGCATTGTCGAGGAGTTCCGAGTAGGACTTCGCGGAAGAACAGAGCTCGGTTTCCATACGGCGAATCCGGAGCAGGTTCCAGGCGGAGGCAACCAGCTCATTGCACAGAGTTTTCTGCAGTGGGCCGCGAGGGTCGATTTCGGTCTGGTAATCGGAGCGGAGCGCTTCGAATTCTTCACGATCCTCAAAGGGGATGAGGAGATCGGCGGCGGTGAGGCCGTGCTTGCGCGCGTTCTGGGCGGATTGCGCCTTGCCGGCTTCGGTGCGCGGTCCGGTGCTGAGCTGGGCGTTGGCGGCGTTTGCTAATTGACTTGCTGGGGATGCCATGAGGTCGACCTTTCTAATGTCGATTCAATTATGTTCGGTGGATGTCGGGCTCGAAGGGTACGAAGCGGCTAAGTTGTGGGGAGTGGAGGAGATTTAATTATTTGGGATTGGTGACCCGCGATTTCGGCGCTGCGCGCCGACACTGGAGGGGATGAAAACGCTTCGCTGCGCGGCGTGAGGTGCGAGTACGGCAAGGCCGTTCGATGGAACTTATTGGAAGCATTGGTG
>CATPCJ010000427.1 GCA_955652915.1 uncultured Bryobacteraceae bacterium
GGAGTTCCAAGCGCCGCCAGCCATTCGTCAATCTGTTTCCGCTGATCTTCCGACACGGCAACGGGCACAGTGAGGCGGGGCATGACCCAGTATGCAGGATACTTTTTGGAATGTACAGCTATTTGTTGGACACTACACTAGTGAGTCATCGCGTAGACGATATAGTTCACACCCACGCGGATCGCGAGGCCGGAAAATTTCTCCGGATAATACGCGTCATCGGCCCATTCCCAGGCGTCGCCCAGGTCGGAGTTATAAGAGATCGCCACCATGATTCGTCCCTTATCGTCATAGATCCCACGCCACCGCGCGCCAACGCCGCCGTCCCGGCAGTTTTTGCAGCCCTGTCTCAAGTGCGCCTCGCCAGGGACCTGGAATCGATCTTCGAGATCGAACACGGTGTGAAAGATGGGATCTTTATCGTCGATATCGACGATCGACCGATCCGGGAAAACGAACCGGATTCGCTTCTCGAACATTTCCCATTCATAGTCGCCGTGAAAATCGTCGGCCATGAAAAAACCGCCGCGCAGCAGATAATCGCGCATGACCTTCGCCTGTTCTTGCGTCAGACCCCATTCGCCCACCTGCACCGCATAGAGCCACGGCCAGTTGTAGACTTCGTCGCCATCTTCCAGGTTGACGGGTTGCTCGACCGAGCGCACGTGAATGCGCGACAAACGCCGCACAGCCGCGGAAAAATGCCGGTCGGCCCGTGGATAATCCTGAGTCCAGAGCGAGAGTCCCTGCCGCCAGTCGCCATCGAACCTCCCGCGATAACCGTCATTGGGACCGGGCGGGAACATGAGCCGGGCGAAGGCCCACTCGCCCTTTTCCTGCCAGTCTTGCGGCAGCACGAATTCGTTGTATTCCACGCCCTGGAATTGTTGGAACGGACGCTGGAAGGCGAGGAGTGCGCCGAGGAAGCTGATACCGCATGCTGCTCCTAACAGGACACGTTGGAGAGTCATACCTGCACCGAGGATAGCATCGGGACGGCGCAGCGGAATGGGGGCTGGGGTCTGGGGACTTGGCGAAAGCCCGGATCGGCGCATCGCCAGGCCACGGCCGCGCTCCCCAGCCCCGCGTTCGCCGCGGCCCGAGCCCCCAATCCCCAGCCCCGCGTAACAGGCCGGGACCAGGCCCCGACCTGTTACGCTGAACTGAATGTCTGATAAGAAGATTCAACTGGTCCCTCTCGGCGGCTTGGGCGAGTTTGGCATGAACTCCATGGCCATCCGCTATGGCGACGACATCATCGTCGTCGACGCCGGAATGATGTTTCCGGACGCGGAGCTGCTGGGCGTGGACATCGTTATCCCCGATTTTAGTTTCCTCGAACAGAATCGCCAGCACGTGCGCGGCTTAATCCTGACGCACGGCCATGAAGACCACATCGGGGCAGTGCCGTTCCTGCTCAGCGAAATCAACGTGCCGGTCTACAGCACGGCCTTCACGCTGGCGCTCGTGGAACGGCGTCTGGAAGAGCATGGCTTACTCCAACAGGCCGTGTTGCATCGCGTCAAGCCCGGGCAGAAAGTAGAAATCGGGCCATTTTCGATTGAGTTCATCCATGTGACGCATTCCATCGTGAGCTCGATGGCGCTGGCCATTACGACGCCGCTGGGGGTCATCATCCACACCGGCGATTTCAAGGTCGATCCCACTCCTACCGACAACGAACTGTTCGATCTGCACACCTTGGCCGAATACGGAAAACGCGGCGTGCTGTTGCTGCTCTCGGATTCCACCAACGTGGATCGCCCCGGATACACCGAGAGCGAGCGGGCGGTCCGTCCGCGCCTGGAAGATATTTTCTACCGAGCCGAGCGGCGCCTGGTGATCTCCTGCTTCAGTTCCTCGATTCACCGTCTGCAACAGATTCTCGACATTTCGGCCGACTACGGCCGCAAAGTCGCGTTCCTCGGGCGCAGCATGAATAACGTTACCGAGATAGCGCACACGCTGGGGTTGCTCACGATTCCGGATGGCATTCTGCTTCGGCCGCAGGACATCATGCAGATGGAGCCGGCCAAGGTTGTGGTGGTCGCCTCGGGCACCCAAGGCGAGCCAATGTCGGCGCTGTCAAGGATCGCCGTCGACAATCACAAGAATCTTTCGGTGCAGCCCGGCGACACGGTGGTGCTGAGCGCCCGCATCATTCCCGGAAACGAAAAAGGCATTTACCGCATGATCAACCATTTCGCCAAGCGGGGCGCGGAAATGGTTTATGGCAGCATGAACCCGCCGGTGCACGTATCCGGACACGGCAGCGCCGAAGAGCTCAAGCTGGTTTTAAATCTGGTGCGCCCGCGCTATTTTCTCCCGGTACACGGCGAGTACCGGCAGCTTGCCAAGCATGCCTCGCTCGCGGCACACCTGCGCGGCGCCGGTCTCGAAGAAACATTCGTGCTCGAAACGGGCGAGACGCTGGAGGTCGACGCGCACGGGGCCCGGCGCGGCGGCAAGGTCCCGGTGGGACGCGTGTGCATCGATTCCGGCACCATAGACGAAGTAGTGGAGGACATTGTCATTCGCGACCGGCGCCATCTTTCCGAAGATGGCTTCGTTTTACCGATCATCGCCATCAGCAAGCATTCGGGCAAGAACGAAACGCTTCCGGAAATCGTAAGCCGCGGGTTCATGTCCTTCGAAGACGGGTCGGATTTGCTGCAGCAATCCAGGCAGGTGGTGGCGAAAACGCTGGAATCCTCGAGCGACGAAGAGCGCAGCGACTGGGGTGTGATGCAGGAAAAAATCCGGGCCGATCTCAAGCGTTTCCTGAATAAGGA
>CATPCJ010000428.1 GCA_955652915.1 uncultured Bryobacteraceae bacterium
ACAAAGTAGCTTCAGGCGGCGAGCTTTCACGCATCGCTTTGGCTTTGAAAACATCCGCGGGAATCGCCGGACGGGTGAATCGCGTCCAACGCACATTGGTTTTCGACGAAGTGGATAGCGGCATCGGCGGCAGCGTCGCGGAGGCGGTGGGCCGGCGGCTGAAGAAGCTGTCCGCCGCGAATCAAGTGCTGTGCGTGACGCACCTGGCGCAGGTGGCCGGCTTCGCGGATCATCACTACTTCGTGGAAAAACGCGAAGTGAAAGGGCGGACCGTGGCCGAAGTTCAAGAGCTGACCGGCGCGGCGCGAACGAGAGAGATCGGCCGCATGCTGTCGGGCCAGCTAGTGACACCGGAGGCCCTGAAGCATGCCGAGCATTTGATCCGCTTAGGCGGGGGGCCGCAGAAATAGTGGGGGCAGCCGCGGCGCTACGCTCCTCCGAGTGGCTGCCGATAGGGTTCTTCGGCTACGTAGCCATCGTTTCCCTGTGGTTCCCGCATCAGCCTCACTCACCGGCTACGCCCTTGGCGCTCGCAGTCGTTATCCCGGCATTGCTGTCGGCGCTGGCGTACGGCGAAGCTAAGGTCCATCGGGAGTTCTTCAGCATTACGCGGGATTCGGTCCCGCTCGCACTGACGTTGGTTGCCTATCGCGAGATGGATTGGTTTTCGCCGCTGGTTCGCGACCACCACTTGGAATTAAAGTGGATTGGCTGGGATCGTTGGCTGCTGCATGACGGCGGACTCCAGCGCGGAATCGAAGCATGGGGCAGTATCGGACCCGCGTACCTGGAATTCTGCTACCTGCTGGTTTACGCGGCCGGGCCGTTCGCGGTGGCCGTTATGTACTTCGCGTGCCGCCGCGAAGGAGTGAATCAGGTGGTGTTTTTGTACTTGCTAGGGACGCTGCTGGCTTACTCGTTATTCCCCTTTTTCCCATCCGATCCGCCCAGAACCGTATTTGCCGGAGAGGATTTGCCGAACGTCGTGACCGTGCTCCGCCGATTCAATCTCCGGATCGTTGGCGGCTATGGCATCCATTCCAGCGTGTTCCCGAGCGCGCATGTGGCGTCGGCATTCTCGGCCGGGTTTGCGCTGTTATTGTTTTTGCCGGAACGAAAGTGGTTCGGTTGGGGAACGCTGATTTACGCCGCGAGCGTGGCGATCGCCACGGTTTACGGCCGTTACCACTATGCCGTGGATGCGATCGCCGGTCTCGCGGCGAGTCTGATTGCCACCGGATTGGTTACGACGTTTCCTCGTCGCCGCCTTCGGTTTCGCGGCCTTCCTTGATCGCTTTGAGACGCTCTTCGCGGCGCTTGGCTCGCTCGGCCGCGCGCTTCACCAGCTCCGAACCGACAAGCTCGAGCATAGCCTGTTCCGCGCCGTCGCCTTTGCGGAAACCAAGCCGCACGACGCGGGTGTAGCCGCCGCTGCGCTGTCCAAAACGTGTTCCCAGTTTGTCGAAAAGCTTCTTTAACGAAGACGGAGTCATCAGGAAAGACGCTGCCTGCCGGCGGGCGTGCAGAGTATCCTCTTTGGCGAGCGTGATCATCTTGTCGACCAACGGCTTGGCGGCCTTGGCTTTGGGAACGGTGGTGATGATGCGCTCCTCTTCGATGACGCTTGTAACCAAGCCGCGCAACAACGCCCGGCGTGAGCCGAGATTGCGTTTTAACTTGTATCCATTGACCTTGTGCCGCATGTTATTCCGCGACCTCTTCCCGTTCGTCGAACTCCTCATCCGCGCCGCCGGTGAAATGCGGCACCGATCCACCGGGGGCCGGCATCAAACGGCCTTGAGCGTCGAACTTCATGCCGAAGCCGAGTCCGAGATTGGACAATATTTCCTTGATCTCGTTCAGCGACTTCCGTCCGAAATTCTTGGTGCGCAGCATTTCAGCTTCGGTTCTCTGCACCAGATCGCCGATGGTCTGAATGTTGGCGTTCTTCAGGCAATTGTAGGAACGAACGCTCAATTCGAGTTCTTCGACCGATCGGTTGAGCACTTCGTTCATCTGGTTCAGGGCGCGCTCGGCTGGTTCTTCAGACGTTTCCGGCAGTTCCTCGAAGTTGATAAAGATGCTCATGTGATCCTTGAGCAGCTTGGACGCCTGCCCGATCGAGTCCTGGGGAGAGATGGCGCCGTTGGTCCAGACTTCGATCATGAGCTTGTCATAGTCGGTCATCTGGCCGAGGCGGGCGGACTCGACGGTAAAGTTCACTTTGCGCACCGGCGAGTGAACGGAGTCGATGGGAATGTAGCCGAGCGGCAGGTCTTCATCGTAATTGCGGTCGGCCGATACGTAGCCGCGTCCCACCTTGAGGCGCATCTCGATGCTGAGCTTGCCGCCTTCGCCGACGGTGGCGATGGGCATGTTGCGATCCAGCACTTCGACGTCCGCATCGGTTTCGATCTGACCGCTTAGAACCTGGCCTGGCCGATCGATGCGCAGCCGGGCGATGCGGGTGCCTTCGCCGGCCATCTTGAAGGGGACCTGTTTGAGATTCAAGATGATATCGGTGGCGTCCTCGACAACGCCGGGAATGGGGCTGAATTCGTGGGCCACGCCTTCGATGCGCACGGAGGTGATGGCGGCGCCTTCGATGGAACTCAGCAAAACGCGGCGCAGTCCGGTGCCGATGGTCGATCCGAACCCCCGCTCAAACGGCTGGGCCGTGAACATTCCGTAGCGCTCAGTGAGCGTCTCGGTATTGGCGACCAGTCTCTTTGGCTTTTGAAAACCTTTAAACATGATTCAGTCCTTTGTACTTTGGTTCTTTGATCGGAACCAAGGAACGATTCTAATTATTTCGAGTAAAGCTCGACGATCAGTTGTTCGTTCAACTGAATTTGTACAAGCTCTTCACGTTTCGGCTGCGCGATCACACGGCCTTTGAGATTATCGCGATCGAGCTCGAGCCAATTGGGGGAAGGCGCGTGCGCGGTGGCATCGCGGGCAGCCAGGATGGTTGGATTATTCTTGCTCTTCTCGCGGACTTCCAATACATCGTTCGGCCTGACTTGAAAAGAAGGGATGTTTACCTTGTGCCCGTTCACCAGCAGATGCCCGTGCCGAACCAATTGACGGGCTTGCCTGCGGCTGGTTCCAAAACCCATGCGGTAAACGACGTTGTCCAAACGCTTCTCGAGGGCGCCCAACAGATTTTCGCCGGTGATGCCCTTCTGGCCGGCGGCCTTCTCGAAGAGGTTACGGAACTGGCCTTCCAGCAGACCGTAATAACGGCGCGCTTTCTGTTTCTCGCGCAACTGGAGACCGTAGCCGACAATCTTCGGCTTCCGATCCTTGCCATGCTGGCCGGGGGGGAAATTACGCTTTTCGATGGCGCACTTTTCGGTGTGGCAGCGCTCCCCTTTCAAAAATAACTTCATGCCCTCTCTCCGGCATTGCCGGCAGACGGGCCCAATGTATCTAGCCATTCGCTTTCAAACCTTCCTCATTCAAAGGTGCAGTTTACGGCTCCAAAGAAGCCTTCGTCCTGCTTACCACTTACTACTCCAACTTATCGCTTACTACGCCAACTTATTACTTACTACTCTGGAGCCGTCAGACGCGTCTGCGCTTCGGTGGCCGGCACCCGTTGTGCGGGATGGGTGTACGATCTTTGATCGACTTCACTTCAATTCCGACGGTAGACAAGGCGCGCACGGCGGATTCACGGCCGGCGCCCGGTCCGCTTACTCTCACTTCCACCGACCTTACACCGTATTCCTTGGCCTTGTTGGCGGCCGTCAACGAGGCCTGCTGGGCGGCGAAGGGAGTTCCCTTCCTCGAACCGCGAAAGCCGAGCGAGCCGGAGCTGGACCATGCCAACACGTTTCCAACCAGGTCGGTGAAGGTCACGATGGTGTTGTTGAAGGACGCCTGGACGTGCACCAGACCATTGGAGACGACCTTCTTTTCTTTCTTCTTGAACGTCTTCTTCTTTGCTGTTTTTGCCGGAGCTTTTGCCATCTCTAATCCTTATGTCTTCGCTGCTGCTTTCTTCTTATTGGCGACAGTGCCGCGGCGCGGACCTTTGCGCGTCCGGGCGTTGGTGTGTGTCCGCTGTCCGCGCACCGGAAGTCCGCGGCGGTGGCGGAGTCCGCGGTAAGCGCCCATTTCGATGAGACGCTTGATGTTCATCGAGATTTCCTTGCGCAGATCGCCTTCCACGGCGCCTTCATTTTCGATCAAGGTACGAATGCGGTTGACCTCGTCCTCGGTCAAGTCGGCGACCTTCTTTTCGGCATCGACGCCGGCTCTGTGCAGCAACGAGAGGGCACGGGTTCGCCCGATGCCATAGATATAAGTGAGGCCGATCGCGGCCCTTTTCTTCGATGGTAAATCGACACCTGCAATACGCGCCATATTTTTCCTCTATCCCTGCCGTTGCTTGTGCTTCGGATTAACGCAAATGACCCGCACCACGCCTTCGCGGTTGATCACTTTGCATTTGTCGCACATCTTCTTGACGGACGCTCGAACTTTCATGTTTTCTCCAACAACCGAACGATTCTTCCCCGGCCCGGATCGTGCGGCGATAATTCCACTTCGACCCGATCTCCCGGCCGGACTCGCACAAAATTCGTCTTGGTGGTCCCGGCCGCGTGAGCGAGAACCACAGCCTGATTCTCCAGCTTCACCCGAACCACCGCGTGGGGCAGCAATTCCACGACTATCGCCTCCACCGGCCGACTGCTAGCCACCTTCTAGCAGGCTGCTGAAAAAGGCATTTGGGCCGCCGATGAACGCTGAGGGACGCAGATAAAACATTTCTGTTCCATCCGCGCCGATCGGCGTTCCTCCGCGGCCGGCAATTTTGGTCCCTTTTTCAGCATCCTGCTAAATACCAAGCCTCGAAATATCCAACATCACGGCCGCGTCAGGACCCAAGGCCCGTTCGCCGTCACCGCGACGCAATGCTCGAAATGCGCCGAAACAGAACCGTCCTTGGTCACCGCGGTCCACTTATCCGGCATCATACGCATGTCGCCCGCGCCGGCGTTCACCATGGGTTCGATCGCCAGCACCATGCCTTCTCTCAGCCTCGGGTTTTCGTTCCTGCGATCCACGTAATTGGGGATCTGAGGCTCCTCATGCAACTTGGTCCCGATGCCATGTCCCACCATCTCGCGGACGACGGAAAATCCGTTTCCCGTCACGTGCTTTTCAACAGTGCCGCAGATATCGAACAGCCTGTTCCCGGGCCGAACCTTGTCGATCGCCAGCTCCAGCGATTCCTGGGTGACCTTCAACAAGCGCTTGGCCGAATCGCTGATCTCGCCCACCGGCACCGTGATCGCGGAGTCGCCGAAATAACCGTCTAACTGGACGCCGGTATCGATGGATACGATATCGCCCTTCTTCAATTTCGTCTTGGCCGACGGCATCCCGTGCACAATCTGCTCATTCACCGAGGTGCATAGAACGTACGGATAGCGGCTGCCGGCCGAGGGCGTGTAATAGCCTTTGAAAGCCGGGGTTGCGCCGGCATCCTTCATCATCTTTTCAGCCGCCGCTTCCAGCTCCTGGGTGGTGACGCCTTCATCCACCATTTTGGCGAGCTCCTGCAGAATCCGCCAAACCAGCATGCCGCTTCGGCGCATTTGCTCCAGTTCTTTTTGATTCTTTCGGATAATCATCTCCGCTAGATCGACTCGCCGGCTGCACACACCAGTGCCCACCCGAGAGGTGTTTGATAATTTAATTGTATCATGGGCGGATAAGTCATGCGCTAGGAACTACTTCGGCGTCCGCGGATACGGCCGGCCCGGGGAGTGAAGCCCTCATAATGGCGCATAATTAATTGCGCCTCTACCTGGTTCACGGTGTCCATTGCGACGCCCACGACAATCAGCAGCGAAGTGCCGCCGAAATAAAAATTGACGTTCAACCCATCCAGCAGAAAGCGCGGAAAATATGTGTCGATCCAATTGCCGACCAGGGGCAGACGCTGCAGTTTGATGCCTGAGATCATGATCTGCGGAATCAGCGACAGGATAGCCAGGTAAAGACCACCGACCACGGTGATCTTGGTCAGGATCTTGTTCATGTACTCGGCGGTATTCTTGCCGGGCCGGATGCCCGGGATAAATCCACCGTACTTCCGCATGTTGTCCGCGGCTTCATTGGGGTTGAAGATGATGGACACGTAGAAGAAGCAGAAGAAAATGATCAGAGCGGTAAAGAGCAGGTAATAGAGGGGCTGCGAGCCGCCGATAGAAGCGAGCATCCCGCTCAGGAACGGACTGTTCTTGACGACTTGCCAGCCCATCAGTGTTTGCGGAAAAGCGAGCAGCGAGGATGCGAAGATGACCGGGATGACGCCGCCCGCGTTCACTTTCAACGGCAGGTGCGTGGACTGTCCACCCATCATACGGCGCCCAACCACGCGCTTGGCGTATTGCACGGGGATCCTGCGTTCTCCGCGCTCCACCAGCACGATGAAAGCCACCACGGCGATCATGATCGTCAGAATAATGATCAAGTGGAGTGGCCCCCATTCCTTGGTGATAAACACATGCTGATAGATATTCTCGATGGCGCGGGGCAGGCCGACCACGATGCCGGCAAAGATCAGCAGCGACATCCCGTTGCCGATGCCGCGCTCGGTGATCTGCTCGCCCAGCCACATGATGAAGGCCGTGCCGGTGGTGAGGGTAAGCATGGTCATCAGCATGAATCCGAAGCCCGGATTCAATACGAAGCCGCCCTCCGACTTTTCCAGAGTGAGCGCGATGCCGAAGGACTGCATTATGGCCAGAATCACGGTCAGATAGCGCGTCCATTGCGTGATTTTGCGGCGGCCCAGCTCACCTTCTTTTTGCAACTTTTCGAGGGTGGGGACCACCACGGTGAGCAACTGCAAAATGATGGAAGCCGTGATATACGGCATGATGCCGAGCGCGAAGATGGTCAACCGGCGGAACATGCCGCCGCTGAAGAGATCGATGAACCCGAACAACGAGCCTTGATTTTGCGCGAAATATGCCGCCAGCCGATTGGCGTCGATACCAGGCGTGGGAATGTGCCCGCCCAGCCGGTAGATGGCCAGCATCATGAGCGTGAACAGGATGCGCTTGCGCAGATCCGGAATACGGAAGATGTTTGCGACGGCTTCGAAGAACTTCATTTTTCGCCTACCTCAAAACGTGCGAATCTTACGACTCGCTTCCGATAATTGTTCCACTGCCCCCGGCCTTCTGGATTTTCTCCAGAGCCGATTTCGAGAATACGTGCGCGTGAACCGCGATCTTGCGGCTCAGGTCGCCCGATCCCAGCACTTTGAGACCGGTGCCGAGCTTCTTGATAACGCCCAGCTCGAGCAGCCGGCCTGGATCGAACTTATCGCCATCCAGCAATTCCAGTCTGCCGATGTTCACGATGGCGTATTCTTTTCGAAAAATATTGGTGAAGCCGCGCTTGGGCAGACGGCGATGCAGCGGCATCTGTCCGCCTTCGAACCCGCGCATGATGCTGTAACCGGAAACCGACTTGGCGCCTTTCGCGCCGCGGCCTGAATACTTGCCGCGGCCGGAGCCCATCCCCTGTCCGATGCGCTGCTTTTTCTGCTTCTGTCCGGCCGGAGGCCTGAGTTTGCTGAGATTCATGTTAGTCCTCCACGATCGCGAGCAGGTGCGGGATCTTCTTCACCATGCCGCGGAAGCACGGCGTGTCGGGCCTCGTTACGGTGCGGTTCATGGTCTTGAGCCCCAGCGAACGCACAATGATTTTGTGCTTCACCGGACAGCAAATCGTACTGCCAATCAGCTTAATTTTTATCGTACCTTGGGCCATATACAAACTCCGTTTAGCGGCGGTGGGCTAACAATCACCCACGCGCCAGCTACATTACCTTGTCCAGCGCCAGTCCACGCATCTCGGCCACTTGGGCTTTGTCGCGTAGCTGTTCCAACGCGTTGATGGTCGCCTTCACCACGTTATGCGGATTGTGCGAGCCAATCGATTTCGTCAGCACGTTCGGGATTCCGACTGCTTGAATCACGGCGCGAACCGGTCCGCCGGCGATCACGCCAGTTCCAGCCGGAGCCGGTTTCAACAGCACCAGTCCGCTGCCGAAACGTCCCAGCACGGCGTGCAGAATGGTGGTCTCGAGAACGTTGATCTTTCGAAGATTTTTTTTGGCCGCCTCGATGCCTTTCTTGATCGCGGCCGGAACTTCCTTGGCCTTGCCGGTGCCGAAGCCGACGATTCTCGCGCCGGGATCGCCTACGACGACCAATGCGGAAAAGCTCAAATTCTTACCGCCCTTCACCACTTTGGTGACGCGATTGATGGACACGACCTGCTCTTTGAGGTTCAGCGAGTTCGCGTCGATGCGTTTTGCTGTTGGTGTTGCAGCCATTAAAACTCCAATCCCGCTTCTCGGGCAGCTTCCGCCAGCGCCTTGACGCGCCCATGGTAGTGATAGCCGCCGCGATCGAATACAACCTTGGTAACGCCCTTGGCTTTGGCGCGCTCGGCGATTACCTTGCCGATATGCTTGGCGCCCGCCACGCTTCCGCCATTGGATGCGCCCGCGTCTTTTTCTCCCGACGACGCCGCGGCCATGGTATGCCCTTTCTTGTCGTCGATTACCTGCGCATAAATATGCTTCAGACTGCGGAAGACAGCCAGCCGCGGCCGCTCCTCCGTGCCTCGCACCTTGATCCGGATGCGGCTATGGATGCGAACGCGAACATCGTCTTTTGAATGTTTCGCCATTACTTAGCTCCTGCTTCTCTTTGTGGGCACGTTGGCAACCTGCGGCCGATTGGTAATCGGCCTTTCGCTGGCATTTGTGCAGGCATCGACAGGCAGGTTGCCAACCTGCCCCACACTGTATTTGCAAGTCTCACTTTGCTCCCGCTCCACCGGCTCCGGTCTTGCCGACCTTCTTGCGCAACACTTCGCCGGTGTACCGGATGCCCTTGTTCTTGTAAGGATCGGGCGGACGCAAGCTGCGTATATTGGCGGCAACTTGTCCGATCATCTGCTTGTCGTAACCGGTTAGGGTGAGATGGGTTTGTTTATCTATTTTCAGGTCGACGCCAGCCGGCAGCAACACTTCGATGGGATGCGAATAACCGAGCGTGAAGGTTGCAACCTTGCCTTTGACGTCGGCGCGATAGCCTACGCCGGTGATATCCATTTCACGCGTAAAGCCGGTGGACACGCCCTGAATCGCGGCAGCGGCCAGGGCACGAGTCAGCCCATGCAGCGGAGCTTGTTTGTCCGTGTCGCGCGTTAGCTGCAGATTGCCATCGGACTGCCGGATTTGGATGCCCTGGGGAATGGGTACGGTCAATTTGCCTTTCGGCCCCTCGACCTCCATTTGGTCCCCGATGACGATTTTCACGCCCTTCGGCAGCGGAATTATTTTGTTTCCTACTCTCGACATAAATTCACCTGCTCTAAGATCCACACCTGTGGCCCGGTTTTTACCATAGCTGGCACAGCACCTCGCCTCCCACGCGTTCTTTGCGCGCGGTGCTTCCGGTCATCACGCCACGCGGCGTGGTCAGAATATTGATTCCCAGGCCGCCGAGCACCCTGGGAACTTCCGTGTTGCCCACGTACACGCGGCAGCCCGGCCGCGAAACCCGCTCGATGCGCGAGATCACCGGCACATTGCCGGGCGTGTACTTAAGATAGATGCGGATGCTTTTCTTCGCGCCTTCTTCGGCCATCTTGAAATTCATGATGAAGCCTTCTTCTTTCAAGATGCGCGCGATTTCCATTTTCAGCTTGGAAGCCGGCACGTCCACCTTGGGATGGCGCGCCAGCGTCGCGTTGCGAATGCGCGTCAGCATGTCGGCGATTGGATCGGATGTGGCCATGGTTTCTTACCCCCGTAATCCTTTCGTTACCAACTCGCCTTGATCACGCCGGGGATTTCACCGGCCAAGGCAAGCTTCCGGAAACAGATCCGGCACAGATTAAATTTGCGAAGATAACCACGCGGGCGCCCGCAGCGGAAACAGCGGTTCCGCTGCCGGTTGCTGAATTTCAGCTTCTTCAAACCCTTTGCGATCTTGGCTGTAGTTGCCATGTATTCCTTGTCTTCCTTGAATTCCTGAATCTATTGCCTGAACGGCATGCCCATATGTTTCAACAGCGCCAGGCCTTCGGCGTCGGTCTTGGCCGTCGTTGTAATCGAAATGTTCATTCCCTTGGCCTTGTCGACTTTGTTGTAATCGATCTCGGGAAAAATCAACTGGTCCTTCACGCCCAGCGTGTAGTTGCCGCGGCCGTCAAACGATTTGGGAGACACGCCCCGGAAATCGCGGACGCGGGGCAAGGCAACGTTCATCAAGCGGTCCAGAAACTCGTACATGCGGTCGCCGCGCAATGTAACCATGGTGCCGATAGGCATTCCTTCGCGCAGTTTGAAAGCGGCGATGGATTTCTTGGCTTTGGTAATAACCGGTCTTTGCCCCGCGATGGAGGTAAGCTCGTTGACCGCGCCGTCCATGAGCTTGGCATTCTGGGTGGCTTCCCCGAGGCCGATATTGATCGCGACCTTTTCGATCTTGGGCACGCCCATGACGTTCTTGTAGCCGAATTCCTTCACTAGAGCCGGGATGACGCGGTCCTTATAAACGTGGCGCAGCCGGGCATCGACCTTTTTAGACTGCTTGGGAGCTTTGGGCTCCTTGGGCGCGTGCGGTTCTTTCGGGGCTGCGTCTTTCCCCGGCTTTCCTTGCGCCGGCTTTTCTTTCCCTGCTTTTGGATCCTTTGCCATTGTTAACCTCTACGCTCTCTTGTCCAGGGTCTCGCCAGTCTTCTTGGCGATGCGGACACGGCGCGCCGCCGCGCCAGTTCCTTCCATCTTGTAGCCGACCCTTGACGTTGTTCCGCCCGAAGTGAGAATCATGACGTTCGAAATCGAAATCGAGCTTTGCTTCTCGGCGATCCCGCCTTTAACCTGCTTGGAGGGATTGGGGCGGGTGTGGCGCTTGATCATCGAGACGCCTTCCACCAGAACTCTTCCCCTGGCGCGGTCGACCGAGAGTACCCGGCCGGTTTTATCCTTGTCGCGGCCGGCAATCACTTTCACCTGGTCGTCTTTCTTGATCCGGACTTTGAAAGAGCCGGGGGCCACGTGCTTGCCGTGCTTGGTGCGCCCGCTTTGCCGCCGGTTCGATTTCCCCGGCATTAAAGCACCTCCGGGGCCAACGAAACGATCTTCATGAATTTCTTGTCGCGGAGTTCCCTCGCCACCGGACCGAACACGCGCGTGCCAATGGGCTCGCCGACTTCGTTTATCAGGACGGCGGCATTCGAATCGAAGCGAATGTACGTTCCGTCCTTGCGGCGCGCTTCCTTACGCATGCGGACGATCACGCAGCGAACTACCTTGCCCTTCTTGATGGGCGACTCCGGCGTAGCTTCCTTGACGCTGGCGGTGATGATGTCACCCAGACCCGCGTGCAATCCCAGATCGCCGCCGCGCGGCAAAATACATTGCAACTTGCGCGCGCCGCTATTGTCGGCGACTTCCAGCCAAGTCCGCATCCCTATCATGACGATTTCCTCCTGGGCGATTTGGATCCGGAGGTGGGCTGGATCATGTCGAGATCCACTGACGACGGCTCGACCGCCACCTGCACCGCTTTTCGGATGATTTCACCTAAGCGCCAGCGCTTGAGCTTGCTCAAAGGGCGGCACTCGACGATTCGGACGACATCGCCGACCTGCGCGGCGCGATCTTCGTCGTGCGCGTAAAACTTGCTCCGCTTGTTGATAATCCGCTTGTAAAGCGGATGCGGAATGCGGCGCGTCACTTCCACGACGATGGTCTTGGTCATCTTGGCCGAGACCACCTGTCCGACCTTTTCGTTCTTGTTTCCGATCTTTTTTGGCGTTGCCGTATCCTGGGTGGCCATTGCTACTTGCCTTTCTTCTTTTTCTTCGCCACGGGCTCCGGCGCGGTGTCCGGATGCATTTCGCGGTCGCGCAGAATGGTCAACATACGCGCCCGATCTTTCTTGAGGTTCCGCAGTTTCTTGAGCCCATCGGTCTGTCCCATGGCCATTTGAAAGCGGAGCCGGAAGGACTGCTCGCGAATATCTTTGCTCTGCGAGCGCAGCTCGTTGCTATCGAGTTCTCGGATTTTTTCGGCTCTCATCTTTTTTCGGCTCTCATCTTTATACTCCCGCGTGATCGCGGCTAACCAACTTGCAGGGCAGCGGCAACTTTCCCGCGGCCAGACGGAAAGCTTCTTCCGCCATTACTTTCGTCACACCTTCCATTTCAAACAGGATCTTTCCGGGCCGGATCACCGCCACCCACTGTTCAGGGGCGCCTTTGCCTTTTCCCATACGGGTTTCGGCGGGCTTCTTGGTGATGGGCTTGTCGGGGAACAACCGGATCCAGACTTTACCGCCGCGCTTGATATAACGGGTCATGGCGATACGGGCAGCTTCAATTTGACGGTCCGTGATCCAACCGCAGCGCATGGCCTTCAATCCGTAATCGCCAAAGGCGAGCGAGGAACCGCGCCAGGCTTTGCCGGTCATGCGGCCGCGCTGCTGTTTCCTGTATTTAACCTTCTTGGGCATCAACATGGCGTGTCAGGTCTCCAGATAATCGGTCGCTATTCTTCCTTGCCTTCGGGCGATTGGGACGTTTCCGCCGCAGGCTCGGGCGCGATGTTTTGTTCCGGCACGCTTGACGTTTCCGGCGCGTCACCTGGCTGCGGAGCCGCGGTTGCCTCCGGGACCGCGGCCGGTTCGGCGGCGGGCGGCGCGGTCTCGTGCTTCATCTCTTGTTTCCAGGACGGTTGCGGAGGAGCCAGCGGAGGAATGATCGGGTTGGGCTTCGATGACGAATCGGCGGGCGTGGATTGCACCGCGCCGCTGGCCGGTTCCGCTTGCGGGATTGGGGGCGGAGCCGAGATCGGAAGCGGTGGCCGGCGCTCGCGGCCGCGATCCTTGAGCGGTTGACGGCGCGGCTCCGGATCGTTGCGCAACGAATCCCGGCGAGTCTGTCCTTCGATAATCTCGCCCTTGTAGGTCCAGCACTTCACTCCGATGACACCGTAGGTCGTGTACGCCTCGGCGGTTCCGTAGTCCACGTCGGCGCGCAAAGTGTGCAGCGGAAGCTGGCCTTGCAGATACCATTCGCTGCGGGCGATTTCAGCTCCGTTAAGACGGCCCGAAACGCGGACCTTAATTCCCTTGCAACCGAAGCGCAGCGCCGAATCCACCGCCTTGCGCATGGCCCGGCGAAACGCCACGCGTTTTTCCAATTGCAGCGCGATCGATTCGGCCACCAGTTGGGCGTCCAGCTCGGGTTTGTGTACTTCCTGAATATCGATGAAGACTTCGCGCTTGGTTTTCTTGGCCAGGTCCGTCTTCAGCTTCTCAATCTCGGCGCCCTTGCGGCCGATGATGATTCCGGGACGGGAAGTCCGAATGGTGACGCGCAGCTTGTTGCCGGGACGATCCACTTCCACCGAGCTCACGCCCGCCGCCTTCAGCCGGTCGCGCAGCGAATCCTTCAGGTCCAGATCTTCCTTCAACAGCTTGGCGTAATCCTGTTTGGCGAACCAACGCGAACGCCAAGTCTTGGTGACGCCCAGCCGAAATCCGTATGGATGTACTTTCTGTCCCACTATTGGTTCTCCCCGGTTTTCTTTTCGCTGACCTTGACGACAATGTGGGCCATGCGCCGCTGATACCGGTAGGCGCGTCCCATGGGAGCCGGACGGATGCGCTTCATCCGCGGACCCTCGTTCACGTAAGCTTCACTGACAAACAACCGGTCGACGTCGATATCGTTGGAGCGGCTCTCGGCGTTCGCGATGGCGGAGCGCAGCACCTTTTCTATCATGGGAGCGATGCGCTTGTTGGTGCCGCGCAGGATATTGATGGCCGCACCGGCACGCTGCCCGCGGATCATGTCGATCACCAACCGGACCTTTTGGGGCGACGTTCGAACGTATCTGGCTTCTGCTTTGGCTAGCATTTGATCATCCTTAGGACGGCTTGGCGGTCTTCTCCGAGCTTGGGGCGGCAGCCGCCTTCACCGAATGTCCCCGGAACTGGCGCGTGGGCGAAAACTCACCCAGCTTGCGTCCCACCATGTTCTCGGTAACGTACACCGGAATAAATTTTCTGCCATTGTGGACCGCCAGCGTGTGCCCGATGAACTCGGGGAGAATGGTGGAACGCCGCGACCATGTTCGCAGTACTTTCTTTTCGTTCTTGTCATTCATCGCGGCCACCTTCTTGGCCAGGTGGTCATCTGTAAACGGGCCTTTTTTTAACGATCTACTCATGATTTAAGTCCGTTTTTGTAGGGCAGATTGGTAATCTGCCGCCGATTGGCAATCGGCCCGTCCGGTTAACATTCCCAATCAGCAGGCCGATTACCATCGGCGGCAGGATGCCATCCTGCCCTACAATAAGATTCGACATCACCCTAGCCCCTCTTCTTCGACTTTCTGCTTACAATCCACTTGTCGGTGCGCTTGTTGTTGCGGGTTTTGAATCCGCGCGTAGGCTGACCCCAGGGTGTCACCGGATGGCGTCCGCCTGAAGTTTTCCCCTCACCGCCGCCGTGCGGGTGATCCACCGGATTCATCGAAACGCCGCGAT
>CATPCJ010000429.1 GCA_955652915.1 uncultured Bryobacteraceae bacterium
GGAAGGACTCGGAGCGCTGATGCAAGGTTATGTCGAGGGTTCCAACGTGAGCATCGTGGAAGAGTTTATCAACATGATCGTCAGCCAGCGCGCCTATGAGGCGAGCTCGAAAGTTGTTAAGGCCGCCGACGAAATGTACCAGCAAGCAAATAACTTAAAACAATGAGAACACTTTTGGCTCTCCTATTCGCAACTCTGGCCGCGCGCGCCGCTTGTATCTCCGTACCTTCAGACCGGATTGTGGCACGCGACCTGGCCGGCGCCGTCCTTATCTTTCAAGGACTCGATCCTGAAACGCAGGTTGGTTTCGCTCCAATGCCTGGGACACAACGAATTCTAGCTGGCCACGAACTCACTGTTTTTGCGCGGCGCCACTCCGTCGTGGTGAGCCCTGGCTCAATGGTTCCAGATTTGTGCGTCCAACGTGAAGCCCATGTCATTTCGAGAGATGAGATGAAGGCGGCATTGTTAGCCGCGGTTGGCATCGCGGATGCGGATGTGGAATTGATGGAATTCACGAGTCAAGCGCTGCCTCCGGGCCGATTGGAGTTCCGGCGCGCGGCACTCCATCAGCCGCCTCCCAGCGCACCCGAATCGCCGGTTATCTGGCGAGGAAGATTGATCTACGACGGACAACATAGCGTCATCGTGTGGGCCAAGGTCCGGATTACGGTCGAGCGTCAGATCCTAATTGCCGCGGAAGAGATTCCGGCTGGCACTGTCGTTCGGGCGGAGCAGATCAAGATGACTGGCAGCCGCCAATTTCCTTTTTCGGCGCAGTCGATGGATTCAAGCGAGCTGGCGATCGGGAAAGCGGCGCGCCGCTGCATCCCGGCTGGACAGCGAATCGTGGCGGGAGCACTGGAAGAGCCGAAAGAAGTAGCTCGAGGAGAAAGAGTTCACGTGAGAGTAATCGACGGCCTGGCAACACTGTCCTTTGAAGGTGTTGCAGAATCGGCGGGGAAAAAAGGTGAAAGCGTCCTGGTGCACAATCCGGCGAGTGGCCACAATTTCCGGGCCGTCATCGAGGAGAAGGGCAAGGTCGTCGTCCGGCCAACGCCCGCATCCTGATATGCGATCCCTTCTTACTGGATTTCTTGTGTTGTCTCTGGGGATGCCGGCAATCGCGAAAAAGAAACCTCCCGTTGAGCCGCCGCCTTCACTCGAACAATATGTTCGGGAGGCGACCCAGCGGTCCCATCAGGCTTCCACCGCGACCCCGGGTTCGCTTTTCACCAGCACCGGCCGATTGGCCGATGGTTTCCGCGACGTTCGCGCCAGCCAGGTTTATGATCTGGTGACAATTCTCGTTTCCGATAAAGCGTCCGCCGTCTCAACAGGCGCAACAAACACAACTCGGAAATCCAGCGTGAAAGCGGCGGTGGCGTCGGCGGTGTTGCCCAAGACTGCCGCGGCCGCGCTCGCCAATCTCGCAACAACTTCGAACGATCAGCAACTCCAAGGTAAGGGGACGACGAGCCGGGAAAGTACCTTGACTACGACGGTCACCGCCGAGGTAACCGATGTATTGCCTAACGGCAATCTCGTGATCCAAGGGCAAAAAGAAATTTCCGTGAACGCGGAGAAGCAAGTGATCACCGTCCGCGGAATCATCCGGCCAGACGATCTTAGCCCTGTAAACTCCATTCCGTCGGATCGTATCGCCAGGATGGAAGTTCGCGTGAACGGACGTGGGGTCGTGAATGACGCTGTGAAACGGCCATTCATCCTTTACCGGATTCTGCTTGGGTTGCTTCCATTTTGATCGACATGCCCCTTCGACTTTCACTCTGCTTGTTGGTTCTGCTGCAGCTTTCGGAGGCCGCTTCCGTTGGCACGCGGCTGAAGGACTTAGTTTCCATTGAAGGCGTTCGCGACAACCAACTCGTCGGCTACGGTTTGGTGGTGGGACTCAATGGAACCGGAGACAAGCGCCAAACCGTCTTCTCCGCGCAGAGTCTGACGAATCTTCTGGCGCGCATGGGAGTTGCCGTTTCCCCTACCGCGATCCTGGTGAGAAACACGGCCGCAGTGCTGGTCTTGACCAACTTGCCTCCCTTCGCTCAACCTGGAGCGCGCATCGACATTACCGTGGCGGCCATCGGCGATTCCACGAATCTGCAAGGCGGCATTCTGGTGCTCACTCCACTGAAAGGCGCGGATGGGCTAGTCTATGCAGCGGCGCAAGGATCGGTGATCACCGGCGGATTCGTCGCGGGCAAAGGAGGCGGCAGTAGTCAAACCGTGAACCATCCAACCGCGGGGCGGGTGCCGAATGGCGCGATTATCGAAAAGCCCGCGCCTTCCGTGGCTCCTTCCGAACATATTAGGCTCCAGCTTCGGCAGGCCGATTTCACGACAGCGGCGCGGATCACAAGCGCCATCAATGAGAAATTTGGGACGGACAAAATTCAGCCGGCTCATGCCGAGAATTCCGCGCTGGTCTCCGTGGACACACCGCTTCCGTATAAGACAAAAACCGTCGAGTTTCTAGGTGAACTCGAAAGGCTATTGGTCGAAGCCGATCGACCGGCCAAAATCGTAATCAATGAACGGACGGGAACAATCGTAATGGGTAAAGATGTGAGGATCGCTCCGGTAGCGATCCTGCACGGTACGTTAACGGTGGAGGTCCAGACAAGTCTGAACGTATCGCAACCGGCGCCGCTCGCCGCCGGTCAAACCACCGTCACGCCGCAAACAAACGTCACGGCGAAAGAGGAAAAGGCCCGCAATGTAGTCCTCAGGCAAGGATCGAGCGTAGAAGAACTGGTGCGGGCTCTTACCGCGATCGGATCGACGCCGCGGGACATTATCGCGATCCTGCAAAATCTCAAAGCTGCGGGAGCGCTCGAAGCTGAACTGGAGGTCATCTAAGGCAATGCCGATCGAAAATGTTCCAGCACCTAGTCTCACCCGGACCATGCACTTACTTGGTGAGAAACCCAAGGACGACCTCACCAGGATTCGCAAGTCCGGGACCGATTTTGAAGCGATGCTTTTGAATCAGTTGATGCGCTCGGCACGCTGTGACGCGGGCAGTGAGGACGAGGCGAATTCTTCGTTAATCGAACTCGGCGAGCAGCAGTTCGCCCAAGCGCTTGCCGGCAGCGGCGGGTTGGGTATCGCTAAGATGGTGGTAGCAGGACTTACAAAACATGCGCATTGATGATCTTAATCGCATTCCTCTGACGCAGAGCGCGGAGAAAACCGACCAAGCCGCGGAAAAGCGGGCGCTGGACAAGGGAACGATTGCCAGCGGTGCGGACCAGGCCGAGGTTTCTCAACTTGCAAGAGCGCTTGCGCCGCGCGACCCACAGCGCTTGGAGCAGCTCAGGCTTGACGTTCAGTCCGGCAAATACGACGTTTCCGCCGAGGCGGTGGCGAAAGCAATAGTCGACGCACACTCCAAATCCTAATAAGCGCAACTCACCGGTTCCTCTTCGAACGCCGCTCTATTCGCGTGACTCGTGCAGTGCTCCCAAGCCTCAAGCAAAGTAAATAAGAGCGCTTCTGCCTCCGCGAGCGGTGGATCGGACTGCCGCGCGTTAGCATCAATCAGAAGCCTCTGCACATAGCCGTACAACTCCTCCAGATTTCGGCTCAACTCACCGTCCGTCGTGGGATCCAGGGAGCGCGACAATTCGGTCACAATCGCCATCGCCTTGCCGATGGCGCGTGACCGGCCGCGGATCTCACCCAGCCGCAGATGCCGCCGGGCCATGGTGATGGCATCCAATGCGCCACGGTACAGCAACCGAACAAGCTGCATGGGGTTCGCCGCCAGTACTTCTTCTTCTAGATAGTTTTGATAGGGCTTAATTCGCATTCTAAATACTCATCGGCCAGCTTTCAATTCTTGAGCCAGGCGAAGAACATATTCGGGCGGCAATTGCAGCACTACCTCATTCGTTTCACGGTCCACCACGCGCAGGATGGCGCGATTCGTACCACGTTCCACTACAAACACAATTTGGTTTTGCCCCAAGTATCCGCTCGCATTGATCGACCTCGCGGCCGCAACTACTTCCCGGCGTTGAACGGCCTCCACTGTCGCGGGCGGAGCAGACTGAGGAGGCGAATAATCAATCGGTTTGATAGAAATGTGCATCTCGAAATCTTTCCGGAAGGCACGAACGCCTTTGATGTGCTCATCGGTAAATTCCGAATAAGCTTGAGTTGGACTAGTGTAAAGAGGGACTCAGCCGATGTTCAGCGTTCTCAAAACGGACCCGCTGTCGTTCGCGATCTTCTTTTGAAGCATCATGATGGCGTAGATCAATTGCTCCGGCCGCGGCGGGCATCCGGGAACGTAAACGTCCACTGGAATTACCTGGTTCACCGGAATGAGAGCGTAATTGCTGAAGACGCCAGTGGAGGTTGCGCAAGCGCCCATCGAAATCACCCATTTCGGCTCGGGCATCTGCTCATACAGCCGGCGAATCACCGGCGCCATCTTGTTCGAAACGCGGCCGGCGATGATCATCAGATCCGATTGCCGCGGCGAGCCTCGCATCACTTCAGCGCCGAAGCGCGAGATGTCGAACCTGGACCCGATCATGGACATCATTTCGATGGCGCAACATGCCAGCCCGAACGACATCGGCCAAATGGAATTCTTGCGGCCCCAATTAATTGCCTTGTCGAGCGTGGTGGTGATAATCCCCTCAGAGCCGTCTACATAGTCCTCATTGTCAATGCGGGCGAAAAGACTCGCCGGAAGACTCGGTTGAAACTTAATATCGCCGTCCACGATCCTATTATCACATGGACCAACCAGAGCTCACCGCCGCTGCCCAAGCCTGGGGTATCGAAACAGAATACTGGGACGTATGGGGCCAGCCGCATCATGCTTCTGCGGCGGTGGAGAAAGCGATACTCGAATCGCTCGGTGTCGACAGCGCCGGCGGTACCTCGCTACACCAGGCTCTCGAAGAACGAGCAGCAGATGAGTGGCGGCGGCCACTAGCCCCTACGATTGTCCTCGGCAGCGATCAGGTGCCGCATGAGATTGCGATCTCTCTTTTGCGCGAGCGCGCGAATGACGATGCGCTGCTCGAACTACGGCTCGAGCACGGAGAGTCGCGGCA
>CATPCJ010000430.1 GCA_955652915.1 uncultured Bryobacteraceae bacterium
CTCTACGTTCCACGCGTGGAATCTCACAACAATTTCGCGAGTTTCGATCCGTCGATTCGGAATCCGGGAGCAGGCGGACACCTCGGCGCGGTTGCGTTCCTCGGCGACGGACCGGGAAGAATCAGCGGCAGGAGCAGCTTCGCGGATACCTATTACAAGAATTTTGGCCCGCGTCTGGGCTTCGCCTATCAGCTTTTCAGGAAGACTGTTCTGCGCGGCGGATACGGAATTTATTATTCGCAGGGCAACGCCACGGCCGGACTGCGCTCATCTCAGAACTTCGTTTACGGATTGAACGCCGCCCCCAGTTACGCCTCTTCCGACGCGGGTGTGACGCCGGCTCTCTATTGGGACAACGGTTTCCCCACGCCCAAGCCGCCGGCGATCGATCCGGCGGTGCAGAACGGCAGCAACGTAAACATGATTGGAAGGGGCGATGGACGTCCGCCGTATTTCCAGAACGCGCAGTTTAGCGTGCAGCAGTTGCTGGCGCCGCGAATGGTTTTGGAAGCCGCTTACGTCGGCGTGAAGGGCACTCGCTTGGGAAATAATCTCATCAGTTTGAATCAGGTGAATCCCGTTTACCTATCGCTCGGCGCCACGCTCACTCAAAGCGTCAATTCCGCGGCAGCGGCGGCTGTGGGAATCGCTGCGCCCTACGCCGGATTCACCGGGTCGGTGGCACAGGCGCTTCGCCCTTATCCGCAGTACCTGAACATCGTGGAAATCGCCAACCCCAACGGCAATTCGACGTATCATGCGTTGCAGACCAAGCTGACGAACCGATTCTCACACGGCATTACATTGTTAGTGGCCTACACCTGGTCGAAATCGCTTTCCGACGGCAACGTGATGGCGGGTGGCGGGCCAGCGGGTCAGGATTTTTATAATCGCGGGATCGAGAAGTCCCTGAGCACCGACGACGTTCCTCGGAATCTATCCATCGCCTACACGTATGAACTTCCTTTCGGACCAGGCAAGCATTTTTTGAAAGGCGGGATTGCGGGCAAGATTGCAGGAGGCTGGCAATTGAGCGGCGTGCAGCAATACCAGACCGGCAAGCCGGTCACGCTGACGGCCAACAATACGCTGCCGATTTTTAATGGCGCTCTGCGGCCGGACGTCGTGATTGATGTTCCACACCTGCTCGACCATCCCGATCCGCTGAACAGCCCGTGGTTCAACCGCAACGCCTTCGCGGTCCCGCAGACTTTTCACCTTGGTAATGCGTCGAGGTCGTATACGGATATGCGCGCGCAGAATCTTTACAACGAGAATTTTGGTCTGCTGCGGCGCTTTCGTGTGAACGAGAGAGCGACTGTAACCTTGCGGGGCGAGTTTTTCAACGCGTTCAACCGCGTCGTGTTCGGCGCGCCGGCCGCCAACATTTCGTCGACAGGTTTCGGCCGGGTTGCTTCGCAAGCGAACGACCCACGGCAGGGTCAAGTGTCGGTGCGAGTCGATTTCTAAAACAATGGGGTGACAGCCCCCCCTTTCAATTGGTGAAAGAGGTGGCTGTCACCTCAATCACCAGCGCTGTTTTGTAATTTTGTTCAACCTGGCACATAGTAATTGTGGGGTTGGCAATCGACCCGTAAGTAATTCCGATTTCAACAGGCGGATTACCAATCCGCCGCAGGATGCCATCCTGCCCCACATAAAGGCTGCCAGCCCCGCAAGGCTAAGGTCACATACTCAACACTGTGTTCCTCAGAATTTTAGTTTCAAAGCAAACTGAATAATACGGGCGTCGGCTGCGCTGACTATCTGCCCGAAGCCGCCGCCGATCATTATTCCGGGCACGCCCAGGTTGGTGTGGTTCAACGCGTTGAAGAACTCCGCGCGGAACTGCGCCGACACTTGTTCATGAATTCGGAAATCCTTGGATAGGTTGAAATCCAGGTTCACCAATCCCGGACCGCGCAGAATTCCGACTCCCGAGTTACCCATGATCCGATTCGGCGCGAAACCCACGGCTCCCGGCGTATTGCTGAGAGGCACGAATGCGCTGGTGTCGAACCATCGATCCACGCTGCGTTGGCCGTCCGGCAAAGCACCGTTGGCAATGCGATCGGGCCGGAACCTGCGCTCGCCGCCGATGTTCACGATTTGGCCCGAGTTGATGGTAAGCGGCAATCCGCCCTGCGCGGTGAAGATCGGCGAGAGTGCCCAGCCGCCCAACGCGAAGTCGGCGGCGCGCGACCACTGGTTGCCATACGCTTTGCCTCGTCCGAAGGGCAACTGCCAGACACCCGACAGGACGAATCGATGCGTGACATCGAACTCGGATGGGCCGTATTCCAAACGCCGGCGGTGGGGATCCTGCGGCTCTTTGAACTCGCCTACGTCGACGCCGTTGCCCGCTCCGCTGGTGGAGAGGTGATCCACCGAATCGGTCAGCGATTTACCGTAAGTGTAGGACGCCAGCAGCGTGACGCCTTTCGAGAAGCGGCGCTCGATCTTGGCTTGCAGCGAGTTGTAATTTGCGATCCCGAGGTTTTCGAGAACTTGAATGTCGCCGTTGAATCCCAGCGAAGACAGCTCGCGCGGTCCAACGACTGCGGCCCCTTGCGCATTGAAGGTGTACAGATTCGGATTCAAGTTTCGGAAGGACGGCAGCTTGAGCGCCTTATTGCCGACGTAGGCGAGGTCGAACACGAGATCCTTGAAAATTTCCTGCTGGATTCCGAAGCTATACTGCTGCACGTAGGGGGAGCGCTGGTTGGGGTCCTGCGCCTTTCTCGCGACCGTCGTCAGATTTACCTTCGTGATATCGACGAAGCCCGCCGGTATTCCATCCTGCAACCGGAAGATTGCATCGGTGGATCGCAGCACGCCGCTGCCTGCGATGTTCGAGTCCGCCAGGATGATGAATGGCGGATTGAATCCGAGCAGTCCTTCACGGCCTAAGCGATTCGTGTGGTTGTAGAAGATGCCGTAAGCGCCGCGAAGAACAGTTTTGGGCGTGAGCGTGTAAGCGAAGCCGAACCGTGGCGCGAAGTCGTTGCGGTCGGGATGGATGAGGGCCTGATCGAAGAGCGATCCATCCTTAGCGGTAATGAATTTCCCGGTTGCGGAGTCGAAATTAGCCCACATGTTATTTCGCTCGCGCGGCGGCGACGCGAACTCATAGCGCACTCCGATGTTCACAGTCAGTTTACGCGAGACCTTCCAGTCATCCTGCACGAACAGAAAATACAGGTGCTGGTATATGTCGAAGGTGGTGTTGGAATCCTGCTGATATCGCGACGGGAAGCCGAGCAGCAGATCCGCCAGCGCGTTTTCCCAGCGGTTGTTGACGCCGGTAAAACGGCCGCTCAGATTGAACTGGCCCAGCAGCGAGCTGACATCGCGAATGCCGGTTTCGACATTCAACAGCTCCACGCCAAATTTCACCGCGTGCGAGCCCCGATTCCAAGCCAGCGATTCGCGTATGTTCATGCCGCGCGGCGTCTGGAATTGCGGGACGGAAGTGGTTCGTCCAATGCGCTGCAGCGTGCCGCCCGGGAAATTGAAAACTGGAATACCACCGCAAACAGAAGGATCGGACGGGGCGTTCTTGAGTCCGATCAGTTCGGTGGGGCAACCCGATCCGAAATTCGGCGGAAGCTGAAAATAGTTGCCTAGCGTATATCCAAAGCGCGTCTCGGAAACAAGCCGCGGCGATATCACCCATACCAGGCCGGCGGCCAAGGCCTGAGATTTGAGATCGGCCGTTCCGAAGGTGTCGTTGAAAGATCCTTCCGACAGCCCCGGCCGGGGCGCGGGACGGAAGAAGCTGGTTTTGGCAAAGGAGTAACGGCCGAAGAGGCTGATTTTGGAAGAGACGAGATGATCCCCGCGCAGATCGAATTGATTGGTATGATTCCGATCCACCGGAACCGCGACAAAATTGTTGTCAAACGTGGGAGAAAACGTGTTCGGGTCCGGGCTGACGTTGATTACTTTCTGACCTACCGGATCGATCAAGCTGGCGGGAATCTTCCAGCAGTTGCCCTTGCCGTCGTTGCAGTTTGGTGTCGCGGCGATACGGAAATCCTGGCCGGTGTCGGTGGGGTTATACGGATTGAAGATGGGTGTCGCAAACATTCCTTGACGCCAGATGGGTTGCGGAACGGAGCTGAATCGGACCGTGCCGGCTGCATCGCGCAGACCTTCGTAGTCTCCAAAAATAAACGTTTTGTTCTTGACGATGGGTCCGCCCGCCGCGGCGCCGAACTGGTTGCGTTGGCGGAATGGCTTCGCGAGCCCAGCTTTGTTGGCGAAAAAGTTGCTGGCGTCGAGCTGGCTGTTGCGCAGAAACTCAAACAGCGTTCCGTGGAGACGGTTGGTTCCGGAACGGATGACGGCGTTGACCAGCGCGCCCGCGCTGCGGCCGAATTCAGCCGAGTATGCGTTGGTTTGGATCTTGAACTCTTCGAGCGCTTCCACCGAAGGCTGAATCACTTGCACGTTGAGTCCGCGATAACTATTCGAGTAGGAAGTATTGTCGACGCCATCCAATTGGAAAGCGTTCTGGAACGCGCGATTGCCGTTTACATTGAAGACGCCGCGAAACCCGACGGACGCGAGCCGTGGCGTTGGCGCCAGCACGCCCGGTGACAGCAGCGCGAGCTGATTGTAATCGCGGCCATTGAGCGGCAGCTCGACGATCTTTGTTTGATCGATCACAGCGCCGCGGCCGCCTGACTCGGTCTCTAGCACGGGCGCTTCTCCGGTCACATTCACTTGCTCGGTGACAGCGCCGACGGTAAGTTGTATGTCCAGCCGCGCGGCTTGGTTCACCTGCAGAACCACGCCGGCCGAAACAAACTGTTTGAAGCCTTGCGCGGACGCGGTTACCCGATAGGAGCCGGGCCGAAGATTCGGGAAGAAATAGCGGCCCTCCGCATTGGCGGCGGCGCTGGATTCGAGGTTGGTTGCCTCATTGATGGCTTTGACGTCCGCCTTCGGAACCACTGCCCCCGCGGAATCCGTGATGACGCCGGTGAGGGTTGCCGTTTCGAATTGCGCCAGCCCTAACGTCGTGGTCAGGGCGATAGTCAACACCAACAGCAATCCGCGAATCGCGAAACACTTCATACTGGTTCCCCTTTCGGAAGAAGCCAGTATATCTCCAAGTGGATTGCGCTGGGGTAAATAAACCGCAACGATTGCGTGAATACGCCTATGCTCGATACATGGCGCCCCGAATAGTGTTGCTGCTAGCGATATTCTTATTGACTGCCGAAGCGGCCGTACTATCGGATTTCAAGTTGATTCGCGTACTCGAATTGCAGGCGCCGACGCAGCACGTGCAAGGCATCGACTTCAACGATCGACAGTTATGGGTCACGTCAGTGGACAAAACGAACCCAAAAGGCTGGCTGCAGGAATTCTCGCGGACCACTGGAGAGCTGATGCGGCAGCGTGAGATCGGCGACGGCAACCGCTATCATCCAGGCGGTTTATCAGCCGACGGCGCGTCGCTGTGGATTCCCGTGGCCGAGTATCGTCCGAAAAGCAGCAGCGTTATTCAAAAACGAAGCCAGCGGACTTTGGAGCTGGAATTTCAATTCGAGGTGGCGGATCATATCGGGTGCATCGCGGTGACGCCGGAGTTCCTGATCGGCGGTAACTGGGACAGCAAGGAGTTTTATATCTGGGATCATAGCGGGCGGCTGATCCGCAAAGTGCCCAGTCCCACGGACAATGGTTATCAGGACATGAAGTTCGATTCGGGGCAGATCATCGCTTCGGGCATCCTTCCGGACAAGACGGGCGCGATCGATTGGCTGGATTTTCCGTCCTTGCGTCTGGCAAGGCGCGTGAAGGCGGGCAACACTGACCGAGGAGTTCTATACACACGAGAGGGAATGGCGATTCGTGGCAACGAGCTAATGCTGCTGCCTGAGGATGCGCCGAGCCGGGTATTTATCTTTGCAATCCACTAGACGAGCCGTCATCGGTTATGGAGCGCTGGCCCTGGCCTCGGCGCGTGTGGGAATCACCGCCGAGGAGCCCCTTGAAGTTAATGACGTCGACTCAAAACTCAACCTCACGAGCGTCGCACGCGTCGTGCATCCACGATCGCTGGAGCATCTGCGTGAGGCGATCCTTCAAGCACGCCGCGAAGGTTTGGCCGTTAGCGTCTCGGGCAGCCGTCATTCCATGGGCGGGCAACAGTTTGGCACAGGAATGGTTTTGCTGGACACCCGCGGCCTGAACCGCGTAATCGCTCTTGATCCAGGAAGTCAGACCATCGAGACGGAAGCCGGCATCGAATGGCCCGATTTGCTAAACGAGCTTGCTCAACGGCAGGCCGGGAGCGAATCGCAACTCGGCATCTTTCAGAAGCAGACCGGAGCGGACCGGCTGTCCCTGGGGGGCGCGCCAGCTTCCAATCGTGCATGGGCGCGGATTGAAACTCAAGCCTTTCATCAACGATGTGGAGTCTTTTCAATTGATGAACGCGCAAGGCGACGTGATTCGTTGCGACCGATCGACGAATCCCGATTTGTTCCGTCTGGCGATCGGCGGCTATGGGCTCTTCGGCGTGGTGACCTCAGTGCGCTTGCGGCTGACTCCGCGCGTGAAAGTGCGGCGCGTGGTCAAGATCGCCGACATCGAGAACATCCCCAACGCATTTGCCGAGCGAATCCGACGGCTATCTCTATGGCGATTTCCAGTTCGCTACTGACAGCGTCCGCGATAGCTTTCTGCGGCGTGGAGTCTTTTCTTGTTATCAGCCCGTGGAGTCCGATACGAAGCTGACTGAGAATCCGAAGCGTTTCCATCCAGACGACTGGGCCCGGCTTACGTACTATTCCCACACGCACAAGCGACGGGCCTTCGACGTCTACACGAAACGTTACTTGGCCACATCCGGACAAATCTACTATCACGACTGGCAGCTCTCGGCCGCCTACCAACCGAACTATCACCTGGAACTCGATCGCAGAATGCATGCCAAGGTGAAGGCCACGGAGATGATCACCGAAATCTACGGTCCTCGATTGGCGCTTGTGAATTTCATGGAAGAGGCGGGGCAGTCTTTGCGCGAGCAGAAGGCGAATCTGATCTACGGCACCGTCCGGCTTATCGAAAAAGACGAAGAGAGTTTCCTCGCCTGGACGAAGCAGAGCAACGCGTGCGTGGTTTTCAATCTTTACGTGCCGCACGATGAGCCGGCTTACGGGCTGCCGCTCGCGCCTTCCGCACATTAATCGACTTGGGAATCCACTACGACGGCAGCTTTTACCTGACGTATCATCGGTGGGCCACTGCGCGACAAGTCCAAATCTGTTATACACGGTTCCGCGAGTTTCTCGCCAGGAAACTGATCTATGATCCGGCGGAAGTGTTTCAAAGCGACTGGTACGTTCATCGCAAAGCACGCCTGAGTTGAACGATAATGTCTTATCGATGCGTCGCTTCCCGATTTTTTGTTTGACGCTCTCGATGGCGTCCGCCGCCGACCTCAAGTCCAAGATCGACGACCTGGTTGCAACCTCGCCGGCGCTCGCCAATGCGTATGTCGGGATGCAAGTCGTCAGCTTGACCGACGGGCATATCGTCTATGAACGCAACCAGGATCGCTTGCTTGCGCCGGCTTCGAACATGAAGCTGTTCACTACCGCGCTTGCGCTGGCGAGGCTCGGACCGCAGTATCGGCTCACCACTCAGATCTGCGCCAGCCGGCCGATCGATGCGAACGGGACACTCGACGCGGATGTTGTGTTTGTGGGTGGCGGCGATCCCAGTCTGTCGGGTAGAACGTATCCTTACCAGAATCATTCGACCTCGTCGGGCGATTTTTCATTCCGTGCCGTGGATGAAATGGTGACCCAACTGGTGGCGAAAGGCTTGCGGCGAATCCGCGGAGACATCGTCGGCGACGACCGCCGCTATCTCTGGGCGCCTTACGCCGATGGATGGACTTTTGGCGATTCGATGTGGGAATACGGCGCTCCGGTGAGCGCGCTGATTCTGGACGACAATAGTTTCGCTGTTACCATCCGGCCGGCTGCACGCGCGGGCGACCCCGCTACGTTGTCGCTGCTGCCACCCTTCGAATACTTCTCGATCGACAACCGCGTGCGCACCCAGGAAGGCGGCGAGCGAAGAGTCAATTTCGACCGAAAAACGAGCGGCCGGCAGGTACACATATGGGGATCGATTCCCATCGGCGACGCCGGCATGACGCAATTGCTGGCAGTGGACGACCCGGCCCTTTACGCCGCCGAAGTGCTGCGCGACGCTCTTTTACGGCGCGGAATTTCGATCCATGGAAAGGCGGTTTCGAGGCATCGCATGTCCGACGACGCGTTCAACCCCGATCAAGCGCGGCCCAGGGTAGTTTTGGCGCAGAGATCTTCACCGCCGTTGGCCGAACTGCTGCAAGTGATCGATAAGGTAAGCCAGAACCTGCACGCCGAAGTGATGCTGCGCGAGGTGGGAGCGGTGGCAAAGCATTTTGGAAGCCGCGACGCTGGCCTCGCCGAGATGCGGGATTTCCTGACTGAAATCGGCGTTTCGAAGGATGACTATCGGCTAACGGATGGCTCCGGATTGTCCCGCAGCACCCTGGTAACGCCCGCCGCCATCACCAAGCTCCTTGTCTATATGTACAAGTCCGCGAACCGCGATACTTTTGTGGACCTGCTTCCAATCGCCGGAGTGGATGGAACGCTGCGGACGCGATTCGCGGAGCATCCGGAGGCCCGCGCGATCCGGGCGAAGACGGGTACGTTGGGACATGTGCGAGCGAATTCTGGATACATCGATTCGCCGGAATATGGTCCGCTGGCGTTTTCGTTTTTGGTGAATAATTACGGGGCGCCGACGTCGGAGATTAGTAAGTTTTTGGATGCGGTGGAGCTAGCGCTGCTGAAATGAGGTGGCTCTCACCCCTTTCACTCATTACTCCTGGTAGGCCTTCGCGCCGGGACTCCGTGGAGCATCCCGCTCACGCTAATGTCTTCATCAATCTCGGGCCATCGTATCCCAGTACCGCTGCCGATGATCTCGAATCGTGAACGCTGCTCGGGGGTTGCCTCTGAGAGGCGCCAGGACCATGCTAAGGGAACACTAATTGTCCGGCCATCCACCAACTGGGCCGTAATCGTGTCCTCAGTGACCGAAACAGTCTGAACGCGATCCTCGACGTTAGCCGCAATGTTCATGCCAAGCCTCCAAAATCCTCTCAATATTGCCAGCGACGTCGGCGCGGATACTATTCAATTCTCGCGCCGAAAACCCATCGTTGCGGCCCAGCGCCAAGGGCCGAAGCCAGTATTTGCAGACCTTATTCTCACGCTGAACGTGCACGTGCTCAGGCTCGTTACAGTCGAAGCTGTAGAAGAAGAACCGGTACGGACCGGGAATGTTCTTGATGGCCGGCATTGTGCGTCTTCATTGCCGTACGACTATTCATCGTATCCTACCGTGCCAGCCCTCGGCTTACGCCCCATTGCGGCATAATATGGGCATGGTCAAGTCGGTTGAAGGCGTCTACCGCAACGGTAAGGTCGAGTTGATGGAGCCGCTAGCCGGGGCCGAAGGTTCACGCGTGATCGTGA
>CATPCJ010000431.1 GCA_955652915.1 uncultured Bryobacteraceae bacterium
CTCCACACCAGCAGCCCCATTTTCTGGTCCAATAGCATCGGCACGATCTCGCGTTCCAGGTCGCGGCCAGCCAACGAGTAGTACGCTTGCAACGTCACGAATTTTTCCAGATGACCGAGCGCCGAGATTCCGAGCGACTTCATGATTTGCCACGCGTCGAGATTCGAACAGCCGATATAACGGACCTTGCCTTGGCGCACCAGATCCGTCAGAGCGCCGAGCGTTTCCTCCAGCGGCGTCAGTGAGTCGAAACCGTGAATCTGATACAGGTCGACGTAATCGGTGTTCATCCGGGCTAGGCTGCCTTCGATGGCTTGCATGATGTGCAATCGCGAAAGGCCCACTTGGTTTGGACCTTGGCCCATCCTGCCGAAAACCTTCGAGGCGACGACGACATCCTTGCGGCGGGCGCCCAGGGCCTTCGCCAGCATCGTCTCCGACTCTCCGATGGCGTAGACGTTGGCTGTGTCGAAGAAATTGACGCCGGCCTCGATGCAATCGCCTACCAGCTTGTCGGCGTCCGTTTGCGGCAGCCCGCCAATCACCTGGAAGATGGAGCCGCTTCCGCCAAACGTCATGGCGCCGAAGCAGATGCGAGACACGAAAACGCCGGTATTGCCTAACTGTTGATAATCCACAATTCCAATCGTACCAGCGAACTAAGAACGCGTTATACTTTTTTTATGACCAAGAACTCCAATTGGCGGCCTGTGGCTTTGGCGCTTACTACGCTGGGAGCAATCGCTCGTTTGCTTCCGCATCCGCCGAATTTCGCGCCGGTGGGTTCCATGAGCTTGTTTGCGGGCGCGCGATTGCCGGTGTGGCAGGCCTACCTGATGCCGATCGCATTGATGGCCGTCACCGATCCGATTCTAGGCGCGTTCTACGGTTATCCCGCCTACTCGAAGTTTCAACTTTTCAGTTACATCAGCTTCCTGATCAGCGTTTGGCTAGGCCGATATCTGCGTGGTACCGAGAGCATGCCGAAGATTGCGTCCTTCGCACTGCTCAACAGCATGCAGTTTTTCCTACTCACCAATTTCGGAAGCTGGCTCTGGTTCCAAGCCTATCCGCGCAGCATTACCGGCTTGGCCGATTGCTACGTCGCCGCGATTCCATTCTTCGGTTGGACTCTGGCGGGCGACCTGGTTTACACCGGCGTCCTTTTCGGGCTGCATGCCTGGCTTAGCCGCACCGTCGCCGTTCAGGAACGCGTCGCCGCCACTGCTTGAAGCGCGTAGCTCTCTCGTGGAGTAGCGGCAAGGACAGCGCCTGGTCGCTCTACCTGCTGAAGCAAGATCCTGAAATCGAAGTCGCCGCGCTCATCACCACCATCAATGCCGAGTTCGATCGTGTGGCAATGCACGCCGTGCGACGCGAGCTTTTGGAATTGCAGGCGGCGTCGGTGGGTGTGCCTTTGTGGCAGGTCCCGCTGCCCTGGCCTTGCTCCAACGATCAATATGAAGCGCGGATGCGGGGTGTTTATGAGCGAGCGATGCAAGAGGGCCTGCAGGCCATCGCATTCGGCGATTTGTTTCTGGCCGACATCCGGAGGTATCGGGAAAAACAGGTCGCGGGCTCGGGACTCGAACCAATTTTCCCGGTGTGGGATATGCCTACGCCGAAGCTTGCCAAGGACATGATCGCTGCCGGGCTGCGGGCGAAGATTACGTGCGTCAATCCGAAGGTTCTGGCGCGAGAATTTGCCGGGCGCGATTTTGATTCGCGCTTCCTCGCGGAGCTGCCGTCTGGGATCGATCCCTGCGGGGAGAATGGGGAATTCCATACATTTGTGCATGCGGGGCCGATGTTTTCTTGGGGGATCCCTGTCCAGGGTGGGGAGATTGTGGAACGTGATGGGTTCGTTTTTGCCGACGTACGGCTCGCCTGAAAGGGGGCACGACTCCCTTGCGGTCGCGGTTCTGAAAGACTTACAGAACCATGACCGTAAGGGAGTGTGTGAAAGGATTCTTCCGCCCACGGCATTCATGGGCAAGGAGTCCACATGAAACCTCTTTTTGTTAGCGGATTAGCTACTGTCGTTTTCGCGCTTTACGCCATTTCCGGCAACACTACCTTAAGTAAGAACGATCCCGTATCGATCGCGGTCGAAAAGGGAGCGAAATGGCTGGTGTCGGTGCAGGGCAAGGATGGCGGCTGGGGCCAGGATGGGGGCGAGACCTCCTACGTGCGGCAGGGTGAGCACCTGGAAACCAACGGAAACGATGTCGCGAATACGGCCGTGGCTGCCGCGGCGTTGCTGCATTCCGGAAGCACGCCCGTCAAAGGCGAATATCAGGCCGCGCTCGTGCGCGCGGTTGATTTCGTATTGCGGAGCGTCGACTCCAGCCCCGCCGAGAACCTGCAAGTAACCACACTGCACGGAACGCAGATTCAACGCAAGCTCGGCCCTTACATCGATACATTTCTTACATCCAAATTGCTCGCCGAGCTCGACGGCCAGATGGGCAGCGCGCGCGCGAATGCGCATGTCCGCCAAGCGCTCCAAAAGTGCGTCGCCAAGATCGAGAAGAATCAACTCAAGGACGGAAGTTGGAACATGGCGGGTGGATGGGCGCCTATCCTCGGCACATCCATGGCGTCACGCAGTTTATACATTGCGCAACAAAAGGGTGTCGCGGTGTCGGGCGCGGCCATGGACAAGGTGAAGGAGTACACGGCCAACGGCGCGGTCTCTCCCACGGCGATGCCTGCCTCCGCGGGAGTTCGCTTATATCAGGATGCGCAAGCGCTGGAACAAATGAGCCGCACCGATAATGACCGGAGGGCGAACGCCGCGCAAATCAAGTCGATGACCAAAAATCTTGCCGACCAGCGCTACGTGATGGGCTTCGGATCGTTCGGCGGGGAAGAGTTTTTCTCGTACCTCAATATCAGCGACTCCCTGCATCGGACCGGTGGGGCGGAGTGGGAGAAATGGAACTCCGACATCAAGACCAAGCTGGTAAAGCTGCAGAATGAAGACGGCACTTGGGCCGGCCATCACTGCATCACGGGCCGGGTGGCGGTGACGAGCGCGGCTATCCTGGTTATGCTGGTGGATCGCGAGCCCGTGCGGGACTAGGGGCTTGGGGGGCTGGGGGGCGGATCCGCAGCCCCAGTCCCCAGACCCCAGTCCCCAGCCCGTTATAATCACTCAATGGGCAGCGCTCCATCACCCGCGAGAGCCGGCCGATATCTACAGCCCCTGCATAAGAACGCGCCCTACCTCAGTATTCACGCCATCAACATTTTCGTTCGAGATCAGGATCGAAGCCTACGATTTTACGTGGACCAGCTTGGTTTCGATCTGGCTTTTGACGCCGCGATCCAGTCCGGCGACCGGTGGGTTGCGGTCTCTCCACCCGACGGCTCCACGGTGCTCGCGCTCGTGGCTCCCAAACCGGATACCAAGGAATTCGGTCTCATCGGCCGGTCGACGCATATTGTTTTTGTTACCGAAGATGTCATTGGCAAGTACAATGAATGGCGCCAGCGCGGAGTTCGCTTCCAGCATACGCCGCGCCTCAAACGAGTCAAGTATGAGCGGCCACTAGCCTCGCCTTCGGCGCAGCTAAATGACGCGCAGCCGCCGGTTTGGGGCGGAGTGTTCACCCGCTTCAAGGATGTGGATGGAAACTCATTTTCACTTGTAGGCTTTGACGAGGTGAGCCGGGAGGTGGAAGCGCAACGTCGCGCGATTGCCGAAAAGCTGGAGACCGAACATCGCGCCGCCCAGGAATTGGAAATTGCAAAGCAGGTGCAAGCCAGGCTATTTCCCCAAACGCTACCGTCCCTGAAGACGCTGGATTATGCGGGGGTATGCGTCCAGGCTCGCCAGGTGGGCGGGGACTACTACGATTTTCTGGATCTCGGCCGGGACCGAGTCGGGTTAGTGATAGGAGACATTGCCGGGAAAGGAATCGCCGCCGCTTTGCTGATGGCGAATCTACAGGCGAACCTGCGCAGCCAGTGCGCCATTGCATTGGATCACCCCGAGCGATTCCTGAAGTCGGTGAACCAGCTCTTTTTCGAGAACACGATAGACAGCGCCTATGCCACGCTGTTCTTCGCCGAATACGACGATAGGACGCAGCGTCTTCGCTACGCCAATTGCGGGCACCTATGCGCTCTTCTTCTGCGGGGCGATAACAGTCTGGAGCGGCTGGATTCCACGTGCACCGTTTTAGGCATCTTCAAGGAATGGGACTGCTCGATGGGGACTTGCCAGTTGCATTCTGGAGATACGCTCGCGCTTTACACGGATGGCATAACAGAATCGTTGAATGGAGACGGCGAGGAATTCGGGGAGCACAATTTGATTGCAGCGTTGCGGCGGCATCGCGAAGCGTCTCCTCAAGCCCTGGTTGCGTCGATTGTCGACGAGGTGCAACGCTTCGGCCCGCATGAACAGCACGACGACGTTACTGCGATCGTCGCCAAATGCAGAGGAAATTGAACCGGCTCCTTCCGCTGGCATTATTCCTCTTGCTGCGAGGACAGTCACCCGGTCCACCCGCGTCCAATGCGTACGTCGACGCGCGGCTCTGCGCGGGCTGTCACGAGAAGATCGCGCGGACCTATGCTCTTACGGGAATGGCTCGTTCCTTTTACCGTCCTCGAGCCGGTAAAACGGTGGAGGATTATGCCCATGGCAATCCTTTTTTCCACGAGAAATCACGCACCTGGTACGCCATGCTGCAACGCGACGGGAAGTATTACCAACGGCGCTGGCGCATCGGACCGGGAGGACGGGAAATCCAGGTTCAGGAGTCCCGCATCGATTACATCATGGGCTCCGGCAACCATGTCCGGACTTATCTTCACAGCGCCGATCGCGGAACGCTCATAGAACTTCCGCTCGCCTGGTATTCGGAAAACGGCGGCACGTGGGCAATGAATCCCGGATATGACCGCGATTACACGCTGCCACCCACGACCATTGCGTACGAGTGCATGGGCTGCCACAATTCCTATCCGCGGATTCCCACCGGGCATGCTGAACCCGGTAGTGAGCCGGTCTACATGGGGGCGTTGCCGGAAGGAATCGATTGCCAGCGCTGCCATGGACCCGGTGCGAACCACGTCACCTTGGCCGGCACAAAGGGCGCGAGCGGCGACGAGGTGCGCAAGGCCATCGTGAATCCCGCGCGGCTAAGCATGGAGCGTCAAATGGAGGCGTGCATGCAATGCCACCTGGAAACAACCAGCCTGCACTTGCCGCATTCCATCCGGAGGTACGGCCGCGAGCCTTTTTCCTATCGGCCCGGCGAACCGTTGGGCGATTACATGATCTTTTTCGATCACGCTCCCGGAAGCAAGTACAAGGATGATTTTGAAATCGCTCACTCGGCCTATCGGCTTCGCAAATCCGAGTGCTTCCTGCGAAGCAGCGGTAAACTCACTTGCACCACATGCCACAACCCACATGACGTTCCACGCGGTGAACAAGCCGCGTTGCATTACAACGGCGTGTGCCGGCAATGCCATACTTCTGCGTTTCAACAGGCCGTGGCAGCGGGCAGGCATACGAGCGCTCCGGATTGCGTGGGTTGCCACATGCCGAAGCGGCGGACACAAGACGTCATACACGCGGTGATGACGGACCATCTGATTCAACGCCGTCCGCTAGCGCGCAATCCGCTGGCTCAGATTGCGGAGCGTCAGGAATTTGATGCGAATCGGTATCACGGCGAAGTTGTTCCTTACTATCCTTCGCCATTGTCCCGAAAGGGGCCCGACGCTTTGTACGCCGCCGTCGCGAACGGATTGCCGCGATTGATTGCGGCGATCGCCGTCCAGAAGCCGACGCAGGCCGAATTTTATGTCGAGCTTGGTCAGGCTTGGCTGAGCCAGCGCAACCCAGCGAAGGCAATTCCGGCTTTTGAAGAGGCGGCCAAGCGCAAGCCGGATTCCTCAGTGGTGTTGCTGAATCTCGCCGATGCATTGACGCAGGCCGGCCACGCAGCGCGCGCCGTAGAAGTGCTGACGCACGCGGTCACGGTGGCGCCTTCCGATGCTTTGCTCTGGTACCAACTCGGGATCGCGTATTCAGGAATTGAGCGGGAAGCCGACGCCATCTTTGCATTCGGAAAGTCAGTGGAGCTTGATCCCGATCTGGCTGAAGCCCACAACTTGCTGGGCGCGGCTTTGGCCGGCAGGGGCGAAATGGATCGCGCCGAAAAGGAATTTCTCAGCGCTTTGCAGATCAATCCGGATTTTGCAGATGCGTTGGGGAATCTGGGCCATTTGCTAACCGCACGCGGCGATGCTGCGGCGGCGGCCTTCTACTTAGCACGAGCGGTTCAACTTAAGCCCAATGACGCCGAGATGCGGACGAACTATGCGGTGACGCTGGCCCGTCTGAATCAGTTTGAAGAGGCTCGGCGGCAGATCGAGGCGGCGGTGAAAGCAGATCCAAAATCACCGGAGGCGCACAACTTTAGAGGCACTCTGCTGGAGCGCAAGGGAAATCATGAGGAAGCATTGAACGAATTCCTGGCGGCTATCCGGTTGCGGCCGGACTTTGAACTCGCCCACTTGAATGCCGGATTGATTGTGGCTGCGAAGGGTGAGAAGGTCGCTGCACGGCAACACTTGAGGCAAGCGGCCAAAAGCGCCGATCCCAATATCCAGCGCCAAGCAGAGGATGCCTTACAGAAACTCGTTACAGAACCGCGACGGTAACGGAGCGTGCATAACCACGTCGGCGCAGCAAAGCCGCGACGGTAAGCCGATGTGAAAAATCATAAACCAACACAGGCAAGAATGCGTATGCCACACGTGCAAATTGTGGCACAGGCATTCTTGCCTGCGTGGATCTTAAAGCGATTTTTTCACAGCTCTAGCGGAGCGGGTGTTAACTTTAGATGTCGTAATATAGCGCGAACTCGTAGGGATGCGGCCGCAAGCGGATCGCATCGGCTTCGTTCTTGCGCTTGTAATCCACGAACGTTTCGATGAGATCCTCGCTGAACACGTCGCCCTTCAGCATGAATTCGTGATCTTCCTCGAGACAGTCGAGCGCCTCTTCGAGTGAAGAAGGCATGGATGGCACACTCTTCATTTCCTCCGGCGACAGATCGTAGATGTCCTTATCCAGCGGTTCGCCGGGATCGATTTTGTTCAGCACGCCGTCCAGACCAGCCATCAGCATGGCGGCGAAGGCCAGATACGGATTAGATGCGGGATCGGGCGGGCGGAATTCTACGCGCTTCGCCTTCGGACTCGCCGAGTACATCGGAATCCGGCAAGCGGCCGACCGATTGCGGCGCGAGTACGCCAGATTCACCGGAGCCTCGTAGCCCGGCACCAACCGCTTGTAGCTGTTGGTTGTGGGCGCGATGATCGCGGACAGCGCCCGCGCGTGCTTCAACAATCCGCCGATGTAGTTCAGGGCCATCGCGCTCAATCCCGCGTACCCGTCACCGGCGAACAAAGGTTTACCGGCATTCCAGATGCTCTGGTGCGTGTGCATACCGCTGCCATTGTCGGCGAAGAGAGGCTTGGGCATGAACGTCACGGTCTTGCCGTGCAGGTTAGCCACGTTGCGGACGATGTATTTGTACAACATCATGTTGTCCGCGGACTTGACCAGCGTATCGAAGCGCTGATCGATTTCGCATTGGCCGCCGGTGGCCACTTCGTGATGATGGCACTCGATGTGCAGTCCGCACTGGATCATGGTTTGGACCATCTTGCCTCGCAGGTCCTGATAGTGATCCGTGGGCGGAACCGGGAAATAACCTTCTTTGTACCGCGGCCGGTAACCCAGATTGTCCATTTCGCGGCCGCTGTTCCAACGTCCTTCGTCGGCGTCGATGAAATAAAATCCGGAGTGCTGATTCTGGTCGAAGCGCACGTTGTCAAAAATGAAGAACTCGGCTTCCGCGCCAAAGAAGGCGGTGTCGCCGATGCCGCTGTTCTTCATGTACAGCTCGGCTTTGCGCGCAATCCAGCGCGGATCGCGATTGTAATTCTGGCGCGTGATCGGGTCCTGCACGTCGCAAAGCATTACCAACGTTTGGATCTCATAAAAAGGATCGATAAACGCGGTGGAGGGATCGGGGATCAGGAGCATGTCGCTCTCATTGATCGCCGCCCAACCCCGGATACTGGATCCATCCATTCCAAAACCATCCTGGAAGGAACCTTCCGAAAGTTCAGTGATGGGATAAGAGACGTGATGCTGCAGTCCGGGAATATCGGAAAATCGCAAGTCGAGCTGCTTGACTTGATTGCTCTTGGCGAATTCCAAGACCTCTTGCGGATTCATGAAAACCTCCTGGGTGTAGAAAGAAAACCGGGCGAATCTTAAAGAGTAGCGCACTCCATTACTGCCTGCGCATCCAAATTTCTGATGGGGCCCATAAACAACATTTTCTCTCTACACCCAGGGACCGCGACCCGCTGCTAACGGCGATCGCCATAATCATCGCGATCACGGAAACCTCGTGATGCTTGACCTCTCCATTCTGGAGCGTTGTACTCGAAACGGCCGCGCAGTCGAGCGCCGCGATCTTGCGGAACGTAAACATGGTCGTCGCGATCCGCCGAGCGATAGTAGCTGCGATAGCCGGCATTCTCGCGATATCCCGAACCATACGAGGACGAATAGTTACCACGCGCCCTATAATCGTCACGGCCGTCGGCAAGTGCCGGCGGAGCCGGTACCAAGACCATTGCCGCTAACAACGCCGCTGTGGAAAGTCCAATCTTTTTCAACATGTCCCTACCTCCCGAGGTGGCTACCTTTTGCCAATCCTCTACTGGCTTGGATGGAGGCGAGACTACTTCGAATGAAAAGAAAGGTATCGAATGGTCAGGGAGTGTGATGGGCAGGAGGAAGCGGCTTCTGAAAAGGGAGGAGTAGTGCCAAGTTGATACTAGTCTCAGCTTTAGCGTAGGTTAAAAGTATGACGGTGGAACAAAAAGCCAAGCTCGGCCAAGTCGTTTGGATCGATCCCGACCGCATGAGCGGGGCACCGTGCTTTGCTGGAACGCGTGTTCCTATCCAGATGCTTCTCGATCACCTCAAGCATGGCGATACCATTGAAGATTTTCTGGAAGGCGCTCCCACAGTTTCCCGCGAACAAGCAGAACTGTTTCTGGAACTGGCTAGCGAGCAACTGATCGAATGCGTGTCCTCCTAGACGAGTGCGTCAACCCACGCGTCACGGACGCATTCCCAACGGAAAGTTGCTGGCGCTGGCGGAAGAGCAATTCAATGTGTTCGTTACCGTTGACCAAAATCTCGAGCACCAGCAGAATGTCGCTAAATTGAAGTTCGGTGTTGTCGTCGTCGCCGTGCCGGACAACAACATCAAGTATTTTCAGCCGATTTTTTCTCAGTTGCTAAAAGCCGTCGAGCCCATCGATCCCGGTCAAGTCATTCACATTGTCAGTCCCGAAGTCTAGAGTTGAACGTAGGACAGTGTCTTCTTTCTTAGACAAGGTCATCCTAGTGCACCGGACTCTCCCGCAGGTCGTCGATTTCTTTGAGCACGCCCGCCACAATTGCACGCACCATGATCTCGCCCTTCTTCCGCGTCGCCAGCGTGGCGTCGCCAAAGATGCCGCTGGCGGAGTAGTCGGCTTTCCCGTTCGGATCGCGCGACAAGCCGCCGCCTTTCCCGGGATGATAATCTTTCACTGCTTTTTTCATGTCCACCGTCGAAGGCGCGATGAATAACATCATTGAGGTTTCGATCTCGTCCGCGTGAGTTCCACCCTCCTCCTGCTTGACCTGTTTCTCCGTAGCCTCGGCAACTTTCAGGATGTCCGTGAATCGGAATTGTATGCCGTCGGCCGCCAGGACTTCGGCGGAGAGACGCAAGGCGCGCATCGTTGAAACTCCGGTGTTCAGCGCATAAAAGCGACGCGGTCCATAGCGGGCAAGACTGCGGACGATGTCAACCATCAGGTCACGCGCTGTTTCGATACGCAGCGTTGTCGACCCAGGGTATTCCACAAACGCGGGATAGTAATGATAGTTCACCGTGGGGGCAATCACGACATTCGCGCGCAGCAGCACTTCACGCTTCAGATACTCGGCGATCAGCCAATCGTTCTTGAGTTTGAGATGCGGGCCATGTTCCTTGGATTCGGCGCCGATTGGGATCACCACAATCGTCTCCGGCGTAAGCACCTTCTCCGCCTCCACCCAAGTGAGGTCCTCCAGCAGTATGCCTTTGTTCTGGGCGCCCAGGAGCCCGGCGGCGGCGGCAAGCGTAAAGGCGATTTTTCGTGCTGACATGCAATTCAACATAGCAGGCTGCGAATCGAGATATGGTAGATACAAATGTGCACTCTTCGCGGCGGCGCGGCCGTTGTCTCATTCTTGCTGGGAACTTTTCCGGCCCTTTGTCAAAAGCCAAAAAGCGAAGCTGTGGAGCGAGGCCGAAAGTTATTCCAATCGGCCTGCGGATTTTGTCACGGCAACGATGCCACCGGATCGCGCGGTCCGGATCTGATTCGATCCGCGCTGGTGAATCATGACAAAGACGGAAACCTGATCGGGCCGGTTGTCAAGAACGGCCGTGTCGAAAAGGACATGCCTGCGTTCGCCTATAACAACTCTCAGATTTCAGACCTGGCTGCATTTCTTCACGATCAAACGCAGGTGGCGCTGCATAGCGCCAGCGTTCCACGCGATTATCCACTTGAAAAACTGTTAACCGGCGATGCGTCCGCCGGCAAGGCATATTTCTTCGGAGCCGGCCACTGCGATACCTGCCACTCACCAACCGGCGATCTTGCGGGTATCGCGAAAAAATACACGCCCATCAATCTCGAAGCCCGGTTCCTGTATCCGGGCGGAACTCGCCGCATGGTGACGGTTACTCTTCCGTCCGGGCAGCAGGTTTCAGGAACGTTGGCGCAAATGGACGAGTTCAACGTAGCTTTGCGCGACGGCACCGGTTGGTATCGTTCCTGGCCCCGCGACCGGGTAAAAGTAGAAGTGCGCGATCCAATGGAAAAGCACCTGGACCTGCTGCATCAGTACACCGACGCCAACGTCCACGACATCTTCGCGTATCTGGAGACATTGAAGTGAAGCTAATTCTCTCTGTGGTTCTTTCGGCGATTGCGCTTGCGGCGCAGGGACTGGATCCGGCGGCGCTGCTGAAACCGGCGACGGATACATGGCCCACCTATAACGGCGACTATTCCGGCCAGCGTCACAGCCCGTTGAAGCAGATCGATTCAACGAACGTAAAGTCGCTCACTCTGGCTTGGATCTTTCAAGCACACTCGGCTGCGATCAAATCCACGCCTCTCGAGGTCAACGGGGTTCTGTATTTCACGGTGCCCGACAACGTGTGGGCTGTGGACGCACGAACCGGCCAGCAGATTTGGCACTACAAATACACCTCCGACGGCGGCGATCACATTGGACATCGCGGTGTTGGCATGTACGGAAATTGGCTTTATTTCACGACGCCCGACGCACACCTGGTCTCGCTCAATGCCAAGGATGGCACGGTCCGTTGGAACATCGAACTGGCCGACGTCAAGCTCGGTTATTTCTCGACCATGGCGCCGCTGGTGGTTCACAATCACGTCATCGTAGGTATTTCCGGCGATGTGACCGATGTGCCCGGATTCCTCGAGTCGATCGAGCCGGAGACCGGGAAAGTTGAGTGGCGCTGGTCTTCCCAGCCGAAGAAAGGTGAACCAGGTTCCGAGACTTGGCCCAAGGAAGGCGATGCCATCGAGCACGGCGGCGGCATGACGTGGATGACCGGCACTTATGACCCGGATCTGAACCTTCTGTATTGGGGAACCGGCAATCCGAATCCCGTGTTGGCCGGCGAGGGCCGGCTCGGGGACAATCTCTACACGTGCTCAATTGTTGCGCTGAATCCCGACACCGGAAAGCTGGCCTGGTATTTTCAGCCATCGCCGCACGACGTTCACGATTGGGACGCGGTGGAAACTCCGGTGCTATTTGACGCCGGCTTCCAGGGAACCAAGCGCAAATTGCTGGCACAGGCCAGCCGGAATGGATATTTTTTCGTGCTCGATCGCGCGACCGGCAAGAGTTTTCTGACCGCGCCTTTCATTGAAAGCAACTGGGCATCGGGCGTGGATTCGCGTGGCAGGCCCATCGCCAGGCTGGACAAGTATCCGAAATCGGATGGGACCCTGGTGGAACCTGCTTCGGACGGCGCGACAAATTGGATGGCGCCGAGCTTCGATCCCGACAGCGGATTGTTCTATGTCATCGCGCGGCGCGTGATCAGCATTTTCTATCACACCGCCAGCGGCAAGGCGGAAGGCTGGGGCGGCCGGGATCGTAACCTGTGGGCGAATTCAGTAATCGAAGCGATCGATTACCAGACGGGCAAGATTCGCTGGAGTCATGAACTGGGTGATGGTGAGGTGACGGCGGGTATCCTGACGACCGCGGGACATCTGCTCTTCACGGCGGACAATGCGGGAAACTTGATGGCGCTCGATCCGGAGACCGGAAAGACGCTGTGGCACGTTCAAGCGGGCGGCCATGTGGTGAGTTCGCCGATGACGTATGAGTTGGACGGGAAGCAATATTTGTTGACGGCCGTTCAGGATTTAGTGCTGGTTTGGAAGCTTCCCGGGGATTAGCACATCGTACGGATAGTTATTTCTAACATTGCTGCACCACAATGGCTTCAAATCTCCTCAGCCTGCGAGGATTTTTAGGCGGCGGCACGGAGTTGATCGATGCCGGCCGTTGGGGCTGACATCCTAGCGGTGCGAACGAGCCACTTTCGGATCAACCCATGGGCGCGTAACATCCGCAATTTGCGGCTGATCGCCGGCGTTGCTCGGCTTTGGTTTTCGGTGTGGTGGGATACAGCAGCGTTTGGATAGTAGTACAAATCTCAGCGATACGCCGCCGCCTGGATGCCGTACAATTCCGCGTACTGTCCACCCTTGGCCATTAGCGCTTCGTGGCTGCCTACCTCCACTACTCGCGCGCCGTTCAGCACCACAATCTGATCGGCCATGCGCACCGTGCTGAACCGATGCGACACCAGTATCGTGATCCGGCCGTCGAACATATCCACCTTCCCGCCGCGCGCCACAGCGGCATAGCGTTCAAACAGCGCATGCTCGGTCTCGGCGTCCAGCGCCGCGGTGGGTTCGTCCAGCACCAGCAGCAAGGGACGATCGCGCATGAACCCACGAGCCAGCGCCAGCTTCTGCCATTGGCCGAAGCTTACTTCCACTCCGCCGGGCCAAGTCGGACCGAGCTGCGTCTCCAATCCCGACGTGAGCCCCTGCACAAGATCGTCCGCCCCAGCACGATTCACGGCCGTCATCACCGCGGGTTCGTCGTCCAGCCGGCGCAGATCTCCAACGCCTACGGTGTGGCGTGCGTGGAATTCGAATCGGAAAAAATCTTGAAACGCGCCAGCGAGACGGGATCTCCAATCGTCGGCGGAAATGCGCGCCAAGTCCGCGCCATCCACCAGAATGCGCCCCTGGTCGGGCTGGTACAGCCGGCACAGCAGCTTCACTAGCGTGCTTTTGCCGGCGCCGTTCTCACCGACGATGGCAATTACAGAGCCGGGTTTCAGGTCCAGGCTGACATCTTCCAGCACGCGGCGCGTCGTTCCGGGATAAGCGAAGGATACGTTTTCGAAGCGGATGCCATTCACAAGCTGCTTCGGCGGAGGAGTGTCGGCATTCTCCAACATCGCGGCGGCATAATCTTCCAACCAAGCCAGTCGCCGCGAGCCATCGAGCCAGAATCCCCGCAGGAATCCGATCTCTCCCACGGTCGCGGCGATGTACGCCGACAGCCGCGAGCCCGCGGCCAGCACCAGCAGCACTTGACCGGCGGTTGCGCCCGGCCTCGACGAAACGAACACCACCGCGCCCAAATACGCACCGCCGAAAATTGCCCATGCCAGCGCATGCCACATCGCGCTGCCCCAACGCGCCGCGGCCACCGGCCCATACCAGCGTTCCCATGCCTGGCGCCGCTGCATCACCAGGCGATCGCCAATCCGCGTGACGCGAACTTCTTTGCCCGGCGGCGCGGTTGTGGCGGTAGTGAAAAGGTGACGCGCCAAACGATTCGCGGAGGCGCCGCGCTCCTGCGCCGAGCGCTCCACTGCCGGACGCCACGTCGAGGCCAGTACCGTCGGCAGTGCCAGCAATGTTAACAGCGCCAGCGCGGGATGAATCGAAATGAGCAGCGCCAAAGTCACGCCCAGCCGCAGGAGCCACCCGCAAGTGGAGAAAAACGACATGAATACGTGATCCAGCACGAAAACCTGATCGCGCAGCATTGCGAGCCGATCGAGATACTCCGGCCGTTCGTGGTGAGCCACGGTGGCAACGGACGCCTGCAACCGGGCCACGTGCGACTCCAGGGCAACCGCCACGCGGTCGCGAAACCGGCGCTGCGTGCGGTCGCTGGTAATTCTGATAAACCAAGTGGCCACAGCCGAGACGCCGAGGCCGATCGCCGCTCCGATCGCCAAATTGCGATTGTGACGGAGCAAGCCGTCAGCCAATAGCTTCATCCATAGCGCCAGCAGTGCATCGGGCAGCGCGGCCAGCAGCGATAAACCAAGTGAGACGCTCAGAAGACGCGGTTCAGCTTCGTACCCGCGCTTGAGCGCTCGCCACATCGACGACAGCGCGGGCGGCAGGTCGCTAACAGGAATTTTATCCGGCGGCGGCATCGAGCTCGATTCCTTCTTCGTCGCTTTCAGTGAACCGCGACGCTTGCAATTCAAACATCGTGCAGTAGCGGCCGCGCGCAGCCATCAACTCGTCGTGCGTGCCCAGTTCCACCACCCGGCCGTGTTCGAGAACACAAATAAGATCGGCATGCCGTACTGTCGAGAACCGATGCGAGATCACTATGGTGGTGGCGCGGCGGGTGGCGGTAAGCACACGTTCGAAAATTTCCGCCTCCCCGCGCACATCCAGTTGGGCGGTGGGTTCGTCCAGAAGCACCACCCCTGCGCCGAGTCTGACGGCGCACAATGCACGGGCCAAAGCGACGCGTTGCCACTGGCCGCCCGAGAGTTCGGTGCCACCCTCATAGCCACGCGCGAGCACTGTATCCAGACTCGCAAGCTGTGTCGCGCCGGCATCGGCCAGCGCCGCTTGGATGTCGGCGTCGGGCGCGCCCGCTGGGGCTACGTTGTCGCGCAGTGGCAGTTCGAAGCGAATGAAATCCTGAAACACGGCCGTCAAACGTGAACGCCACGCATCGATTTCAATCTCGCGAAGATCGACGCCGTCGATTTCGATGGCCCCGTCCTGCGGATCGTAGAGGCGGCACAGCAGCTTTGCCAGAGTCGTTTTGCCGGCGCCGTTCTGGCCGACAATCGCCAGAGAGGAACCCGCTGGAATGGTTAGATCGAAACCGGCCAGTACCGGCTCGCCGGCGTTCGGATAAGCGAAGCGCACGTTGCGGAACCGGATCTCCTTCACCGGCATATTTTGTGCAAGATGGCTTCCGCGAACGAGTGCCCCCGCCGGACCCATCGCCGCCCTCAGCCGCAGCACTGCACCGGCCGGAGCGGCAGCGCCGTCCAAGGCCCACGACAAACCACCGAATGCGATCATGCTGGTGCTAACGGCTGCGCTCGCGAAGGTAACCAACTGACCCAGAGGCAATCGGCCGGCAACAGCGTCTTCGGTCATCATCCAGAACACCGCCACGTTCGCGGACAACACCAACAGCAGGCTCCACAAAACCGGCCGTTCACGCAAACGCGTTGCATGCCATTGCAGATCGAGCAGGCGCCGTCGTCGTGAGCTAAATCGCTCAACAGTCCATCCCGCGAGACCAAAGAGACGTAATTCCTTGGCGGCGGGCGCATCCACTGCAAGGCGGTACGCATAATCCGCGTGACGCTGCGCCTCGCGAACTTCCTCGGTATTGCGATCGTGCCAAATGGCGCTTTCACGAAGGAACCAGTGCGTGCCGAGCCAGGCTCCGGCCAGTAATATCGGAGCCCACCAGGCGTAGGCCGCCAGCACCGCCGCCGCCGCGAATCCACCCACCATCGTCACCAGACCGGAGGCGATGAAGTCCATCGAGATGGAGAGCGGCGGGCCGCTGATGCCGAGGTCGAAATCCCGCGCCATGGTGAGATCCGACGTAAGGCGCGGGTCTTCCAGGTGGCCCATTCCAGGCGGGCGGACGCAGGCAGTGGTGAGTTCGTCGTAAAGCCACGCAGCGGTCCGGCTTCCGAGGTTTGTTCCGATCGCGAGATGGACCGGCGACAGCACCTGCATCAGTATGAACACGACCCCAACCGACGCCAGCGGTATTGCAAGCGCATCGCCGCGCTGGACCGCGCCCACCAACACGCCCATGGCGATGGCGAACAGCGCAGGGAGCAGTCCGCGCATCAGGAGCACCCACCACCAGGCGATTGCCAGACTACCGGCGGCTCTTGGCAGGACGCCGAAAAACTTCACATCCGGGCGCGCCCGCAAGCGCTCGATCATCGCACTCCCCGTTCGACGCCGCGAGAAGTCATTTTCTAATTATGCTATGAGGTCAAGCCGCATGCTATAGCCATCGCGTCGTGCTCCGTAATAGCGTCTTACCAATCGTGTGCGTTTGAAACCGTACTCCTCGTAAAATCGAATGCCCGGCTCGTTTTCAGTTGCCACCGTCAGCCGCCAGGTTTTGATGCGCTTGGCGCGCAAGTGCGAACCCGTATAGTCCAGCAGAGCCTTCGCAACCCCTCGGCGGCGGTCGCGCGGGTGGACTGCGATGGAGGCCAGCTCGGCGCCACGGGAATTGACGCAAGTGATCGCGTATCCCACTATTCCGCGTCCGACCTTGGCGATCAGAAATAAATCGGGGCACTGGCGATGATATTGCAGGAACAGCTTCCGGTCCCAGGCATCCTCGGCGAACGAGGACTGCTCGATCGCCAGCACGCGCTGCAGATCGCCCAGCTCAAAACGTTTCACTTCGATACGCGACGCCAAGATACAGGATACTGACTACATGTATTCCCGGCGAGATGCGATCAAGACCGCGGTTGCCATGCCCGCGCTGCTGGCCGCGCAATCCGCGAACGATACGATTCGGGTAGCAGTGATCGGAGTAGGAAATCGCGGTTCTTACCTGCTGCGGACTTTGCTAAAAATCCCCGGCATCCGCGTGATTGCCATTTGCGATTTGGATCCTGAGCGGCTCGAAAAGGCGGCAGCCGCCGTCAGCGCTACGGGTGCTCGACCCGCGACCTATACCGACTTCCGCAAGATGCTCGACGAGCGAAAAGATATCGACGCGACGGTAATCGCGACGCCGGTCGACACGCATAAGATGATTGGCATCAATGCGCTCGAAGTCGGCCACAATGTTTACTGCGAGAAGCCCATGGCCTCGACGCCTGCCGATGTCCGGCTGCTGGCCTCCGCGGCCAAGAGCGCCAAGGGAATATTTCAGGCCGGGTTCCAGTTGCGGCACGATCCGGCTCGCCGCCGCGCCATGGACTTCATTCATTCGGGCGGCATCGGCAAGGTGCTTTTCCTGCAGGGCTACCGGCACACGGGCGACCTGCCTCGCGATACGCCCTGGTATTTCGATCGCAACCGGTCTGGCGACAACATCGTGGAGCAGGCCTGCCACATCATCGACTTGTTTGTATGGACCACCGGCAAGCATCCGCTGCGGGCCTTTGGCTCGGGCGGCATCAACCTGTTCAAGGACGTGCCACCCGGGCGCACCACCATGGACAACTACGCGGTGATCTACGAATTCCCGGACGATGTGCGCCTGGAATTCAGCCACATCTATTTCGATCCGCCGGGCTTTTCCGGAATCAAGGAGCGCGTTTACGGCGCCAACGGAGCCATCGATTTGCCGACCGCGACCTGGATCGAACGCGAGAAAAAAGGCGAGATCAAGCTGGACGTCCCGAATGCAGGCCAAGACCCCGGCCTTCTCGCGCTGGCCGCTTTTTTCGACAATGCCCGCGGTCACAAGCAGCCCTTGAACAACGCCGGCTCGGCCGCCCTTTCGACGCTGGTGGCGATGATGGGGCGCAAATCGATTTACGAGAAGCGAGTGGTGACGTGGGAGGAAATGAGCTGAAGTCCCACTCGGTTTGGTAGCGTGACATCGTTTCCGAGAGCCACGACGGCAACGGAGTGTTCCGGGTCAGTTCGCTTTTTCGAAATACCCCTGCGCCAACTCCGGCTTCTGCTCCAGCGCGTTCTTCCAGCAATCCCGGGCTTCATTCGGCTGCCCCAGGTCTTTCAAAACGTGTCCCAGGTTGAGCAGCGCTTCCGGAAACTCGGGACGCTCCTGTAAAGCTTCCCGGTACAGGCGCATGGCATCGTCCAACTGGCCGGCTTTCTGCAGCAGTAGTCCGGTGTTGTAGAACAGCTCGGGGCTGCGTTCGCCTTTTTCTATCAGGCGCGCCTGATAATCCAGTGCCTGGTCGAAATTTTCGCGCTCCACGGCCAGCGACGCCAAACCTCGCAACGCGTCCACTGAGTCCGGACTGGATTCCAGCACTGACTCAAACGCCTTCACCGCCCCCTCGGGATCGGCGATGTTCCAGCAGGATATGCCGAGGTTCAATTGCGCTTCCGGCCAATCGGCGCGCTTTTGCACGCATTTCTGAAACGCCTCCGCGCTGCCGCGGTATTCGCCGCGTTCCAACCGCAGACACCCGAGCCGGAACCACACGTCTTCCAGGTCGTTGTTGCGGGCCAGCAGCTTGACGTAAATACGCTCGGCCTCTTCCTTCGATCCTTCTTTGTCCAGGACCGTGGCCAGGTTGTGCAGCACCTCGAAGAGGTCCGGCGCAATCTGCAAGGCGCGCTCGTAGGCCCCCCGGGCTTTCGCCAGTTGGCCCGATTCCTGCAACACCACGCCCAGGTTCACGTAAGCTTGTTTGGCATCCGGCCGTGTCCGCACTGCTTCCGAATAAGCCTTGACCGCGCCTTCCAAGTCACCGGTCTTCTGATAGGCTACTCCCGTATTAAACCAACGGTCGAAGTTATCCGGCGTATACTCAGTCAACTTAAGGCAGTAGCGTAACGCAGCCGGGTAATCGTTGGAGGCGAAAGCACACGTCGCCAAGCCTTCCAGCGCGGTTTGCGAGTTGGGCCGCAGCACCAGCAGTTTTTCGGAATAGTCGCGGATCATGGCGTGATCTTTACGCGCCATTCCGATAGTGACCAGATTCACCAGGCACTCCTCCGAGTTTGGGTTCCCGGCAAGAATCGATTGATAAATGCGCGCCGCTTCATCGAAATGCCACTGAAGCTGCAGTGTCACGGCCTTCCCGAACAAAGCAGTGGGATGGTCCGGTTGTTGCGCCAGCACTTTTTCGAAGCTCTGAGCGGCGGCGTCCGTTTTGTCGAGATGAAGTTGGCAAATGGCCAGCCCAAGCGGCGTCTCCAGACGCTTCGGATCCGCCTCGGCTGCCTTCTCGAAAAAGTCGCTAGCCTCCTGCCAGCGTCCCAATTTTTCGAGACATACCGCCAGGTTAAAATTGGCCCCGGCATGCCGCGGAGTCAAGCTGAGGACTTTGGCGTAACTCTTCGACGCCTCCTCGAACATTTCCAGCTCAAACTGGATCTGGGCCTTCGCCGAGAATGTCTCCAGGCTGCCGTCACCCGCTTCAAGCGTTCGATTGATCTCCTCCAGCCCTTCCTTCAGTTTCCCTTCCATGTGCAGAGAGACGGCCCGGGCGAGCGTGGCCGGCTTGGCGGGATTCTTGCTCACGGAGTCGGCGGCCGACGACGATCTCGATTTAAATTGGCTCATATATCAGTTCCAGTTTCCATTTCTGCCCTCAATTCCGTACGGGGCAAGGTACGCGCATAGTCTCCCGAGCGTGTCATACTGATGCGAAACTTCAACCCACCGAACGCGGGCTTTTTCGCCACGCCCGCAGAAAAATCCGACGCCACCACTCTTTAATCGGCTGTCGGACCAAAAATCCACTACTTGGCCCTGGGCCATGATCGTGAAGTCGTTGCCCTGAACATTCAACATTACGCGGTACATCATGTCCTTGCGTACGGTCAACGGTAGCGGCTTCTCCACGTGGGGCCCCTCCTTGCCGTTGATCACCGCATACCGCACCATGCGAACCAGAGGCAGCGGGCCGGGTTTCACCACCGTGAACTTCAGGGCGTAATAATTGTTCAGATCTTTCGCCCGGAAGGCGCAGCCCATGCCCTTCTGGTCGATCTCGCCGAGAAATTCGAAGCGATAGTCGGACATGTCGATGCTGGGCTTGAACACCGCCAGCGGACCTGGTTGCACGAAGCCGGTGGCGTCGTAGGACCAGCTTGTGGTCAGATTGGATCGGCTTTCCCACGCGTCCAGCCCGGATCGGAAATCGTCCGCGTAGGCCACCGCCGCGCGATTCAGGATGGTCTGATGCAAATCCTTCCATTGCCCGCTGACTATTTGTTTAACGCCGCCGGGGTTTACTTGCGCGATGCTGATCTTGGGTATGGACGGTCCAATCGCAACCGCCAGCAGAATGGGCAGCAGCACCGTGATGAACTTCAAATCGGACGGCGCCTTCCTCCACACATCTCCCAACCACCGCCAGGATTTCGGAACGTCGGCCGATGGATGCAGCGAGGCTTCACCGCCGGATTCGCTCGCCGGGGCCGCATCGGAGTGGACCTCAGGCTGCGCGCTGGCAGCCCAATCCGGCGCAGCTTGCGGCTCTTCAATTACCGGCATGCTTACCGGCCGCGCCGTGCTCCGGGGGAATATGGTTCTCCCGCGGAATAGCTCTTCGGTGGGAGCCGAAAGGGGTGCGGCTTCGTGGCATTCCGCGGCAGTTTGAGTGACTTTCAGTGGAAGCAATTGATCGGCGATCGGTAGTCCGGTATGTTCGTCCGATGTCGGCTCTTGAACAGCGAACGCCGCCGTCCGGATCACCTTCGTTTGGAAATCTTGAGGTTTCGAATTGCCGGCGCTAACGGTGGGAATATCCGCCTCGACTCCACTGAGCGCAACATGCAGGCGGATCAGCGAATCCACCGGAGGCACGGACGAAAACCGTGCCATGTCTTCGCCCAGCGCGTGGAATGCCTCGCGGTGATTGTCGCAGCAGAATTCACCATCCGTGAGACTGCGAAGAGGCGCGAGCACGACATCACAATATCGACACTTCATCTGAGCCACCTATCTCGTTCCCATAATAGGGTTTGAATAGGGGAAATGCTACGCGGCGAAACACTTAAGGAAGGATGAAATTGGTCGTATTGCTACCTCCGGCTTAGGCGTTTTACCCTAGTGACTCCGCCACTTAGATTCGCTGCCGAACACTTGTAATAATTGTGGGGCGGACCCCTCGGAAGCCCTGAAATACTCCCAAACCAAATAGTATGTCCGGGAGAGCGGTAACCAAATTGTGGCACAGGCATTCTTGCCTGTGTGGATCTTAGAGCGATTATTTCACAGCTTCCCCGGTCCGCGGCCGGCCATTCTGAGTCGGCAACCACTGGATTCTTCGAATGAATAGCGGGTCCAGTGGAACCCGCGCGGACCGGGGTCCGCCCGATGCCGCCCTTCGGCAACTGGATGAACGTAATCGTGAGCGATGCGTACGATGAGGTACTAATTGGGATTCGGCGGGCGCTGATGAACCAGATGTGGTGTCGAAAGAACTCACTTCAAAAGTCGAACCTGCCCGCGATCTGCAGAATCCGGTTCGCCGTGACCGTACGGGTGGCTTGCCCGAATGCAGGCGATTCCAGGATGCGAACCGGTATGCCGAAGTTGGAACGATTGGCCGTGTTGAAGGTCTCGAGCCGCCACGCGACGCGATATCTTTCTTTGAAGGCGAACGTCTTGGAAAGCGCTAGATCGATCGACGCCATGCCGCCGGCTCGAAACGTGTTTCTGCCTACGATGCCGTCGGAGCCTGGTTTGGCCAGCAATGCGGCCGGGTTGGTGCCGGGTGTCAAAGCCAGGAGCGTGGTCCGGCTAGCCCCGGAAATGGGCCGGCCGATCGCCGAGCCAAGGAGTCCGTTCGTCGTCGCCAGGCGATCAGTCAGGATCCCGTCATTGTTGATGTCGAAGGCCGTGTTCACGGGGAACGGTTGCCCGGTTTGCGCTGAGACGGTGCCGGCCAGTTGCCAGCCGTTCAGCACGGGCCGTCTCGAGAGATGCGGCAGGTCCCAAACAAAGTAGCCGGTGCCGCGCAGGCGGGCATCGAAGCTGGATGAGCCGCGCTCGGACAGATGCGCATTATTCTGAGGCAGCGCAAAAGTGCCAGTGGTGTCGAAGAAATCGGAAGCGTCATCGATGGCGTGCGACCAGGTGAAGGCTGCGCCGAACTGCAAGGATCGAACGCTTCCCCGGAACTCGGACTGAAG
>CATPCJ010000432.1 GCA_955652915.1 uncultured Bryobacteraceae bacterium
CCGGTCTACACTTCGACGACATCGCCAAATTGCTGGCGGCATTCCAACGGCTGATCGAAAACGGCGGCAGCATTTTGATCATCGAGCATAACCTCGACGTGATCCGCAGCGCCGATTGGGTGATCGACATGGGACCGGAAGGAGGCGATCGCGGCGGCCGGATCGTAGCCCAGGGAACCCCGGAACAAATAGCGTCCGCGCCCCATTCCTACACTGGGCGATACTTGAAAGAATATGCCGCAAACGCCGCACGTTGAGAAGCACTTTACCGCGTCGGAATTCGTCCGGGATATCGTCATCGGGATGGCGGATGGGTTGACCGTTCCGTTCGCGTTGGCGGCCGGGTTGTCGGGCGCGGACACAACCACTCGGATCATTGTTGTAGCGGGGCTGGCTGAAATCGCCGCGGGTTCAATCGCCATGGGTCTCGGCGGATATCTGGCTGCCAAGAACGACGCCGAGCATTACGAAAGCGAGTTGCGGCGCGAAGAGCGCGAAGTGGAAGAGATCCCGGAAGAGGAGGCGCGCGAAGTGTTGGAGGTCTTCGAGACCTATGGACTTACCAGGCAGGAGGCGGTGCCTATCGTGGACTCGCTGCGCCAGCGCCCCAGGCAGTGGATCGATTTCATGATGCGCTTTGAGTTGGGCCTGGAGCCGCCAGATCCCAAGCGCGCTTTGCGCAGCGCGGCCACCATCGCCGGCGCATACATAGCCGGCGGACTAATTCCGCTTGCTCCGTATATGCTGATGGCCAACCTGTATTCGGCATTGATCGCGTCGGTGATTGCGACCTTGGTCGCGCTTGCGATTTTCGGCGGCATCAAAGGCCACTACACCGGAATGCCGGTCTTGTCGAACGCTTTCCGCACGGTAGTGATCGGCGGCCTGGCGGCAGGCGCCGCATTCGGAATCGCCCGCCTGGTCTCCGCCAGGTGAAAGAGGTGACAGGCACCTCTTTCACTCATTTATAGAAGTTCTTGTCCCACCCATGGCGCTTCAGAATCTGGAGGGTCGCTTCGTCCAAGGGACCCTTGTCCGCGGCCGCGACGTTCCGCTCCACGTTGCGCACTGTCCGCATTCCCGGGATGGCCGCGCTCACGGCTGGATGCGTGATTGTGAAACGAAGGGCAATCTCCGCCAGTGAACCATCGACGCCGTCCAATTCCCGCTCCAGGGCCGCGACGTGTTCCACCACTTGTTTCTTCCGGTCGCCGCGAAAATAGAAGGCGCGAAATTCCTTCGGACTAAACTCGGTCGATTCCGTAATCGTCCCGGTCAGGCTGCCTTCGTCGAAAGGCACGCGCGCCAGCACACCCACGTTCATCTTCCGAGCCAGCGGAAACAAATTCTTTTCCGGACTCTGATCGAAAACATTGTAGATCACCTGCACGGTGTCGACCAGGCCCGACTGCACCAGCTCCAGCGCCGAATCCGGCTGATGATCGTTGATCGACACGCCCACCGCCCGCACCTTCCCGGCGGTCTTCAGTTCCTCAAACGCCCGGCGCCATTCGTCGCGGTGGAACCATTCCGGATTCCACACGTGCAACTGCTGGAGGTCGATGGTATCGACTTTCAGATTACGCAAGCTCTCTTCGGTGCAACTCAGGATGTATTCATACGGAAAAACGCTTTCAATACCGACGCCCGGCTGAGCGGGCCACAGCCGATTCTTGGGAGGTATCTTGGAGGCAAGATGGATTCTGTGCTGGCCTTCCCGAATCACTTTCCCCACCAGCTTCTCGCTATGGCCGTCGCCATAGGCCAAAGCGGTATCGATAAAATCGACGCCCAATTCGATGGCCCGGCGCAGAGCCCGCATCGATTCGTCATCGGAGCCGCCCATCCATTGGTTTCCACCAATGCCCCAAGCGCCATATCCAATCTCATTCACGTGTATGCCGGTCCGTCCCAGAATTCGCTGTTTCATCCTGAACCATCATAGTTAAATGAGCATCTATAGAAGGTGACGGACATGGACGAAAAGCATCGCATAGTAATTCTGGGCGGCGGCTTTGGCGGGCTATTCGCGGCCAAGGCCCTCAAGAACGCACCGGCTCAAGTTACCCTGCTGGACCGCCGGAACTTTCATCTGTTCCAGCCGCTGCTTTACCAGGTTGCCACCGGCTCGCTTTCACCGGGCGAAATTGCTTCTCCCTTGCGCGCCATCCTTCGCAATCAAGCGAACACCCAAGTGCTGCTCGGCGAGGCGCGGGATCTCGACACGGAACATCGGAAAGTGATCCTCGATTCCGGCGAGCTGGATTACGACACACTGATCGTCGCCACCGGCTCGGGTGATTTTTATTTCGGCCACGATGCATGGCAACGCGCGGCGCCGGGCTTGAAGACGATCGAGCAAGCCACCCAGATTCGTCACAAGATCCTGTACGCATTCGAGGCGGCGGAGAAAGAACGCGATCCGCAAAAGCGCCGCGCATGGTTGACGTTCGTGCTGGTTGGAGCAGGCCCAACGGGTGTCGAGCTGGCGGGCGCGCTGGGCGAGATCGCGCACGATACGCTGCGGCGCGATTTCCGCTCGATACGGCCGGAGGAAGCAGTGATCCTCTTGTTGGAAGGCGCGCCTCGAGTGCTTACGGCATTCGACCCGAAACTGTCCGCGAAGGCCGAAGCGGCACTGAGCAGGATCGGAGTAACGACTCGGACCAACGTGTTCGTGACGGATATCGACGAAGCAGGCGTGACGGTGAAAACTTCCTCGGGTGTCGAGCGGATCGCCGCTCGAACGGTGATCTGGTCCGCCGGCGTGCACGCATCCCCTCTTGGTGAGGTATTGCATAGACGCGCGGGCGCGATGCTCGATCGTGGCGGCCGCGTTATCGTCAATCCCGACTGCGGCGTGCCCGGGCATCCTGAAATTTTCGTGATTGGCGATTTGGCTCACTTCGAAGAAAAGGGCGCTGCTCTGGCCGGAGTGGCGCAGGTGGCCATGCAACAGGGCGCCTACGTAGCCAGGCTCATTCGCAAGCGCCTCCTCGCCGACGCTCAGAAAGGCCCGATGGTTCGTCCTTTTCATTATTTCGACAAAGGCACAATGGCGGTGATTGGCCGAGCGGCTGCCGTGGCGCAAATTGGACCGCTGCGGATTTCCGGCCTGTTGGCATGGCTGGCCTGGCTCTTCATCCACCTGATGTATCTGGTGGAATTCTCGAACCGCATATTGGTTTTCGTCCACTGGGGTTTTTTATATCTGACCTTCGATCGCGGTGCGCGCCTGATCACAGGCAGCGACACTTTGCCTCCAGTGCCCGAGGATTAACCGGCCTTATGCACTTCTTCTATTTCGAACGCGCGCTTTCCGCCGGTGGTGACCACCCGCCCACGGTACTTGAGTTTTCCGTTGACGGTTAAATGCACCAGCCGGCCCACGGGGTAGTCAAAAGTCAGAACATCGTCGTCCTTGATGTTCATCAGGTCTTCTACCCGCAGGGTTGGACCATCCAGGCGTCCGTCCAACAGCATTTGCGCCTGACCGGCCAGGCTGAGAACCCTGGCTTGCTCCTTTTCCGTCGACTCGCTCTTCCGTATCGACCACTGTTGATCGAACCTGTTTCGCAGCATCTTGACCACGATTGACGGAATTCCGATATTCATCATTCCTAAATTTTCGCCAATGCGGACTTCCAGGCTCACCGCGACTACCGCCTCATTGGGGGCAAGAATACGCAGCACCTGCGGCTCGGTCTCCTGAGCTTCGATGGTGAACTCCAGCGGGGTCACCGGGTGCCAGGCAGCCTTTAGATCCTGAAGGGTGATGCGAAACATCCCGTCCAGCACGCTTTGCTCGATCTCGGTGATCTCGCGATTGATTTTGAGCGCCGAACGGGAACCTCCGCCCAGCAGCATTTCAATAATGGGAAACACCAGCCCGGGATTGAGCTCCAAAAGGGCCTTGCCTTCGTAAGGACGCAACCCCAAAGAGACCAGACAACTCGGCGACGGAAGGCACTGCGTGAATTCCGTGAATGAAAGCTGTTCCACCGAGACGAGATTCACCGCCACGTACGCGCGCAGGTACGCCGAGAGACTGGAAGCCAGGCTGCGGGCAAAGTTTTCGTGCAGCAAATGGATCGCCCGCATTTGATCCTTGGCAATTCGGTCAGGACGCCGGAAATCATACGTGTGGGCGCGCTTGGAAGGATCGTCATCAGGTGGAGCGTCACGAAGATTTCGGAAAACCTCGTCGCGCTGCTGTTGTGAAAGAACTGAGTCCGGCATCTAGTTGTCTATCGGCGGTTTTCGCTTTTTCTTCACTCCGGTATGTAAAGGGACTATGGTTGGTAGAATCGGAACAGTGCAGCGTTTCCGGGTCCAAAATTTCGGTTGCCGGGCTTCCCAGGCGGACGGCGCCGCCATCGAAGCAGCCCTGCTCGGCAAGGGGTTCAGTTCTACGAGCGAAGCGTCGGCGGCGGATCTCGTGGTCTTGAATACTTGCACTGTCACCGCTTCCGCCGATGAAGATGTGCGTAAGGCGGTACATCGGGCCCATCGGGAAAATCCTGAAGCCCGAATCCTCGTGACCGGATGTTACGCCCAGCGCGCGCCCGACGAGCTGGCTCTACTACCTGGAGTGGCTTGGGTCGTCGGAAATTCTCACAAAATCCAGATTCCCGAAATCGTCACCCAGTCAGAAACGCCTTATCATGGTGAAATTCATGTTGGCGATATCTTTGCCCAGCGCGGATTCCTGTCCGCACCGGTAGAAGACGCCGCCGGGGATCGGACGCGGCCGAATCTGAAGATTCAAGATGGCTGTAACAATCGCTGCTCATTCTGCATAATTCCGTTCGTGCGCGGACGCAGCCGCAGCGCGCCGGCCGGGCAGGTAGTGGAACAGGTTCGCAATCTGGCGGCTCGTTATAAAGAGGTAGTGTTGAGCGGCATCAACCTGGGACGCTGGGGCCGCGAGACGGGAAGCAAGATGCGACTAGCGGATCTCGTTCGCCGGTTGCTCGCGGAAACATCTATTGAACGCCTGCGCCTCAGCTCCGTGGAGCCGATGGATTTCAGCGACGATCTTCTGGAACTGATGGCTGTCTCGCCGCGTATCGCCAAGCACGTGCATGCGCCGCTGCAATCCGGATCGGACACGGTTCTGCGCCGCATGCATCGCAAGTACCGGCCGCGCCACTATGAAGACCGCATCCTGAAAGCGCGCGCCTGGATGCCGGATGCGGCCATAGGCGCCGACGTCATGGTTGGTTTTCCAGGCGAAAGGAACGAGGAATTTGAAGAGAGCCGCGAATTCATCGAACGACTGCCGTTCACTTACCTGCATGTGTTCACTTACTCCGAGCGGCCCGGAACGCCGGCGGCCGAGAGCATTCAGGTGCCGATGGCATTGCGCAAGGAGCGGAATAGCGTTCTGCGCGATTTGGCTGCGCGGAAGAACCTGGAATTCCGGCGAGCGACGATTGGACGAACGCTTTCGGTAGTCACGCTGACGGAGGGTGCGCTGTCGGATAACTTCGTGAAGGTGGAGTTGAGTTATGCGCGCCCGGCTAATCGACTCATTGAAGTGCCGATTGGTTCGTTGACGGCGAATGGCGTGCGGGAGTTTAATCCGCTGGCGGTGTTGTAGCCTACTCAACTCTATGCCGGGGGAAAAGAGCCTCGAGACGAGTCTCGAGGCCGCGGACACGAGTGTCCGCGCCACAGGTTAGGTTAGTTATCCATACTTGAGCGACTCTAGCAGCCAGGGGCGGTTCTCGCGCACATCTTGAAGGAGGCGCTCCACCAGCGCTTCCCGGTGCTCGAACAAACGGTAGCCTTCACGTTTTCGCAAGTAACCGCTAGCATGCGGTTCCTGTTGTATCAGGGCATCTTCGCCAATCTCCGCGGCCATACGCTCGTATCGGCTGCGGTTGTCCAGAAGCGCCTTTACCAGAAATGGCATTAGCATTGAGTAGTCCGCTTGCGCGCTTTCCGTGTTTTGCTTGTATCCGTCTTTGTCCACCTTGCCCCACGTAACCGCTTCCGCTGGCGGGCAGGAGCTGAGCGAACCATCTGTCACCGGCGCGGTCACAATCTGCACGTCGAAATCGTAGCCACGCACATTTGGGAGCCCTAGCACCTGCCCTAGCGCCGGCTCAGGTTGCAAGTTGTAATTCTTCGGAACGCCGCCACCGAGAATGACGGTGGCCAGCGCGTGTACTTCATTGTCGAACAATCCCCAGCGATGGTAGGCACACGCTTCGAATACTTCCGCGTGCAGATCGAGATCGAAGTCATACTCGGGTATAAGCCCCGCCTGACGCATGGCCCACAGCTTCATGGAGTTTAGAAAAACGCTGCCGTCCGCGGGCGCGCCCACCAGGACGGGGATGGCTAACCTATGGCACGTGGCCAGGAGCCCTGGAGCTACGCCGGTGCGTTGTTCCTGCCCGGCATAGTAATTGCCCAACAAGTTTCGCAGTTCGGTTCCCGTCATCTTTTTCTGGAACTCGGGACGCCGGAGAATGGCGCTCAGGAAGCGATCTTCGTCCAGCAGCACATCCTCGTCGAACGCCATGTCCGTTACGCGGATGATCTTCTCGTCGCGCAATGCGGCGTCATCGCCGAATATGGGCACCTCACTGATGGGTCCGTGTTTGTACGCATCCAGACTGCGGTGGCCGTCGTGATAGCAGACTGCGTCGGTAGTCGAAAGGTAAAACACCCAGCCGGTTTCGAGCAGCGGAATCAGCCAGGTCTGATGCTGGCCGGAAACAGTGACCGGTCCGGCGATGGATATAGTGAGCGGGCAGCCCATTCCGATGGCGCGGTCCAGTATGGTGTAGATGCGCCGCAGCGCCGCCCCACCGAACGCCGGCAGGCAGTGAGTAAATATGTCGTGGAGCGATTCGCACTGGTCCACGCGACGGACAACGACTGGCTTGCGTGACATTAACTATGACGATAGCAAGTCGGCGCGCACTTCCTTACGGCGAGGTGAAAACATTGCTCTAAGATCCACACAGGCACGGCAGGATGCCATCCTGCCCCACGCAGGCAAGAATGCCTGTGTTACTTGTGGCACGGGCATTCTAGCCTGGGTTGGCTTGTGATTGTTCACAGCTTCTCACCAGGCATGGTACATTGGTTGCATATTGCTTCGCCGGCTCGGCCTAACCGAGTCGAGTTAGGTTCGTCTCAAACACAAATAGGTTTTGTCTTTAGCAAAAATAGGAGTTGCCAATACATGAAACAGTGTTTTGCATTGTCGATTTTGTGCATTTTTATGACCGGATTAACATACGGTCAAGTAACTTCCGGTTCAATCCTCGGATCGGTTCAGGATCCAAGCGGAGCCCAGGTTGTCAATGCGCGGGTGGGTGTCAAAAACCTGGACACCAACGCCACCCAGAGCACTACCACCGGAAATGACGGCCGCTTCCGCTTCCCACAGCTTCCAGTTGGACCTTACGAAATCGCGGTGGAAGCCACCGGCTTCTCGAAATATGCACAGGGCCCGATTGTCTTGCGCTTGAACGAAGAAGCGGATCTCACCGTAAGGCTATCGCTGACAGGAGTCACGGAAACGGTAAACATAACCTCGGATGCTCCGCTGATCAATACCACCACCGCCGAAGTCGGGGTGAATTTCGACACGAAGCGAATCGAAAGCCTGCCACTCGCGCCGAATCACAACGTTTTGAACCTGGCACTGTCGGTGGCGGGCGTAAGTCAGCTTTCAAGTGGTAATTCAACATTCGCGGCGGGCGGCGTTTCGTTTTCGGTGAACGGCGCTCGTACCCGCTCGAACAACTTCATGCTGAATGGCGCCGACATCAATCAGCCGAGCGTTGCCGGCGCGACGCAGGAAATTGAAAACCCCGACACTGTCGCCGAGTTCCGGCTAATCACCAACCAGTTCCAGGCCCAGTATGGGAAAACAGCCGGCTCGGTGGTGAATATCATCACCAAGAGCGGCACCAATGCGTTTCACGGGACCACTTATTGGACGAACAACAACAATCACTTCAACGCCCTCAGCAATTTGAACAAACAGGCTGGTTTCAAGGCCGCGCCGTACCGCAATGAAAATCAGTTTGCCGGCACTTTCGGCGGGCCGGTGGTAAAAGATAAGACGTTCTTCTTCGTTTCCCTGCTGCGCTGGACGGATCGGCAGTTGGGCAGCGGCGCATCCATATCGGCGGCGCCGACACAGGCGGGCATCGACCTTCTGCGGCCCCTGGCAGGTACCCGTCCGCAACTGCAGGCCCTGCTCACTTTTCTGCCACCGGCGCAGACCGCGACGGGCAAATTCGTGAATGTAACCGCGAACGGGCAGACGCTCCAGATTCCGGTTGGAATTCTAGCGGGCGTGGCGCCAAATCTTTTGAACGACTGGCAATGGTCGGCCCGCGGGGATCATCGGTTCAGCGACAAAGAAAATCTGTCGCTGCTATATCAATGGGACGATCGAGTGGCCATCAACGGGCAAGCGGTGCCGGCCGGCTTAACCTCGAATGTGCCGGAGCGCCGCCAGGTGGCCACCAGCGCGCTGACCAGTTCCTTCAGTCCGAATGTCTTTAATGAAGTGCGCCTGGCCTTCAACCGCTACGTCACCGCGACCACGGCCGCGAATGTTTCCTCGCAGAGTATTCCCTCCATCGAAGTTTCCGAACTCGGGCTGACCGGCTTCAACGCCGCGGCGTCGCGGACCGCCATTGGATTCGCGCTGAACCTGCCGCAATCGGCGGTGTACAACAACTATCAGCTCGCCGACACGCTCTCGGTCATAAAGGGCGCGCATTCGATGAAGTTCGGAATCGATTTCCAGCGGCAGAATCAATTCACGGTTTTCAATCCCACATTGCGTGGACGTCTGGCGTATGCCAACCTGCAGGGACTGGTGGACGACCAGGCTCAAGTCGCGACCATCAACACGCCGTTGCCGGGTATTCCAACCACTCAGTATTACAAATACAACAACTACTATTTCTTTCTGCAAGACGAATGGCGCGTGAAGCCGAATTTCACGCTGACCTACGGCATCCGCTACGAAACGCCCGGCAATTCGTTCGATCTGTTGAAGAAGCTGAACCAGAACGAAATCGCTCTGAACGGCAATAACCAGGCCTTCGCCGTGAATCCCCTTCCCAGCCGCGATACGAACAACTGGGCGCCGCGGATCGGATTTAACTATCGCTTTGGAAATGCTCCAGGCATGCTGCACTGGCTCACGGGCGACGGCAAGACAGTCCTGCGCGGCGGTTATGCGCGCAGCTACGACCTGATTTTCACCAATGTCACGCTAAACGTCTTTTCCGCGTTCCCATTCACGCTGGTCACTACCCCGGCTACCGTGGGCGGCCTGGTTCCAAACGCATTCGCTACCATCAATCCGATTCGCGCGGGCACAGTGGTGCCCACGGTCAAGGATCCGGCGCATATCACACGGACCATCGTCGACACCAATCTCCATGCTCCCTCGGCCGACCAATTCTCGCTGCAGATGGAGCGGGAACTTTCGAACAACTGGGCACTGACGATCGGATGGATCGCCACCAAGGGTACCGGGCTTCTGGACAGCTTGGACGGTAACCCGACGATTCCCGGCACCAAGGGAACGCAGCGCGTGAATCCGAACCTTGGAATCGTGCGGGAGCGGGCCAACTCCGGCTCTTCTATCTATCACTCCCTGCAAGCCAGCCTGCAGAAGCGCTTGTCGCGGAACTTCTCGATGGCCGCGCACTACACCTGGAGCGCGTTCATCGACGATGGTTCAGAGGTCTTCAATCCATCGGTGTCGGGCGAAGTCGCGGTGGCGCAAAATTCATATGCGCGGCGGCTGGATCGCGGCCGTTCCACCTACGACCGGCCGCAACGCTTCGCGGTGAACGGTGTCTACGAAATCCCGTTCATGCATGAGCAGAAAGGCTTCGTTGGGCACGCTCTGGGCGGCTGGCAAGTCAGCGGATTCCTGACCTCGCAGTCCGGGTCCCCGTTCTCCCCGCTGGCCGGCATCGATCCCGGCAACGCGCTGACCGGAATCGACGGGCTCATCGGCCTGGCGATTCGTCCCAACGTTCTACCCGGCGTCAGTCTGTCCGGCGTGAGCATCAACGATATCTACCGCGCGGGCGCTTTGCAGTATTTCAGCCAGGTGACCGCCGCCAATCCGCTGGGGAACGCGGGCCGCAATATTCTCCACTCGACATTGCTGAACGACGTCGACCTGGCGATAAACAAAAGCTTCCGGATGCCCTGGGAGCGGCACTCGCTCTCTTATCGGCTGGAGCTGTACAACGCCTTGAATCACCGTAATTACGGGATTCCGGAAGCGCGCATTAATTCCCCGGCCTTCGGCAACGAAGGCGCCACCGATGGCGGAAACCGGAGAATCGTGATGGGGCTTCGCTATCAGTTTTAGCTGCTTCGATCACTGGCGCTTCGCTTTCGTACCAGTCTTGGGCATCGATCAGTCCGCGCGGGCGGTCTGAGTAAAAACAACGTTGAACACTAGGGGCTACGATGCTCTAGCTCGGCTTTCAATGCGGCCCAGGTGACTCTCTGGCGGCGGTCTTGATCGAGCGAAGCAAGGCGGCGCTCAAGCTCGGTCTGCTGCGCTTGGCTCAACGGAACTTGGTGCTGTTCGAGACTGTCCCAAAGCTGTGCAATCAGCGCAAGGCGCTCGGGCGGCGACAGGCGGAGAATCTCATCGCTGGTAGCGGTTCCATGCTTTGAGAATACGCAAAAGCGCCCGTCAAGACAACGCCGCTCTATGCTGCGCCCTGAGCTATACTGAGCATCCATGAGGCTCTTTTCGCTCTTATTATGTCTTCCTTTCGCCGCGTTTGCGCAGGAAGAAGAGGCCGCCCGGCCTGCAGGCGGCCCTAATGCCGATCCAATGAATTCCGCCACGTTCAGCGGGCTGCGCTTCCGCGCGATCGGTCCTGCATTCACGTCGGGCCGCGTAGTGGGATTCGCTGTCGATCCCGATAACTCCGACCGGTACTTCGTGGCCGTGGCCTCCGGCGGCGTGTGGCGAACCGTCAACAACGGTACAACCTGGACGCCCGTCTTCGACACGCAGGGATCTTACTCCATCGGCACCGTCGCGATCGATCCCAAGAATCCGTCGGCGGTTTGGGTCGGCACCGGCGAAAACAACAATCAGCGCAGCGTCTCCTATGGCGACGGCGTGTACAAGAGCGAAGACGGCGGCCGGACGTGGCGAAATATGGGCCTGCGCAAGTCCGAGCACATCGCGAAAATTCTCATCGATCCCCGCGATAGCAATGTTGTTTACGTGGCGGCGCCTGGGCCATTGTGGAAGGGCGGTGGCGATCGGGGGCTCTACAAATCCACCGATGGCGGCAAGAACTGGACCAGCCTGATCAAGGTCGGCGAATACACCGGTGTGGCCGACGTGATCATGGATCCGCGCAATCCCGATATTCTGCTGGCGGCCACGCATCAGCGCCAGCGCAAGTATTACACCTTGATTCATGGCGGTCCGGAAAGCGCTCTGTGGCGCTCCGTCGACGCCGGCAAGACTTGGAACAAGGTAGGTGGGGGCGTTCCGATGGGCGAACTGGGCCGCATCGGATTGGCGTATGCGCCGTCCCATCCGAGCATGATCTACGCGGAGATCGAAGCCGGCGAGGGGCGCGGCGGTCTCTATCGCTCCACCGACAACGGCGTCACCTGGGAGCGCCGCAACAATACCGATACGCAGGGGCAATACTACGCGCACGTGGTGGTGGATCCGGCCAATCCGGAGCGCGTCTACATCATGAACGTCAACATCAGTGTCTCCAACGATGGGGGCCGAACGCTGGCATCGCTGCCTTCGCGTAACAAGCACGTCGACAACCACGAGATCTGGATCGATCCGAAGGACAACAATCACTACCTGGTTGGCTGCGACGGCGGCGTCTATGAAACTTTCGACAAGGCTGACAACTGGATCTTCAAATCGAATCTTCCCGTGGCCCAGTTCTACGATATCGCGGTGGATTACGCGGAGCCGTTTTACAACGTGTACGGCGGCACGCAGGACAACTTCAGCTTCGGCTGTCCGTCGCGCACTAAGAACGCGGCTGGTATCACCAGCGCCGATTGCTTCGTCACGAACGGCGGCGACGGCTTCTACACTCGCGCCGATCCGAAGGATTCGAATACGATTTACGCCACCATGCAAAACGGCGGCCTGGTGCGTTTCGACCGGCGCACCGGCGAGCGCGTTTCCATCCAGCCGCAGCCCGCCAAGGACGATCCGCCGATGCGCTGGAATTGGGATGCGCCGCTGACGATCAGCCCGCATTCCAACACGCGGATCTACATCGCCGCGCAACGGCTCTATCGCAGTGACGACCGCGGCGATAGCTGGCGCGCCGTGAGTCCCGACCTGACGCGTCAACTGGATCGCAACAAACTTCCGGTGATGGGAAAAGTCTGGGGCGCGGATGCGGTGCAGAAAAATGTGTCGACGGCGCTTTACGGAAACATTTCAGCCATTGCCGAATCGCCCAAACAGGAGGGTCTGATTTACGCGGGCACCGACGATGGCCTGGTGCAGGTGACGGAGGATGGGGGAAAGACTTGGCGCAAGATCGACAAGATTTCCGGTTTGCCCGAGGACTCGTACGTGCAACGCATCGTCGCCTCGCAACATGACGCGGGGACCGTCTACGTGGTGTTTGAGAATCACCAGAACGGCGATTTCAAGCCTTACCTGATCAAGAGCACGGACCGCGGCAAGAGCTTCGTCTCGATCGCTGGAAACCTTCCTGAAAACGGAGCGGTGTACGCGCTGGCGGAAGACCATGTTAATCCCAAGCTGCTGTTCGCGGGCACGGAATATGGGCTATATTTCACCAGCATTGGCGGCGAGAAGTGGATCAAGCTGAACGGCGGAATGCCGACCATCCAAATCCGCGATCTGGCGATTCAGAAGCGCGAAAACGATCTGGTGGTGGGAACTTTCGGCCGCGGCATTTACATTCTGGACGACTACACCGCGCTGCGAATCGTCAGCCCGGAGGTATTGAAACAAGAGAGCGCTTTGTTCCCGGTAAGGAGCGCCTTGTCCTATCTGCCGGCGTCGCCGCTCGGCAGCGGAGGCAAGGGATTCCAGGGCGAGATGCTCTTCACCGCTCCCAATCCGCCCGTGGGCGCCGAGATCACTTATTACTTGAAGGATGGCCTGCGCAGCAAGCGGCAGGAGCGCCAGCAGCGGGAACGCGAGGCGGCTCGTAAGAACGAAGCGGCGGCCTATCCGACGACGGAAGAACTGCGGGCCGAGGCCGAGGAAGAAGCCCCGGCGATTATCGTGTCGGTGAGTGACGCATCCGGTAAAATCGTGCGCCGGTTCGATGGTCCTGTAACCCGCGGCATGCATCGCGTGGCGTGGGATCTCAGAGGCCCCGCGCCGGTCGCCGCTCCGGCCTTCGCCGGCCCAGGGGGTGGTGGCCGCGGACCCGGAGGCGGTGGTGGAGGTGGTGTCGCTCCGCGCGCTCCAGTTGGTGAAGAGGGCGGCGGCGAGGAGGGTGGCGGTTTCTTCCGAAGTCCGGCCGGTGCGCTGACGGTGCCGGGCAAATACTCGGTGGCCCTCGCTAAGCGCGTTGACGGAGTCATTACACCGCTGCCGGGCTCGCAAACTTTCGAGGTAACCGCGGAAGGCGTTTCCACGCGTGAAGATCGCGTGGCGCAGGCCGACTTCCAGGAAAAACTAGCGAGGCTGCAAAAGGCTCTGGCGGCCGCCGAGCAATCCGCCGCTGAAGCGCGCACTCGCTTAGATGCAATCCGGCGCGCCATCGACGCGACGCCGGCCATTCCTCTCAAAGTTCGGGAAGAAACCGGCACGCTGGAGAAGCGGCTGACCGAGATCGCCCGATCGTTGCGCGGCGATCCAGTGATGCGCGCGCGGCAGGAGCCGGTGGCCGTATCGATTTCCGATCGCGTGAGTTTCGCGGCGCAGTCGCTGCGCCTGTCCACCGGCCATCCAACCAAGACCGCGATGGAAAGCTATCAGATCGGGTCTGACGAGCTGGCTGCCGAGATCCCCAAGCTCCGCCGATTGATAGAAACCGATTTGCGGGCGTTGGAGAAACAACTCGACGCAGCCGGTGCGCCGCCCACTCCCGGGCGTTTGCCGGATTGGAGGCGCTAGGGGCTCGGGGGTCGGAAGACAGGCCAGGAGGTCTGTCCCACGCTTGACAGTACCAATCGTGCCTCCATATATTGGAGTAACACATATGGCATCTCCACCCTTGGACCGGGAACTCAAGAAGGGCAGCGCCGAGCTGCTCATCCTCTCTCTCATCGAGGACCGCGCCAGGCATGGCTACGAGATCGGCAAATTGATCGAAACCCGATCAGAAGGAATGCTGCGCTTTCAAGTGGCGTCGCTCTATCCGCTGTTGTACCGGTTGGAGGAGCGGGGTTGGATTCAAGGGCGATGGGTGGAAAAAGCCGGGCAACGCCGCCGCCGATTCTATCGTCTGACGCCCGAAGGACGAAAGATATTGGCCTTGCAGCGCAAAGGCTGGCAGCAATTCGCCGAGGCCATCCGGCGCATTACCGGAATCGAGTATGCCTGAGTGGAAGCGGCTGGTTCGCGACCGGTTGCAAGGGCTGACGCTCGATGGCGCGCGCGAAGGCGAAATCGTCGACGAGTTGTCGCAACACCTGGAGGATCGCTATGACGCGCTGCGTTCCACCGGATTGCCTGAAGCAGAGGCACAGCGGCAAGCGCTCGACGAGCTGAAGGATAGCCGGTTACTGACGGAAGAACTCGGCAAGATTCGCCGGCCGCCGCCAATCGAGCCGCTGGGCCTGCCAAACCATAAAGGAGCAGACGTGTCCAGTTATGTTTCCGATCTGAGATTGGCTTTTCGCAATATGCGAACCAAGCCGGCATTCAGCCTGATGGTCGTCGGCATGCTCGCGCTGGGTGTGGCCGGCAACGCCGCGATTTTCAGTATTTTCAATGGACTCTTCTTGCGGCCGCTTCCCTTTCCCGAGGCCCAACAGTTGATCGACTTGGACGAAACCGCCCCGAAATGGAATCTGCACTACGTGGGCGTCTCGAATCCGGATTTGTATTTGTGGCGCGGCAACAACTCCACCTTCGATGGCATGGCGTTTTTCACGCAAGGCAGTTTCAACCTTTCGGACAGGGGAAACGCGCAGCGCATCCTGGGAGCCAACGTCACCTACGATTTGCTGGATGTGCTCCGTCTGAAGCCGGCATTAGGGCGAAACTTTCTTCCGGAAGAGGATCGCCCACGGGCGGCCAAGGTGACGATGCTGGGCTACGGTCTCTGGCAGCGTATGTTCCAGGGCGATCGGAACGTGCTGGGGAGGGTCCTTCAACTCGACAACGAATCCTTTACGGTGATTGGAGTGCTGCCGCCGGAAGCGGTTCTTCCCGACAAGTGTGAACTGTGGACGCCACTCGCCGCCGATCCCGATCCGAAGAAGAGTACTGGCTGGTACCTGAGCGGCGTGGGCCGGCTGAGGCATGGAGTCTCACCGGAGCAAGCCAGGGCCGACCTGTTGCACGTTCACAAGTCGGTGATTAAAGCCGGCCAGAAAGTGAATGAGATCACCTCTCCGATCCTGACGCCGCTTCGGGACCGGATCCTGGGCCCTCTTCGAACAGTGAGCCGGATACTGCTGGGCGCTGTTGCAGTGGTTTTGCTGATTGCCTGCGTAAACATCGCCGCATTAATGATGGTACGCGCTTCCGCGCGCGTCAGAGAGATTGCCATCCGGACGGCCATGGGCGCATCGCGCGCACGAATTGTCCGTCAATTATTGACCGAGAATCTGGTGCTTGCCGCAGCCGGCGGCCTGCTCGGAGTACTGCTAGGCGACCTGTTCCTGCATGCGATGATTTCTCTCATGCCGGCAGAGGAGCTGCCTCGCTGGGCAAACTTCGTCATGGATGCGCGCTTCGCTGCTTTCTGTGCCGCGATTACGGGCGTGTCCGCGTTGCTGTTCGGGCTGGCGCCGATCATCCAGGCGTCAAAGGCGGATACGCGCGGATCCTTGATGGATGCAGGAATTCGTAGCTCGCTCACTCGCGGCCGGCGAATGACATTGGGCGCGCTGGTGGTTTGCGAGATCGGCCTGGCTTTGATGCTGTCGATTGGCGCGGCATTGCTGGTACAAGCGTTCCGCAAGGTGCTGAACGTCGATCCCGGATTCCGTCCTGAGAACGTGATCTCTTATCGGGTAAATCTTCCGGATGCCAAATATTCAACGGCAGAGCAGCGAGTCGCTTTCTTCGAGAGTGTCGTGGATCGGATGCGGGCCGTACCAGGTGTCAAATCAGTGGGGGCCTCCTCGGCGCCGCCGCTGGGAGGCCACTGGGGTAACTTTTGGGAAGCAGAGGGAAATCCACCGCTGGGTCCGAACGACAAGAACCCGGTGGTTCTGCAGGTCGTCGCGACGCCTGGTTACTTCGATGCCATTGGCATGACGTTCCTCGCCGGGCGCCCGTTCCAGGACCAGGATGCCGATTCGAAGCAGCTACGCGGTGTGGTGATAAATGAGACATTCGCCAAGCATTACTGGCCAGGCGTGAATCCGATTGGAAAACGAGTCCGGACCAACGGAGGCAACGGCGAATGGATTTCGGTGGTTGGCCTCACGCGCGATGAAAAGCATTACGGACTCGACCAGGAGATGAACCCTAGTGTGTTCCTTCCGCTGCGCGGTGTTTCCCGGAATTCGATGAGCATAGTCCTGCGCACTTCCATTGCGCCGCAAATGCTGGTGGCGCCGGCGCGAGAGGTCCTGCGGCAGATGGATCCCGACTTGCCCATGTACGATGTCCGCACTATGACTGAGCGGCTGGAAAAATCGGTGTGGGCGCGGCGAGCCTATTCGTGGCTCTTCGGTGCATTCGCCATTATCGCCGTGGTTCTGGCGGCGTCCGGCATCTACGGAGTGGTTTCGTACGCCGTCAGCCAGCGCACGCAGGAGATCGGGATCCGCATGGCGTTGGGCGCACAACCAAGCCAGGTTATGCGTCAGATTTTGACCAGTGGAATGCTAATGGTCGCGATTGGAATGGCGCTGGGTGCAGTGGGCGCGCTCGCCGCCGTTCGATTGCTTCAGACGCTTCTTTTCGGAGTTAGCGCCAGGGATCCGTGGATCCATGGAGCAGTGCTGCTGGGTGTAGCCTGCGTGGGGTTGCTCGCGAACATGGTGCCTGCCAGGCGCGCTGCGTCCGTGGATCCGATGCGAGCGCTGCGATTCGAGTAGAACGGGGACAGTGGTGCCTGTCACCTCTTCCCCCAAGGCCCGATCCCCAAGCCGGATTTATTGCGATCCACGCGACAGCAGCATCACCTTGATGGTGTGGAAAAGTATGTACGCATCCAGCGCCGGCGCCAGATTCTTGATGTAGTAGAGATCGTATTCCAGCTTGATGATGGTGTCTTCCAGCGTGTCGCCGTACTTATGATTCACCTGCGCCCAGCCCGTGATTCCAGGCTTGATGCAATGCCGCTGGCGGTAGTAGGGAATTTGTTTTTCGAGCTCGGTCACGAACTCGGGACGTTCCGGGCGCGGACCCACGATCGACATTTCGCCTTTCAGCACATTGAATAATTGAGGCAATTCGTCCAGGCGCAGCCGGCGCAGCCATTTTCCGAGCGGGGTAACGCGAGGGTCGTCTCGCTTGGCCCAGACCGCTCCGCTCTCAGCCTCGGCGTCGGCGGACATGGAACGAAACTTGTAGAGGGTGAACGGCACGTCATTCTTTCCCACGCGCCGTTGACGGTAAAGCGCGGGACCCCTCGAGGACAACCGCACCAGCAGAAAAACCAACAGCATCACCGGCAGGAAGATCACGGTGGCAACGATCGCAATCCCCAGCGAATATATGGATTGCAGTATCAGTGCCGCGTGGTTGGACCCCAATTCCTTCGAGAACACCAACTGGGACGGACGCAGCTCGCGAGTGGAGATTCGCCCGAACGCAGCTTCGTACGTGGTCAGCGCATCCTCGATGTGGATTCCCGACAAACGCAGTTCGAGAAGTTGATTCACCGGCAGCCGGTCCCTGCGTTCCGACATTCCGACGACAATACGCTCCGGCTTCAACGTGCTCACAATTTGCTCAAGCTCGGAAATGGAACCTAAAACGGCGCCGCCCGGAAGTTCGGCTCCGGTTTCGAGATTCTCAACGTAGCCCAGGACGGAAAAGCCGGCTTCCGGATGCTCAAAGAAGTACTGGCCGATTTCCTGGACCAGGGAGGAAGCTCCCAACAGCAGCACTCGCTCGGAGCCCGTGGCGCGAAGAACCACCTTGCTGTAGAAAATCCTCCATGTCGGGACAACAATAATTGTAAGCGTGCTGCCAGCGATCATGATCAAGGTTGGAACAATCAAGTCGATTAGCCCTACACCCTGGCCGAACTGGCTGTTGCCTACGTAAACCAGCAGGGACTGTATCAGAAACGCCAAACCAACTACAACGCCGAATTGCTGGAAGAGCAGGATTATCGACTTAATACGGAAATGAGTGTAGAGATCGTGAAAATATACACCCATCATGATGCAGGCCACGACGATGGCAATGGACACCCAGTGGCCCTCGTCGATCAGGTACGTCTGTGGATCGACGTCCGCGAAAATGACGGCTGCTACGACGTAGCAGGTAAAAGTGAGGATGATTTCCGAGGCGAGTAGGCCGACGACACTGGCCGGAAGAAAGACCCTGAAGAGTCGAATCATGTGGATGGTTTATTCAAATTGCCATCGACCGCGGAGCCCCTTGCTCCGGTTCAAGAAACCACTGGTAAGCGCGGGCAATCCCCTCTTCCAGATTGATGCGCGGCCGCCAGCCTATGTTCCGCAAGCGGGCAATATCCAGCAGCTTGCGGGGCATGCCGTCCGGCTTCGAAGCGTCAAAAACGAGCCGCCCTTGATAACCCACCACCCGGCAAACCAACTCGGCCAGTTCCCGTATGCTGTGGTCTTCGCCCACGCCCACATTGATGATATCGGCCGAATCGTAGTGCAACATAAGAAAGACAGCCGCTTCGGCCATGTCGTCCACGTATAAGAATTCACGGCGCGGCTCGCCGCTTCCCCAAACCACCATCTCCCGCGAATGTTTCAAACGCGCTTCATGGGCTTTGCGTATCAAGGCCGGAAGCACATGCGACGACTGCAGATCGAAATTGTCTCCCGGCCCATACACGTTGGTCGGCATTAGACTGATCGCCCGAAATCCATACTGCCGCCAATAGGCTTGGGCCAGCTTGATACCGGCGATCTTGGCGATCGCATACCACTCGTTGGTGGGTTCCAGGGGTCCCGTTAAGAGGTACTCTTCCTTGATCGGTTGGGGCGCCAGCTTGGGATAAATGCAAGACGATCCCAAGCATTCCAGCTTTTTCACGCCATTGCGGTAAGCGGCTTCGATCACATTGATTTCGATGGTCAGGTTGTCGCGCAGAAATTCCACCGGATAGTTGCTGTTCGCCAGGATTCCGCCCACCTTGGCCGCGGCCAGAAAGACGTACTCGGGCTTTTCGGCGGCAAAGAATGCATCCACGGCGGATTGATTCGTCAGATCCAACTCGCCGCGAGTCCGCGCGATCAGATTCGTATATCCGAGCCGCAGCAAATGCCGGCAGATGGCGGAGCCCACCAAACCGCGATGCCCCGCCACGAAGATGCGGCTGTGCTTTTCCATTTCCGGCTTAGGCATGCCGGCGTCATCCATGCGACGCCCCTCGCAGCACCACCCTGTGACCGGCCTTGGCGAGTGTTTGCTCCTGGCGCGCCAGTTCCAGATCGTGCTCCATCATCATGTGAACCAATCGCTGGAATCCGATCTTTGGCTTCCAGCCGACCTTGCTGGTAATTTTCGAAGAATCGCCGAGCAGATAGTCAACCTCCGTGGGTCGAAAGTAACGCGGGTCGCTTTCCACGAAATCTTTCCAGTTGAGTTTGCAGCAGGCGGCCGCGACATCCAGGAACTCGCGCACCGAATGGGCCTCGCCGGTGGCGACCACATAATCGCCGGGCTCCGGCGCCTGGAGCATCATCCACATAGCTTCCACGTAGTCGCCCGCATAACCCCAGTCGCGCTTCGAATCCAAATTTCCCAGAAAGAGTTTGTCCTGAAGGCCCAGTTTGATCCGCCCCAGCGCGCGCGTGATTTTTCGCGTGACGAATGTTTCGCCGCGGCGCTCGGATTCATGATTGAACAAGATCCCGTTGCAAATGAACAAGCGGTAAGCCTCGCGGTAATTGACGGCGTACCAATGCGCCGCTACTTTGCTGGCGGCATAGGGGCTGCGCGGATAGAACGCCGTGGTTTCACTCTGCGGAGGTTTAGCGGCGCCGAACATTTCCGAAGAGCCCGCCTGATAGAAACGCATCTGCCTGCCGGAATTCGCAACGTAATCCCGGACCGCCTCCAGCAGCCGCAGCGTCCCGGTAGCGACGACATCGGCCGTGTATTCCGGCTGATCGAAACTTACTCGCACATGCGATTGCGCGGCCAGATTGTAGATCTCATCGGGCTGCACTTTTTCGATTGCGTGCCGGAGTCCGGAGCCGTCGGTGACATCGCCATAGTGTAAATACAAGCTGGCATTTTGTTCGTGCGGATCGGCATAAATCGAATCCAGACGATCCGTGTTGAAGGTGGACGCGCGCCGGACGATGCCGTGCACCTCGTAGCCCTTTCCCAGCAGAAACTCCGCGAGAAAGGAACCATCCTGCCCGGTGATTCCGGAGATCAAGGCTTTTTTCGCCATTTGCTAATCCCCGGCCCTCGACAAAGCCGGACCCGCCGGCGAGGATTGTACCGTGCCGTCCACCAGACCGGCGACCGGCAGGCCACTATGGCGAATGAGCTCCATGGTAGCCGCGCTCTGTTTCTGCGCCAGCACCAGATGTTCCGCCCATCCCAGCACTTGTTCCAGATTGGCGGCCAGCAATCGGCCGATGTGCGGGATGCTCTCGAGAATGAAAGTGCGGTTAGCCCCGTAAATTTCGTCCAGACGGATGTGTGGGTCGAAGACGCGAACGTCGCGGCCCTTGCCGATCAATTGCTCCAGCAGAGTTACCACGGGGCTCTCACGAAGATCGTCCGTTTCTTCCTTGAACGCCAGCCCAATCACGCCGATTCGCCTGGCCGGCAGTTCGAGAATCGCGTCCACCGCCCGCTTCAAATGTTCGTCATTGCTGGGTAAGGCTGAGGCCAGTAGCGGGAGATTCAAGTCCAGGCGTCCGGCGCGATATATCAGGGCCCGCAAATCTTTTGGCAGGCACGAACCACCAAATGCGAATCCAGGTTTGAGGTAGGCGGCGGAAACATTTAGCTTCTTGTCCTCGCACAGCGTATTCATCACTTCGTGCGCATCGATGCCCAACTTATCGCTGAGCGCGCCCACTTCATTGGCGAAGGAAATCTTCACCGCGTGGAATGCGTTGCAAGCGTACTTGATCATCTCCGCGGTTCTCAAGGAAACCAGGCAGGCTTCTACTCCGAGCGGCGCATAAAGATCCGCCACCGTCTGAACCGCCGCCCGATCAAGTCCGCCGAGGACCAGCAGGGAGGGCTCCATGAAGTCCCGGACCGCGGTGCCCTCGCGCAGGAATTCAGGGTTCGACACAACAGTGACCGAACCATGACCGGCCAGAGCCGGGAGCACCACCTCTTCGCACGTTCCCGGGAAGACCGTGCTGCGGATGGCCACAATCAAAGGTTGGGAGCGGCCCGGAACCTGCGCGGCAATTTCTTCGACGGCCCGCCGCAATTGCGAAAGTCCAAGATTGCCGTTCTTTTCCGACGGTGTGCCGACGCAAATCAGGACGATGCCGGCATCCCCGATACCCGAGGCCGAAGTGGAAGCCGATAGCCGGCCGGCCGCGACATTGTCGCGGACCATTGCCTCCAGACCTGGTTCATAGAACGGCGCGCGGCCCTGCAAGACGTTATCGACTTTATGACGGTCGCGATCGATGCCCAGCACGCGATGGCCCAGGCTGGCCAAACAGGCAGCGGTTACGCACCCGACGTAGCCGAGTCCGACGACGGCAATTTGAGCTGGATTCCCGGCTTGCAATTCAGAAGGCTCCAAATTTCAAGTATGACATGGCGATACCGGATGGAGACGTGACACAATACTTAGCATTCAGATGACGATCGCGGAATATATTTACTCCGTGCTGCTTCGGCCCAAGCCCCTCCGGACATTGTCGAATGCTTTGATACGCGCGGCGCTCCCAGGTCAAATTCGCAGGGATGGCGTCATCGTCATTCTGAATCCGAACGACCCGGTGGTTTCAGGCGCGCTGGCGCTACGGGTGTATGAGAACAGGGAAATACGGTTTTTCAAGAGTGTTTGCAAGCCGGGCATGACGTTTTTGGACGTGGGCGCGAACGTTGGTCTTTATACGGCTCTGGCGCTGCCGCGCATCGGAAGCACGGGTCGTGTGGTGGCGTTGGAACCAGATCGCGAGAGCTTTGAATACTTGCGGAAAACAGTGCTCGCCAATGGTGCGGACAACGTTACCTGCGTGCGGAAAGCCGCTGCGGATTTTTCCGGCGTCAGCAAGTTGTTTGTCTCGGAAAGCAATCGCGGAGATAACCGCCTTTACAAAAGTGAACTGTCGATGGGCTCCTACGAAGTGGAGGTGGCGCCGCTGGATGTTTTGCTAAAGGAACTAGGCATCGCCACGGTCGATCTGGTCAAAATCGACGTGCAGGGCTTTGAAGGACATGTGCTGCGAGGCATGCGCGAAACCATCGCGCGCTCGCCTAATTTGACGATACTGATGGAATTCTGGCCTCACGGACTGCGATGCGCGCAGACCGATCCAGCGGAACTGCTCTCGGATTTGGAAAACATGGGGCTCAGAATCCTGGAATTGAACTTGCGGCCGGTAAAGGACTACCGAGCACTGATCGAGAAATACCCGGGCCGGCAATACACGAACCTGGTAGCGTCGAAACAATGAGTGAAAGAGGTGCCTGTCACCTCAAACACCTCACACCAGCCTGCCATCCAGCACCCGCAGAAAACGGACTCCACAAGCGGCCGCTAGTTGTCCATCGGAATCCGAATCCCCCAGAAGCAGTGAATGAGCCAGGTCGATATCCCATTTATCCCGGGCCGCGTACACCAACCCTGGCTTCGGCTTTCGGCACTCACAGGAATTCTCTTCGTGCGGACAATAGAAAATATCATCGATGCGCGCGCCTTTCGCGCCGAGCTCTTCCAGCATTCGACTATGAATTGATGCCAGCGCCGCCTCCGTCATCAACCCGCGAGCCACGCCGCGCTGATTGGTAATCACGATCACCGCATATCCCAGCGCATTGAAGAGCCGGATCCAATCGGCAATGTTCGGCAGCAAGCGGAACTCGTCAAAAGATCGAATGTATTCGTGCGGCGCCGGCTTTTCATTGATCACGCCATCGCGATCCAGGAACACGCATCGAACACTCACACCCGGTCGCCCCCGATATAGACCACCTTGCTTCCCTCCGGATCGAGCGAAAACGAAAGCTCGCGCAATTCCGAGAGTTCTTCGCGCAGCCGCGCCTGCCGGTCAGGTTCGCAAAAGAAGAGCAGGAATCCGCCGCCGCCCGCCCCCAGAAGTTTGCCGCCCACGGCGCCCGCGCGAACGCCGCGTTCATAATAATCGTCGATAGCGGAATTGCTGATGGACGGTTCAAGGCTGCGCTTTGCCTCCCAGCCGGCATGCAGAAGCTCGCCAAATCGATTCAAGTCGCGGCCGTCGGTCAAAACCTCGCGCATTTCACGCGCCAGCGAGCACATCCTCCGCAGTGCCGGCAGTTTCTCCGCTGTCCCGGCGCGCTGCTTGGACAGTACTTCACGCGCGTCCCTCGTACCGCCCGTGAAAAACATCAACAAACGTTCGTTCAATTTTCGGCGTGTTTCCACTTTGCAGACAACCGGCTCCGCAAACACGCTGCCGTCCGGATTGAACTGTATGAATTGCAGTCCTCCATGGGCCGCGATGTACTGATCCTGCTTTCCGATCGGCTCGTGCATTTTGCCGATCTCGATGGCGCACGCTTCGCCGGCCAATCGCTCCGGACTCACCAATTTTCCCTGCATCGCGTACAAGGCGTGCAGCAGGCCGACCGTGAAACTGCTGGACGATCCGAGCCCCGCCCGCGCAGGCAGATCCGCCATGGAAACTATCTCCAACCCCCGCGTGGTTCCTACCGCTTGCAGGCACTCGCGAACAATCCGGTGATCGATCTGATCCACCGTATCCGCGAACTCGGTCTTCGAATAACTCACGCGGAAATTGAGATCGAAATGTTCCTTCACCGCGATGTACATGTGCTTGTCGATGGCCGTGGAAATCACCATCCCGGGCTCGTGCGAGTAAAACGCTTCCAAGTCCGATCCGCCGCCGGCGAAGCTAATTCGAAATGGTGTTCGTGTGATGATCATGCGCCAGAAACTCTTCGATAACCTTGAGCCGTTTCGCTGTTCCGATGTCGTAAAAACGTTGCCGCGTGATGTGCGCGGCCAATTGCCGTTTCGCGATCAGCAGCGGAAATATTTCTTTCTCGAGTGAGACCGCGCCCTCCGGCGGAACCATGTCGAGGCACGATTTGCGAAAGGCCAGGACGCCGGCTTCCACGTAACTAAGAGTCCGGCCGGAATCCTTTTCATACACCGTCACGAATCCCGAGCCGTCCACATCGATGTTGTTCTTTACAGACGTGTCGCCGCGCTGGTTATCGTATACGACGACCACGCCTTGTGCGCCGCTGCTCTCAAGTCTTTCGTAAACGGCCGGATAGTGAATCGGAAGATAGGAATCGCCGTAGATCAGCAGAAACGTGTCGGCCAGCAGCGGGCGTGCGTCACGCAATGCGCCGGCTGTGCCGCGCGGCTGATCTTCGCGCGAATACCGAATCGCAAGACCTAAACTGCCGCCATCGCCGAAGTACTCTTCCACCTGTTCGCCCAAATAACCGGTCAGCAGAATAATGTCGAGGATGGATTGTTTCTTCAGCAGCCGCAACTGATGTTCCAGGTAAGGGACTCCGGCCACGGGGACCATCGGCTTTGGAACGGTCCTGGTCAGCGGCCAAAGCCGGGTACCCAAGCCCCCCGCCAGAATCACGGCTTGCATGTTATTCACGTGCGCACGGCCGGCGTTTTGTTGCCCAGGGCCAGCGTACTTTGAATCGCGCTCTCGACGGCCTGCCGCGCATTGTTGCGAGCCTTCCAACCCAGGCTGTTGATCGCGCTGACGTCCAAAAGAAATCGAGGCACATCGCCCGGCCATCCGCCCTCACCGCCGGTGAATTCGTACTTCGTGCCGCTGAGGCCCATCGCTTCCACCACCAGGTCCGCAATCACGGTCACCTGCAGCGAATCGTGGCAGCCCAGGTTGTAGACGTTGAGCGGTGCTTGGGCGCGGTCCACGGCGAACAACATGGCTTCAATGCATTCCTCGCTGAGCAGGTACGATTTCGCCTGTTGCCCATCGCCGAGAATTAGCAGCTTACCAGGGTCCTCGTTGAGCCTGACGATGAAATCGCCGATCACCGTGCGGCCGCGCTTGCGCACTTTGGGTCCGACAATATTAGCGAAACGGAAAATCCAGCATTGGAATCCGAACAGGCTCTGAAACGCCGAGATCATTGCCTCGCAGGCCAGTTTCGTCGCTCCGTACAAAGAGATTGGCTGCGGAAAAGGCGCATCTTCCGGGATAGGCTGAATCTTTGAAACTCCGTAGACGGCGGACGTGGAGGAAAAGGCCAATCTCTTCACGTCGAGACGGCGCATGGCTTCCAGAACATTGTAAGTGCAGATCAGATTTTGGTGCAGGTCCTTGTCGGTAGGATCTCCCGCGGTGAACTTCACATCGGGATTCGCCGCGAGATGCCAAACAAATTCAGCGCCTTGCATCGCGGTTTCGACACCGGCCGGATCTTCCAGATCGCCTTCGATGAAACGGAAATTCTTGTGGCCGAGCAATCTGGCTATGTGCTCTATTTTGCCGCTGGAGAGATTATCGATCCCGGCAACAAAGTTGCCGCGCGCAATCAGCGCTTCCGCGAGGTCCGAACCGATACAACCAGCCACCCCTGTAACGAAATTTCTCATCGGCAATGGAAGTATAGCGAGTATCGCGGAAAGCCCACAACTAGAACGAGCAGCCGACAGCTTTTGTTGCCCCCCAAAACACCGATCGTTTAAGCTTGGAACGTGTTACCTCCAGCCAAAACCAATTCCCTCCCGAACCTCGCGGAGCGCCCCTAAGCGCATCGAATGCCCCAGGAATCGACGCCTTCCATCGCGCTCCTCGTCAGCCAGCACCCGGCCATCAATCACAGCGTAATCCTTCGGGAAATTCGCGAGCTGCGCAAGTCTGTCGATCTGCGCACGGTCTCGATTCGTCCGCCAGACCGCCCACTGGAGCAGTTAAGCGCGGAGGAACGCGACGAAGCTTCCATCACGTATTACCTCAAACCGCAAGGACTCGGGGGCGCGCTCGCGGCGCTAACCGGGGCATTATTCTCGCTCCCCATCTCACTCGTAGCCGGCTGGTTCTACGCGCTGAAATTGAGCGGTCTCCATCCAAAAAAAGCGCTGAAGAACACCTTGTATTTCGTCGAAGCCGTGATGCTCGGGCGCTGGATGCGGCAAAAGCGGCTCAAGCATCTGCATATCCACTACTCTTCCACCGTCGGGCTCTTAGCCAAACGAATCTTTAACATACAACTGTCAATTTCGTTCCACGGCCCGGATGAATTCAACGATCCGGAAGGCTTCTGGCTTAGGCAGAAAATCGAAGCCAGCAATTTCGTCCGAGCCATTAGTTACTACGCGCGCAGCCAGCTAATGAAGTGCTGCGGCTCGGATCAGTGGGACAAAATCGAGGTCGCGTACATGGCCGTGGACCCTGCCGTCTTTTTCCCTCGTCCGTTTCGCCAGAACCCCGCCCAGGTTGAGATCATTTGCGTCGGCCGGCTGGCTCCGGTCAAGGCGCAGGACATCCTCGTACAGGCGGTTGCGGAGCTGGTGAGCGAAGGCCGAAACGTCTTGTTGCATTTGGTGGGCGATGGGCCGGATCGCCAGAGCTTAGAGCGGCATGTCGACGCTCTTGGAATCCGCGCCAACGTATTATTTCACGGCTTCACGGCTCAAGATCGGCTGAACGAAGTGTATTCGCAAGCCGACATTTTTGCGCTGGCCAGCTTCGCCGAAGGCTTGCCGGGAGTGCTGATGGAGGCCATGGCGATGGAGATACCGTGCGTGTCTACCTGGATCACCGGCGTTCCGGAACTCATTCGCGACGGCATCGATGGCATTCTCGTTCCACCAGCCGACGCCTGTGCATTTGCCGCTGGGCTTTCCAAATTGATCGACGATCCCGAACTGCGGCGCAGGATTGGCCTGGCGGGACGCGCACGAATCCTCGATAAATTCCATCTGGAGAAGAATGGACGGCATCTCGCCGCCATTTTTCAACGCCGGGCTTTGTCTTGATC
>CATPCJ010000433.1 GCA_955652915.1 uncultured Bryobacteraceae bacterium
TACCGTACCGGAGACCGGGCGCGCTGGCTGGAGGACGGGAACCTGGAGTTTGTGGGGCGGATGGATGAGCAGGTGAAGATCCGGGGCTATCGGATCGAGCCGGGCGAGATCGAGGCGGCGCTGAGCCGGCAGGCGGGCGTGCGGCAGTGCGCGGTGCTGGCGCGGCGGGACCAGCGGGGTGACCAGCGGCTGGTGGCGTATGTGGGTGCGGGAGAGTTGCCCGGACCGGCCATGAGCGATTTGCGGGCGGGCTTACAGGCCCAGTTGCCGGAGTACATGGTGCCGGCGGCGTTCGTGGTGCTGGAGCGGCTGCCGTTGACGGCCAACGGGAAGGTGGACCGCCGGGCGCTGCCGGAGCCGGAGAGCGCCCAGACGGAAGAAGCCTGGGTAGCGCCGCGGACGGCGACCGAAGAGATCGTGGCCGGGATCTGGGCGGAAGTGCTGGAGCGGGAGCGGGTGGGGGCCGAAGACAACTTCTTCGACCTGGGCGGCCATTCGCTGCTGGTAACGCGGGTGATCTCGCGGCTGCGCAAGGCGTTCGGAGTGGAGCTGGCGGTGCGGACGCTGTTCGAAGCGCCGACAGTGGCGGCGCTGGCACAGCAGGTGGACTCCGCCGGGCCGGGGCAAAAGGCGCCGCCGCTGGAGCGAGTGAGCCGGGAGCAAGATCTGCCGCTGTCGTTTGCGCAACAGCGGTTGTGGTTCCTCGACCAGTTGGAGCCGGGCGGCGCAACATATAATCTGCCGTTTGGAGCTCGATTCCGGGGACTGCTCGATTTGCCCGCGCTGGCGGGTAGCCTTACCGAGATCGTGCGGCGGCACGAGGTACTGCGGACCAGCTTTCCGGCGCAAGATGGGCAGCCATCGCAACGGATTGCTCCGCCGCGGCCGCTAGCGATTCCGTTAGTGGATCTGAGCGCCGCGCCCGATCCTGAAACTGTAGCGCAGCGGCTTGCGGAGGAGGAAGCGCGAAGGTCCTTCGACCTGTCGAGCGGACCGTTATTGCGCGCCACTGTGGTACGCCTGGGCGCGCGTGACCACATACTGCTCCTCACAATCCACCACATCGTTAGCGATGGCGAGTCGGCCCGCATTCTCATCCACGATTTCACCGTGTTGTATCGTGCTTGCGTGAACGGGCGCACCTCCAGCTTGCCCGACTTGCCGGTCCAGTACGCCGATTTCGCGGTATGGCAGCGGCAATTCATGCAGGGGACAGCTCTCGAAGCGCAACTGGATTACTGGCGGCGGCAACTACACGGCCTCCCGCCGCTGAAGCTGCCCCTGGACCGGCCCAGGCCGGCGGTAATGAGCGCTCGAGGCGGCACGATTCTGTTTTCGTTTACCGGCGAACAGTTGGCGCAACTCCGTGTCCTCTGCCGCCGTGAGGGCGTGACGCTATTCATGAGCTTACTGGCCGCCTTCCAGGCAGTGCTCTTCCGCTGGACCGGCCAGCCCGATATCGTTGTCGGGTCGCCCAGAGACAATCGCGACCGGCTGGAACTAGAAGGCGCCGCGGGTTTTTTCATCAACACTCTGCCGCTGCGCGCCAGATTTAGCGCGGGCCTGACGTCCCGCGAGCTCCTGCGCCAGACGCGGGAGACCGTGCTGGCGGCGTTTGCGCACGATCAAGCGCCATTCGAAAAGATTGTGGAAGAGGTGGCGCGCAAACGATCTCTGGGAAGCAGTCCGCTCCTGCAGGTGTGGTTCCTGGTCCAGAATGCGGGGGCCGCGGGCGGTGAAGGAACGGCAGACCTGGAAATTACGCCCTTCCACAGCGACACGCCGGCGGCAAAGCTGGACCTCGCGCTCATTCTCACGGCCCATTCTCAAGGTATTTCCGCTTCCCTCACGTACGCGGCGGATCTCTTCGAGCCGGAGACCATGAACAAGCTCGCCGGGCAAATTCAGTTGTTTGTTGCGGCCTTACTCCAGAATCCCGATATCGAGCTGGACATGCCGGTGTCGCCGCCCCGCGCCGGCGCGGAAACCAGCGCAATGCACGAAACCTTTGTCTTTTAAACAGTCTTGGTCGTCTAAACAGCCTTCGTTCTAAAACAGCCCGTCTTCTAAACCGCCGCCCAAATCAACCGTCGAGGTGCCGTATGACCCAGCAAAGCCTTTACCGCCTGTCCGACTGCACGGTAATCGAGCCGTTAGTCAATAGCTGGCCCGCGTGGTCGTTCCTGGTTGCGCCGGTGCCAGCCAGCCTTCACTTACTCCAGTATCAGATTCCGCTGCTGCGGTCCTACATTGAGAACCCGGGGGTTCACGTCGCGGCCTGCCACGATCCGGCTTTCGCCGGAGGAGCGTTCGTCGATATTCCGGAGCACGACGTGGCGCGGGTCGCGGCGCTACTCGAGCACACCGAGACCGCGCTGCGGCATAATCTCGAGTTTGCCCGGGACATTCTCAGCTTCCAGGTCATGTTAAACAATCTGGCCAATGGCGTGGGCCTGGACCGCTATTATCCGGCGCTGCCGTCTTCGCTCCAGGGCTATGTCGAGTTGGTCTATGACTATTGCCACCATCCTTCTCTCCGCTTTATCGAGAATTTGCTTTACGAAAGCCCATACTACGATCCGACGCAGCAGTCTTTGAGGATTTCGGCGCTGGATCGAGACGCTTCCCGGCCATTTTTCCTCAATACGCCGCGGCTCGCCGAGGACGGCGCGATTGACTGGCGAATTCCGTTTGCGGCGCCGCAAACGGAGCGCTTGTTCGGCCTGGATCGTCATCCCGCGCCGCTCGGAGCGATTTGCGAGCTACTGGGCGTCCCGGATTCCGCGCGCCAGCGGTTGCTGCCCGTCCTCGCCGCCGACCCGCCGTCGACAGCGCCGGCGTGGCGGGAACACTCCGTGCGCGCGAGATATTTTGGTCACGCGTGCGTCCTGTTTGAGCACGAGGGCGTCTCCGTCCTGACCGACCCATGTGTGGGCGTGACGCCAGCCGGCGGCGGTCTGCCCCGCTTCAGCTACCAGGATCTTCCCCACCGCATCGACTATGCGGTGATCACTCACAACCACCAGGATCATAACTCACTTGAAACGCTTCTTCGTCTTCGGGAGCGCATTGGTTGCCTGGTTGTCCCCCGTTCTTACGGCCTTCTCTATGGAGACATTTCCCTGAGGACGCTGGCCCGGAAGCTCGGCTTCCGTAACGTAGTGGAGCTGGACACGCTGGACAGCATTCCATGCGGCTCGGGAGAGATCGTGGCCATACCTTTCCTGGGCGAGCACTCGGATCTGGCGCACGGTAAGTCCGGATACGTCCTCCGCATGGGGGGCAGGCAGATCTTCATTGGCGCCGATTCGGACTGCCTCGACCGGCGCATCTATGAAAATGTGCGCAAGTCTCTGGGGCGCGTGGACACGGTTTTTATCGGTACGGAGTCCGTGGGAGCGCCATTGTCCTGGATTAATGGACCCCTGCTTCCGGCCAAGCCCACGCGCGAGCAGGAAGAAACCCGGAGGCAGCACGGATGCGACGCCCGCAGGGCCATGGACATCGTGGAAGCGCTGGGAGCCAGCCGGCTGTACAACTACGCTATGGGCCTGGAGCCTTGGATGGAGCACATTCTCGGATTGGGAATGACCGAGAGCTCTCCGCAATGGCGGGAATCGGAGAAACTGCTGGCGGAGGCGCGGCAACGTGGATTGCTGATGGCGGAACGTCTCTTCGGAAAGGCCGAGTTGATCCTGGAACCAATGGACGCCGCCGAACGGTCGTTCACGCCGAGCCGGGCCAGCGTGGCCAAGACGGTTGACGCCGGCATCGGCGCCGGGCAGGAATTCGTGTTCGACATGAGCTGATCCCGGAAACTCGCAGAGGAAGGTGATGCCACAAACAGAGCAGGTTTACCGCGAACACTCCGCCGAAGCGCATCAATACTGGCTGGAAGCGCTGCTCGCTCGCGCCGCGGAGCCATTCGTTATTCGGGAAAATCCGCCTGTCGTCCCTGGAGGCGGGGTATCGCGGGATGCGCTTCCCTTGGTCCTCCCCGCCGCGGCCGCTGAGGCGCTCGAGAGGGTCACCGCGGGCTCGCCATTTCTCCTGTTTGTGGCCCTGTTGACGGCGGTAAAAATAGCGCTCTACAAGTACACCCGGAGCGAAGTCGTCACCGTGGGGTGTCCTCCGCTGCGAGGCGGTAATGGAAGCGTCCACGCCCCGCGGGCGCTCCCCATCGTCGATCGTATGGATGGGAATTTGTCTTTCCGCGACACACTGCTGAAAATCCGGCAGACAGTCTTACAGGCTTACAAGCATCAGGACTACCCCATCGACGACCTTGGCCAAGACCTCGGTCTCGCGCCGGGCGATCCGTGCAAAGTGCGCGTAATGACGCTCCTCGACGGCTTGCAGGAACAGATCTTCGAGCCGGGCGCGAGCATGAGCCTGATTTTCGAGAAAGCTGGAAGTGAAATCCGCGGAACACTGAAGTTCGACCCTCTTCTGGTTAGCGCGAAAACCGCGGGGCGAATGGGCAACGAAGTTCTCCAGGTTCTGGACCGGGGACTTCGGGACGCCGGAACCCGGGTGGACGACCTTTGCGCCCTCACGCCGGCCGAGAGGCGGCAGCTCCTGGTGGAATGGAACAACACGGAGCGGGAGTATCCCAGCGGGTGCGCGCATGAGCTGATCGAACGCCAGGCTGCTTCACGCCCGGACGCGATTGCGGTCGTCTACGGCGACTCGCAACTCACCTACCTCGATTTGAACCGGCGTGCCGCCGGGCTGGCGGCCACGTTGCGCCGGCTAGGAGTGGGGCCTGAGACTCTCGTCGGTCTGCATGCGGAGCGATCGTTGGAAATGATCGTGGGGCTGTTGGCCATCTTGAAGGCAGGAGGAGCTTACGCGCCTATGGATCCTTCGTATCCGGCCGAGCGCCTTCGTTACATGCTGGAAGATACCCGCCTCCGCGTGATTCTCACGGAAGCTGCCCGTTCGAAGGAATTGCCCCCGAGCGCCGCCAGCATCGTGATATTGGATGGGGAACCCGACAGCGAGGCGCTGGGGGCGTCCGAGGTCCTGCCCGGCAACCTGGCCTATGTCATCTACACCTCCGGATCCTCGGGAATGCCCAAAGGCGCGTGCGTTACTCATGAGGCGATCTGTAACTTGGCCGCCGCGCAAGTCTCTGCCTTCGGCATCTCCGCGGGCGACGCGGTACTCCAGTTCGCCTCATTCAGTTTTGACGCGGCCGTATCGGAATGGGCTACCACGTTGTCCGCGGGCGCCCGGCTGGTCCTTGCTCCCCGGGACATCCTTCTGGCAGGCGCGGGGTTAGCGCAAGTGCTCCAGGAGCACCAAATCGCAGTTGTCACGCTACCCCCATCCGCCCTCGCGGTTCTGCCCCGGGGGCCTTTTCCAGCGCTGCGGACCCTGGTGGTCGCGGGCGAGGCCTGCACTCCGGATCTGGTTAACGGCTGGAGCAAGGAGCGGTGCCTCCTCAACGCTTACGGTCCCACTGAAGCCACCGTATGCGCCACCATCTCGGGCCCGCTGCAGAACGGCGCGACCGACATGGGTGGGCCGATCGCAAATACCCTGGTCTATGTCACGGACAGCCACGGATTGCCGGTACCCGTGGAGGTTCCAGGTGAGTTGCACATCGGAGGCACTGGGCTTGCCCGGGGTTATTTGAACCAGCCTGGCCTTACCGCGGAGAAGTTCGTCCCCGATCCGTTCAGCGGTCGTCCCGGCGCCCGGATGTACCGCACTGGGGATCGCGTACGCTGGCTGGAAGCTGGCCGCCTCGAGTTCCTCGGACGGCTGGACAATCAGGTGAAGATCCGCGGTTATCGGATTGAAACCGGCGAGATCGAGGCGATGTTGAGCCTGCACCAGGAAGTGCGGCAGTGCGTTGTGCTGGCGCGGGAAGATCAACCGGGACAGCAGCGCCTGGTGGCTTACGTCGCGCCCGAGCGTTCCCCCGCCCCGTCCGCCACCGAATTGCGGGAGCATCTGCTGCGCAGCCTGCCGGAGCACATGGTCCCCGCGGCGTTCGTCTTTCTGGCGGAGCTGCCCTTGACGCCCAACGGGAAGGTAAATCGCGGGAAATTGCCGGTGCCGGGGCGTGAGGCGCCGGATGTGGCGGCAGTCCGCCCCCGCGACAGCATCGAGACCCATCTCAAACAGCTTTGGGAGGATGTTTTAGGCGCCCAAAATGTCGGTATTAGAGACGATTTCTTCGTTTTGGGCGGGCATTCTCTGGCGGCTGTCACATTAACCGCCCGCTTGACCAGACTCTACGGCGCAAAAATTCCGGTCCGCACGTTGTTTGAACGGCCCACCATCGAACGAATGGCGGAGTTCCTGCGCCAGGAAGTGGCCGTCAGCCCACCGTCCTCGGTAGTCCCGGTTCAGCCTCGGGGAGATCGCCCTCCTTTCTTTTGCGTTCATCCGGGCGGAGGACTGGTGCATTGCTTCGTGGATCTGGCGAGTCATCTCGGCGTGGGCCAGCCGTTCTATGCGCTACAATCGCGCGGTTTCGAAGCAGGCCAGGAACCGCTAGGCACGATTGAAGAAATGGCGGCCGTCTACGCCGCCGAGATACGCGCGGTCCAGCCCCGCGGTCCTTACCATCTGGGAGGGCTGTCGATGGGCGCCGCGGTGGCCTACGAGATGGCGCGGCAGTTGCTCGCGCAATGCGAAACGGTATCGCTGCTGGCGCTGTTGGACGGCAGCTTCAATCCCGATCCCCCGGCCCCTTCCGCCAAGCCGAGGGAAGAAGAACTTCTCGGATGGGAGCGGGAGTATCTCCTGAACAAGGCCCGTGAAGAAGCCGGTATTCCCGAGGAAGAGATGCGCCAGTTGGACTTCGACGGCGCCGCGGCGCGCTATCTTGCCGCGGCCCAATCCGCCGGCAAGGTCCCGCAGGACATCACCGTCCCACAATTCCGCCGGTTCCTTCGCGTGTATTCGACCAACGTTCGCGCGCTGCAATTCTACCGGCCCCAGCCATACGCGGGCCGGGTCATCTTGTTTCGGGCGTCCGATGGCGACGGGGACGAGCGGGACAACAGCCCCGGTTGGGCTGGTTTGGCCGCCGGCGGAGTGGAATCGTACAACTTCTCCGGTCCACACGGCGCATTCATCTATGAGCCGGGAGTACGCGCTTTTGCCGAGCGGCTGCGAGCCTGCATCGACGCCGCCGGGATACACGATCGATGAAAAACGCAACTGACACGGCGTGGTTCACTCAACCCGAGCTCAAGGGAAAATATGAGGCGCGACTCGTCTGCTTTCCCGGGGCCGGCGGCAACGCCAGAGTATTCAACGGATGGCAGGACCGGGTGCCCTCTTTCGCGCGAGTATGTCCAATCCATCTGCCCGGACGCGGACGGCGCTTGCTGGAGCCCCCGTTCCGGAGGGTGGAGCCGCTCGTCGAGGCGCTCATCGGGCCCCTGCTGCCGCTTCTGAATGAGCCCTTCGCGCTGTACGGCCACAGCATGGGCTCGCTGATCGCCTTCGAGCTGGCGCGCAAGTTGCAATGGGACCATGGCATCAGTCCCGCGTTCCTGTTCGTGTCCGGCAGAAGGGCGCCCCATTTGCCGCCAGGTGAATCACCCTCCTACAATCTGCCCGGCCCCGAGTTCGAAGCCCGCGTCCGGGAGCTGGGCGGGACGCCGGAGGAATTACTGAATAATCCCGAAGCGATGGCCCTGTTCATCCCGGTGCTGCGCGCCGACTTCGAGCTGGTGCAGACGTACCGCTTCTCCGCCGGCCAGCGCTTGCGTTGTCCCATCCTGGCGTTCCGCGGCGTGGACGACGCACATGCTTGCGAGCAAAACGTCCGCGCGTGGGGCGAACATTCCACCGCGTCGTTCTCGATGCGAACGCTATCGGGCGGCCACTTTCTGGACGCTCGCTCCGAGTCGGAGACTCTGACCGCGATATCCTGCTATCTCCACCGCGCGTTTGGGCGCTAAGGCGTCCGCCGGTTCATGTCCGCCGAAAGGAACCAATGACCAACAGTGATCCTCTCTATCTCAGACCCAACGTCCAGTTGGAACCGCTGGTGGACCAATGGTACGCCTGGTCCCATCTCATACCGCCGGTCACCGCCGCGCGAAACATTACCGAGCGGCATCTCAAGATCATGGATTCCTATATCAACGCGCCGCAAGTCCATGCCAGCGCCGTCAAGAACCCCAAGATGCTGGGCGGACCGTTCATCGATTACGGCGGTAAGAGAGTCGATGAGATCCGGGCCCTGCGCGAGCGCACCATCAAGGAGCGGGCGGTGCTGGTGCAGCTGTCGGCGGCGGTCAGCGAGCTCGACGCGATGCTGCGCACCAACGCCAAGGGCTTCTCTCTTCAGCCTCTCTACGCCAGCGTGCCGGAAATGTTGAAAGGATACGTCGAGCTGGTCTACGACCTGAACAGCAACCCCTCGTTCCGTCTGATCGAGCCGCTTCTGTACCGGAGCCGCTATTACGACCGGTCGGCCCAAAGCCTGATGCTCTCGCTCATCCAGGCGGACGACCGTCCCTTTGTCCTCAGCACTCCGCGGCTGGAATCGAGCGAAGCTTTGCACCTCCGCGTTCCTTTCGGCGATGAGTCCGTGGACCGGCTCTTCGAGCTGAAGTATTCGCCCCAGCCCTGGACGCATATCAAAGACGTGCTGAATACTCCAGAGAGCGCCGATGCGCTGTTGCGTTCCTTCCTGACGGCCGAGGCGCCCCCTTCCTATGTCCGCTATAACGGTCCCGGAGTCCGCTGGCGTTACTTCGGACACGCGTGCATTCTGATCGAGACGGCAAATATCAGCCTGCTCTTCGATCCCGTCTTGAGCTACACCTACGATAGTCACGTTTCCCGCTATACCTATCACGATCTGCCGGATTCGATCGATTACGTGCTGATCACGCACAATCATCAGGATCATGTGCTCTTCGAGACGCTTCTCCAACTGCGTCACCGGGTGAAGAACATCATTGTCCCTCGCGCCGGGGCCGGCGCCCTCCAGGACCCGTCCATCAAACTGCTGCTGCGGAACTGCGGCTTCAAGAATGTCATCGAGCTGGAGGACATGCACTCGCTGGATATCGAAAACGGAAGCGTTACCGGGTTGCCGTTTTTCGGCGAGCACGCGGATCTGGATATTCGAACCAAACTGGCCTATCTGGTGCGGCTGGACGGGCACTCGCTGTTGTTTGCCGCGGACTCCTGTAATATCGAGCCGCGCCTGTATGAGCACGTACGCGCCGAGGTGGGCGAGATCGAGGTCCTGTTCCTGGGAATGGAGTGCGTGGGAGCGCCGCTGACCTGGCTGTATGGGCCGCTGCTCACTCGCAAACCGGAACGCGCCATGGACGAATCCAGGCGGCTGAACGGCTCCGATTATGAGCAGGCCATCGACATCGTGAACCGTTTCGGATGCAAGGAAGTCTATGTCTACGCCATGGGCCAGGAGCCTTGGCTCACCTTCATGATGAGTTTGAAGTACACCGAGGAATCCCGTCCGATCGTCGAATCGAACAGGCTGATCGAGGAATGCCGGAGCCGGGGAATCATCACCGAGCGGCTGTTCGGGGAAAAGGAAATCCTGCTGGAAAGGCAGAGCGTGACCGCATGAGGTTCGTCGCGGCCCCCAGGCGGCTCGTCGCCAGCTTCCACACCCTCCGGACCGTGATCAAGCCGCCCGCCGGTCCGCTGGCCGCTGGTTTTGCCCTGATGGCCATCTCTCGCCTGTGCGCGCTGGTGCTCCCCTCCTCCACCAAGTACTTGATCGACGATGTCATCCAGCCGCGCCGCATGGACCTGCTCAACCCGCTGATCGCGGTGGTGATCGCCACCACCGTCCTCCAGGCGCTTTCCGGCTTCGCCCTTTCGCAGCTTGCGGTGCGGACCACCCAAGGGCTGGTCGCGGATCTCCGGCGGAGAGTACACGCGCACATCAGCCGGCTGCCGCTCCGGTTCTACGACGACAACAAGAGTGGCGTCCTGGTCTCGCGGATCATGACCGACGTGGAAAGCCTCCGCAACCTCGTGGGCAGCGGCCTCATCGACTTCGCCGGCGCCATCCTGACGGCGATCTTGGCCATGGTCATTCTGTTCCGGATCAGCGCCTGGATGACCTGCACTAGCCTGCTGGCCGTCGCTTGCGTGACGCTGGGGCTGCGCAAGGCCTCCGCGGCGGTGCGCGCAATCTTCTATCAACGGAGCCGCATCTACGCCGAGACCACCGGACGCCTCACGGAGTCGATCTCCGGCGTCCGCTTGGTGAAGGGATATCGGGCCGAGGAGCGGGAGCAGGCCGTCTTTGCGGAGGCCGTTGACCGTCTGGCAAAGAACAATCTGCGCTCGGCGAAAGCGGTATCCCTCATGAGCCTCACCGCCACCATTGCGCTCGGAGCGGCCAGCGCGGCCACCGCATATCTGGGCGCCCGGGAAATCTTCCGCGGATCCATCACGCTCGGTGACTGGGTGAAGTTCATGGCGTTTCTGGCCATGCTGGGCGCTCCGCTTTCGCAATTCGTTAATTTCCGGGCCCAGATCGCCGAAGCGCTGGCCGCCCTCGACCGCACTCGCGAGATCCTTAACGAGCCGCGCGAGGATGACGACCCTCATCGCACCGTCACCTTCGGTCCTTTGCAAGGCGAGATTGTCTTCGACAACGTCAGCTTCGGTTACGAACCCGGCCGGCTGGCCGTCCATGGCCTGTCCTTCCGCGCCGCGCCGGGCACGGTCACGGCTCTGGTTGGCCCCACAGGCTCGGGTAAATCCACCACGGCCTCGCTGGTCCTGGCCTTTTACAAGCCTTCGCACGGGGTGATCCGGATCGATGGCGTGGATCTTTCCACGGTCCATCTGGATTCATACCGTTCGCAGCTTGGCGTGGCGCTGCAGGACAACTTCTTCTTTGACGGCTCGATTTGCGATAACGTCGCCTTTTCGAAGCCGGGCGCCACCGCGGAGGAGATGGCGCGCGCTTGCCGGCTGTCCGGCATCGACAGGTTTCCGGAGCTGCGCGACGCCAAGACCATGGTTGGCGAACGCGCCCTGCGGATTTCCGGCGGACAAAAGCAATGCGTCTCCATGGCCCGCGCCCTGCTCGCCGATCCGAGGATCTTGATCCTGGACGAGGCCACCTCCAGCATGGACACCGAATCCGAGAGCGTCATTCAGGAGGGACTGACACACCTCCTCCGCGAGCGCACCACGCTCGTCATCGCTCATCGATTGGCCACCATCCGGCGCGCCGATCTGGTGCTTTTCCTCGAGCACGGCCGCATCGTGGAGCGCGGCACCCATGAATCCCTATACGCCGCCCGCGGGCGCTATTACGAAATGTGTTGCACCCAGACCGGTGGAGAACTGATCCAGCGCCAGTGCCCGCCCCCGGGAGACTGTGAGCGAAATGACCATCCAGCCGGCACATTCAACGCAACTGCGCGGGAGCTGGCCGGGCCGGCTTGACGAAGGCTTTTAATTCAACACCAGGAGACTAGCGCAATGAGTCAGTCGTCGAGTGTCCCCGCTCCGCGGTCCGGAGCCGCCGCGAGCGGGCTTATGGCTGTTTTGCTAAGCGGCATCGTTTACGCCTCCTTTCATCTGGCGCCTTTGCCGCAAAAGACCCCGGCCAGCGCGCCGGCCGGCCAGTTTTCCAGCGAACGCGCGATCCAGTACGTGGAACAGATCGCAAAAGAACCGCACCCCGCCGGAACCGCCCAGAACGCCGCGGTCGCCGATTACCTGCAGCGCCAGCTCTCGCTACTCGGCGTGGAGCCGCAGCTTCAAGAGGCCACCTACGTGGAGGGCCGCGGCGTGTACCTCGTGGGAACGATTCGCAACGTCCTCGCCCGGCTTCGAGGGACGGCCCCCGGAAAAGCGTTGCTCCTGATTGCCCACTACGATTCCCCGTCGACGAGTCCCGGAGCCGCCGATGACGGCGCCGGCGTAGCGGCTCTGCTCGAAACCTTGCGAGCGCTGCGCTCTGGCCCGCCCCTCAAGAACGACATCATCTTTTTGTTTACCGACGCCGAAGAAGCCGGCCAGTGGGGAGCCAAACTCTTCTGGACGGAGCATCCATGGGCCAAGGATACCGGAGTTGCCGTCAACTTCGAGGCGCGCGGCGCAAGCGGTCCTTCCATGCTCTTTGAAACGGGGAATGGCGAAGGCTGGCTGGTCCGCCGTTTTGCGAAGACTGCGCCACACCCCTATGCCGCTTCGGTGATGCCGGCTCTCTACAAGGTACTGCCGAACCGGACGGATCTGACGGTATTCAAGCAAGCGGGCCTTCCCGTGATGAACTTCGCCTTTGCCGAAACGTGGACTAGCTACCATACCGCGCTCGATCGCGCCGGTTCGCTCAGTCTCCGCAGCTTGCAGCACCACGGGTCTCACGCTCTGGCTCTCGCGCGCGACCTGGGCAATGCCGATCTCAGCCATCCCGGACGGGAAGGCGCCGTCTATTTCAACGTCGCTGGATCGGTCATGATCGCCTATTCGCGTATGTGGGCGGGAGTACTGACCGTTTTGCTCGCGGCGCTCTTTCTCGCGGTGGCAATCCGGGGCCGCGTTCTCCGGCAGGTGACTGGCCGGGGACTCGCATTCGGTTTCGTCGCGCTGGGAATCGCCATCGCGGTCGCCGGCCTCGCCGCCTCCGGTCTCATGATCCTGATTCCGAAACTCACCGGGTCCAAGGACTGGACCGTGGTCTATCACATGGATCTGTATGTCCTTGGCGTAGCCGCTCTCTCCGCCTGCCTGACCACGCTTTGCTACCTTTGGTTCGCAACCCGGACGCGAGCGGAGAACCTTCTGCTTGGCGGACTGTTGTGGTTCTTGCTGTTGGCGGTAATCACCTCGACTTTTGTTCCCGGCGCGAGTTATCTGCTTGCCTGGCCGCTCTTGTACGGATTGATACTGGCCGCGCTCATGCAGACCGGGACCTTCTCCCGCCTGGGGCCGCTGGCGCGCGCCGGCGTCCTGGCCGCTGCCGCGCTTCCTCCGCTGATGTTGCTGGTGCCCTCCATCTGGCTGTTGTACGTCGCGTTTACCACGCCGGGCGTGTTCTTCGTCGCGATTGCGACGCCGTTGTGCCTTGCGTTGCTAATCCCACACTTGCGCTTGATGGCCGCGCCGCGGCCATGGGCGCTCCCGGCCGCGCTTGGCGCTTTGAGCCTCGCTTTCATTGGCGTCGCCAGCTTCCGGGTAGCCACGGATAACTCGCATCCCAAGCAGGATCATGTCTTCTATGTCGCGGACCTGGACAAGAAGTCGGCCGTCTGGGCTAGCAGTAACATCGCCGTGGATCAGTGGACTTCTCAGTTCTTCCCGCAAGTCTCGGAAAAAAAGCCCCTCGGCGCCCACATCCCCGCTTGGTACGGCACCCCCTTCATTCGCGAGGGTCGGTTCATGATGGGCGACGCTCCCCTGCTGCCTTCCAGCTCCGCGGATGTATCGCTGCTGGAAGACGCCACTCACGCTGGAATGAGGACGATTACCGTGGCGGTTCGTTCGCCGGCGCGCGCTCCTCACGTCTCGGTACACCTCCAGACCGGCGGACCCATTTTGCGAGCCGCGTTCACCACGGCGCCGGCTCTTGGTCCAGCCGCATCGGAGAAACACCCGCGCACGTTCGTGCTATTTGACCATACCGGAACGCCGAAGAACGAGTTGAACATGACCTATTCCGGTATGCCGGCGGAAGGCGCTCGCATCACCATCGAAACAGCAGGGGCCCCCTTGACGGGAGCGCAAGTAATCGAATACTCCTACCGGCTGCCCGATCTTGCGGGAACGGGATTGCGTGAGCGGCCGGCCGGCGTGATCCAGAACAAATTTCCAGGCGATGCAAGCATCGTGGGGCGCTCATTTGTCTTTCCGGACCGTAGCTCCATGGGGGCTGCTGGAGCGCCGCTGCGGGCGCATCTCTCAAGATCCGCCGCTGATAGGCGTCAGGCAGAACGACGATGAAAGTTGGATTCTACGGACCGGTCTTCGAGCCCACCGGCTACGGCTGCGCGGCGCGAGGCTACGTAGGCTCATTGCTGGAGGCCGGCATTGAACTCTCGGTGGTAAACACCAGCGCGGTGAATCGAGTATTCGATCCGGTGGCCGGCGCCTGTCTGGATCGGCGCATGGAACCGGACTTCCATTTGTTTCATGGTAATCCGCTCCACTACCGGGCCTTGACGCAATTCTTTCCCCGGATCAGGCTGATCAGCATCATTGCCTGGGAAACCGATACGCTCCCTCGGCAATGGATAGAGTCCTTGAACGACGCGACAGAGGTTTGGGTGCCCTGCGCGCATAACGTATCGGTCTGCTCCGCCGGCCTCGCCACTCCGGTCTTCCGCTGGCCGCACCCTCTGGCGACTGCTCCGTCTGGCGCGCCTGATTTCAGCCGCATGCCTCCGCTGCCCGGCGATACGTACCTGTTTTACAGCACGTTTGCATGGCAGAACCGCAAATCCCCCTTGGGAATCGTCGAATCGTTTTTCCGCGCCTTCCCCGCCGCCGACGCCGCGCTTCTACTGAAGATTTCCGGGCCTCGCGGGTACGATCCGCTGGGGGAAATAGCGGAGCTCAGGGAGCGTACCGGTTCGAAGTCCCCCGTCCTGGTGGAGGATGACTACTGGACGCCCGAGCAGATGGAGGCGCTGGCGCAACGCGGAGACTGCTATGTCTCGCTCCATCGGGGCGAGGCATGGTGCTATCCGCTCTTCGACGCGGCCTGCCGGGGCAAACCCGTGATCGCCACCGCCTATTCCGGCCCGCTGGATTATCTCGACTCCGGCGGTCACTTCTGCGTCCGTTACGAAATGACGCCAGTGGACCAGGATTGGAAGCTCTACGACCGCGATATGCGTTGGGCGTCACCCGACGTTGGCCATGCAGCCGAGTTGATGCGCTATGTCTTCGAGAACCGGGACGCGGTCTCCCAGCGCGCTGAGCGGGCCGCTTGCAAACTCAGAGCGCTCTATTCGCCGGCGTCGGTGGGCCGAATGGCCCGGGAGAGGCTGACATCGTTACTGGAGCGGAATCAAGGAGTATTCGCGTGAACGACACATCGGAAGAAAACGCTCCGGAGGTCCAGGGGCAGGCGGAGCGGCCGGCGCCCGCCGCATGGCGCCGTTCCGGCGGACGGACAACAGCGCCGCGCTCTCGCGTTTGGGAGAGCGTCAGCTCTCTGGGAGAGGCGCACCGCTATCTCGCGGGTCCCGAACTGTTCCCCGAAGGCGCGCCTCCGCAAGAGGTGTTCTTTCTTCTCTCGGGGTTCGTGAAACTCGTCGTTTCCGCCGGGTGGCAAGCGATCGTGAGCCTCTGCGCCGATTCGGTGCTGGGGACCGGGGCCGCACTGCTCCGCACTCCTCATTGCGCGACCGCCATCGCCCTCGCCAACTGCCGCCTCAAACGCGCCGGCGCCGCCCAGTTCCGGCGCCTGCTGGTCGTGGAACCCGCATTTTCGCGGAGAGTCTCAGAGGCGCATGGCCCTGAAATCGTCCAACTATCTCCGCTCGCTCGCGGATGTGAAGACAGTACGCGCCGAACTGCGCCTGGAGCGGCTCTGGCGCGGCCTGGCGGTCACGCATCCGGCCAGCCCAGAGTCCAATGGCGTGTCTCTCTCCCGCTCAAGCTTTACGAGCTCGCCCATCTGCTCGCAATCACACCGCCGTACCTGAGCCGCCTGCTCGCGAAATTGGAAGCGGATGGCGTTTTCCGCCGGGAGCAGGGCGGGTTGATTCTTCACTGTACTTGAACCTTTCGCTTCCATGACCAGCCCATTACAAATAACCTCCCGGTGGTGGCGTACCCGTCTCCGGCGCGCCGCTCCTTGGCTCACGCTCGCTGCGCTGCTGGCCGCATGGCAAGCGGCCGTGGTGTTACATCCGCGTTCCCTGATCCCGGGCCCATGGCCCGTGTTGCTGGGGGTGGTGGAACTGGCTAAGAAGGGGTTGCTCTTTAAGTACGTGCTCGCGTCGCTGTTCCGTGTAACTTGGGGATATCTGTTGGCCATCGCCTTGGCCATTCCGTGCGGATTGATGCTGGGCTGGTACCGCCACTGCGAATACGCGTTCGCTCCCCTCCTCCAACTCTTCAGGCCCATCTCCCCGCTGGCTTGGATTCCCATTTCCATCCTTTGGTTCGGCCTGGGAGACTCCGCTGCCATCTTTCTTATCTTTCTGGCTTCCTTTCTTCCGGTTGTCCTGGCGACCATGAACGCCGTCCGCAACATAGACAGCGTGCACCTGCGCTGCGGGCGGAACTTCCGTTTATCTGAGGCCCAGTTGATCTGGCGGGTGCTGTTTCCGGCCGTGGCTCCGCAAATCATCGTGGCGCTGCGGATCGCGCTGGGGGTTGCGTGGCTGGTCGTCGTGGCCGCGGAGATGATCGCCGTCAATTCCGGCCTGGGATTTCTGATCGTAGACGCGCGAAACGCCGGCAACCGGTACGATCTCGTGCTGGCCGGCATGATTCTGATTGGACTGATTGGGCTCATTCTGGACATCGCAATGCGGCGCCTGGAGAAACTGCCGTCGGTGCAGTGGGGCTACATAGGAGCGAAATGAGTAACCAGGCAGTTCAAGCCCGGACGACGGCGCTCGAGACGCGGTTAAGGGTCGCGAATCTGAATGTGACTTTTGGCGAGGGAGAGAAGGCCGTGAACGTGCTCCAAAATATCACCCTCGAAGTAGGAGCGGGCGAGTTCGTCTGCCTCCTCGGTCCCTCCGGCTGCGGGAAATCGACCCTGCTCAATGTGCTGGGCGGCTTTCTGAAACCGGATTCGGGGGAGGTCGTGATCGACGGCAAACCGGTGCTGGGTCCGGATCCACGCAGAATCTTCGTATTCCAGGAGCGCGGCGTCTTTCCCTGGATGACCGTGGAAGGCAATATCGGCTTCGGCCTCTTCCGCCTTACCAAGGAAGAGCAGGCGCGCCGCATCTTCTATTACGTCAACCTCGTGGGCTTGAGCGGTTTTGAGAAGGCGTATCCCCACGAGCTCTCGGGAGGCATGAAGCAGCGCGTGGAAGTTGCCCGCGCGCTGGCCGTCAATCCGGATGTCCTTTTTCTGGACGAGCCTTTCGGGGCGCTCGACTCGATCACCCGGCTCATCATGCGCCGCGAATTGCTCCGCATCTGGCAGAAGGAGCGGAAAACCGTCCTCTTTGTGACGCACGATATCGACGAGTCCATACAGCTTGCGGATCGCGTGCTGGTGATGTCGACGCGTCCGGCGACCATCCAGCGCGTCGTCGATATCGACATCGATCACCCGCGAGACATCAGCTCGCGCCATTATCTGGACCTGCGGGACCAGATCTTCGAGCAGATTGGTCTGGCGCACAAGGTCTAACATGAAGCGCTGGCAATCCCGGATATCGCCGTTTCTGACGGCCGTTCTTCTGCTCGCGGCATGGCACGCGGCGGTGGTCTGGACCCACACGCGCATATTTCCCGGTCCCGTCCAGGTATTGGCCGGCCTCAAGGACCTTGCTGGCCGGGATCTTCTTGCCGGCTATGTGCGCGACTCGCTCCTGCGGGTTTCGGCCGGATATCTGGCGGCCGTCGCCCTCGGCCTTCCCCTCGGGCTGATGTTGGGAGGCTCTCCCACCGCGGCGGCAGCGTTGAATCCGCCGATCCAGATTATGCGGCCCATCTCACCGCTGGCTTGGATTCCGCTGGCCATTATATGGTTCGGAGTCGGAAGCGGCGCGGCCGTGTTCTTAATCTTTCTCGCGTCGGTCTTTCCCATCATCGTGGCCACCATCGACGCGGTGCGGAGCATACCGCCTGTATTCCGCAACGCTGGACAGAACTTCGGTTTGCCTTCCGCCATGCTGCTCCGGAAAGTAATCTTTCCCGCCGCGCTCCCCCAGATCCTGGTCGGCCTGCGGATCGCGTTGGGGATTGCGTGGCTGGTGGTGGTGGCGGCGGAGATGATCGCGGTCGATTCGGGCCTGGGCTATCTGATCATCGACTCGCGCAACGCCGGCCAACGCTATGACCTGGTAGTGGCCGGCATGCTGCTGATCGGCATCGTCGGCGTGATCCTGGATTCCATTATGCGCCGGATCGAGACATTGAAGTCCGTGCGCTGGGGGTTTTGCAATGACTGACACAAGACGTATCGTTACCGGATTATTAATATGGACCGGAGTCGTTTCTCTCCTGCATATGAAATACAACCTCGACTGGTCGGTGATCCTGAACGACTACCGGGCGCCGGAGAACCGTAAAGTGAACGTGGCTTATATCCCCGTCACTTGACACTTGACTTGCCCGGTGACCGATTATATATCGCGGCATTCGACCTCTGGAACCATGCTGCTTCCACGGAAGTTCCAGGGCTTTCCCGAGATCAAGGAAGCATTGATCTCGGGAAGGATTCAGGCCGCGTTTATGGTGGCGCCGATGGCGATTGCCCTGAGGTCTCAGGGCGTACCGATCCGCATTGTTTACCTGGGCCACCGTTATGGTAGCGCCGTCGTCGTCCGCAAGGATAACCCGGCCCGCAGCTTTCGCGACTTGAAGAACAAGACCATAGCCATTCCCAGCCGGTTCAGCGATGAACGCCTCATCCTCTTCAAGGTAATGAAGGAATACGGCATGAAGCCGGCCGATATTCGCATGGTGGAGATGGCCCCGGCCGACGTCACCGGCGCGCTCGCCGCTCACGCCATCGACGCCTTTTCCATGGGCGAGCCGCATCCCTCCCAGGCGGAGATGGGCGGGTTCGGCCGCGTGCTTTTCCAGGCGCGCGAGCATTGGCCCGATTACATGTCCTGCGTCCTGGTGGTTCGCCAGGACTTGATTACGGAGCATCCGGCCATCGTCCAGGTCATGGTCGACGGCATCGCCCGTTCGGGACTGTGGCTCGATGCGGGCCGGCCCCACCGGGAACAGGCCGCCGACTTCGTCGGACGGTATTACTACAACCAGGATCCTAAGCTCTTGCTTTGGGCTCTAACCAATCCCCTCGATCGCGTCACGTACACGCCCCTCACCCCGTTCAAGAAGGACTTCGACTTGGTCCGCGACCTCATGCTCGAAAGCGGCGTGCTCGACCAAAGCATCGAATTCAACCAGTATGTGGACCCACAATTCGCCGAAGGGGCGAAGATAAAAACCGCGTGGAAATACGAGGCCGGAGACGCCACGGCGCAGTAGCGGCAACGAATGAACAAAGCCCTTACAGAATCGCCGGTTCGGGAGACTTTCCCGCCATTCTCCCCGGAGAACACGCCGCTCGAGACCGTGCGTTTCCTGATTCATGGCGTTCCCCGCAACGTAAGACTCAAGCTGGAGAGCAAGACGGCGGCCGGCTCGTCCAAGCAGCGAACCGCCGCTTTCTTGATAGCGGACCTGGACCACCGCGGACTCCTGCGCCCGGACTCCATCATTGTCGAGTCCACTTCGGGCAACCTGGGGGTCGCGATGGCGATGATTTGTAAACAACGCGGCCTGCAATTTATCGCCGTGGTCGACTCGAAAGCCAGCGCCGAGAATCTGGAAAAACTGCGGTCATACGGGGCCACACTAGAGCTGGTGACCGAACCGGACCCCTTTGGGGGCTACCTGCCGGCGCGCCTGCGGCGGGTTCAACAACTGATCGCTTCATCGAGCCGCTCGGTGTGGACGGATCAGTACTCCAACCCGGCCAATCCCCTGGCGCACTACCGCGGCACCGGGCCGGAAATCCTGGCCCAGTCGCGGGGCGCGGTACAGGCGGTCTTCGTCCCAGTCTCCACCGGAGGAACCCTCGCGGGCGTGGGGCGCTACTTCCGGGAGATGAGCCCGGCCACGGTGATCGTGGGCGTCGATGCGGCGGGGTCGGTCGTTTTAGGGGGGCCGCCGGGGACGCGGAAGCTTACCGGAATCGGCTCGTCGCGGCGCTCCGCGTTTCCCTTGGCGGGCGCCTATGACGAGCCCGCCATTGTCCGGGACGCGGACGCATTCCTATATTGCCGCGCTTTGCATGACCGGACAGGATATAAGGTCGGTGGTTCGAGCGGCGCCGCGCTCTACGCCTGCGCTTCGTTTCTGGAGCGCCATTCCACGATCACCGACGTTGCCTGCGTTTGCCCGGACGGGGGCGAAAATTATGCCTCGACGGTCTACAACGACGCGTGGCTGGCGCGTAATGGTTTCGAGCTCGTCCTGAGACAGGCCGATTTGCCGCGAATGGGCTTACCAGGCGACTTCTAAAACGAAATATAAGGAGATAGAAACATGGTAAATTGCGAGTATTTGATCTTGGGCGCGGGACCAGCCGGCCTCCAACTTGGATATTATCTGCACAAAGCGAACCGCGATTATCGCATTCTGGACGCGGGCGGCGGGCCGGGACGATTCTTCACCCGCTTTCCGCGTCATCGGACCCTCATATCCAGCAACAAGGTATATACCGGCTATACCGACCCCGAAGTGAATCTTCGTTGGGACTGGAATTCGCTGCTGAGCGATTCCGAAGAGGCTCTCTTCAAGCGCTACAGCGGTCGCTATTTCCCCGCCGCGGACGATTTCGTGCGCTATCTGGAGGACTTCGCCGCACGCTTTCAATTGCGGGCTCACTACGCAGCGCAGGTGGAATTGGTCCGCCGGAATGGCCAGTTTTGCGTGACCACCGGTACGGGAGTGTCTTTCACCAGTCCCCGCTTGATCGTCGCCACGGGGGTCTCCCTACCGTATCTTCCCGCCATTCCCGGGATTGAAAATGTTCAGCCCTATACCACCATGTCGCTCGACGTCTCCCAATTCCGCAACAAGCGCGTCTTGATCGTGGGCAAAGGAAACTCCGCTTTCGAGACCGCCGAGCACCTCTTGGAGTCCGCCGCTGTGATTCATCTTGCCAGCCCCAATTCGGTGCGCATGGCCTGGCAGAGCCACTATGTGGGCCACCTCCGCGCGGTAAATAATAACTTTCTCGATACCTATCAGCTCAAGTCCCAGAACGCGGTCATCGACGCCGTGATCGAGGAGATCCGCAAGGAAGGCGAAAAGTTCGTGATTAGATTCCGCTACAAGCGCGCGGTGGGCGAAGTGGAAGAGCTTGTTTATGACCACGTCCTCGCCTGCACCGGCTTTCGCTTCGACTCCTCTATCTTCGCCGAGGAATGCCGGCCCGCCCTGGCGATCAACGGGCGCTTTCCCCTCCAGACCAGCGCCTGGGAATCCTCGAACGCGCAGGACATGTACTTTGCCGGAACCCTGATGCAGATGCGGGATTTCAAAAAGAGCCAGTCCGGCTTTATCCATGGATTCCGCTATAACGTCCATGCTCTGTTCCACATCCTGAACGCCAGATATGAGGGGATTCCCTGGCCGCGCCGGACGATCGCGCCGGACCACGAGTCGATCGCCGAGGCCATCATCGGCCGCATCAACCGCACTTCCGCCCTCTGGCAGCAGTTCGGCTTTCTCGGCGATTTCGTAATGCTCGATAGCTCCGGCGGACCGGCTCAATACTTCGAACAGGTTCCGATCGACTACGTGCGCGATGGAGGCCTTGGCGATTACTCGGAGTACCTGCAGATCACGCTGGAATACGGTTTGGCCCACGGGGACGCCGATCCGTTCCGGCTGGACCGGGTACGCGGCGAGGATGTCGATCACGCCGAACTGAGCAATTTCTTGCATCCCGTCGTGCGCCGCTATGTAGGTAACAAATTCGCCGCGGAACACCATGTGATTGAGAACCTCTTCGGAGAGTGGAAGGGGCCGGAGCACGTCAAGCCGCTGCAGGCATTCATCGCCAAACAGTGCGCCGTGGCGATTGGCGTGTGAACGGGCCCGTCATGCGCGATGGAAACATTCTTCTCCTCACCGGCGCCGAGGCGCAGGCGATTTTGGCCGGACGGGAGCAAGAGATCGTCGATGCCGTAGCCCGTGCTTACCAAACGCACGGGCGCGGCAACAGCTCGCTTCCTCACTCGATCTTTCTCCATTTCCCGCGGCAACCCCGCGACCGTATCATCGCCCTGCCTGCGTGCCTGGAAGAAGACTTTCAGGTCGCGGGCATCAAGTGGATCGCCTCCTTTCCAGGCAACGAAGAGATGCAGTATGACCGCGCCTCCGCGGTAGTCATATTGAACAGCATCCGAACCGGCCGGCCGGAAGCCATTCTGGAAGGTTCGATTATCAGCGCGAAGCGTACAGCGGCCAGCGCCGCCCTCGCGGCCAGTCTGCTTTGCGCCGGCCGCCCGCCGGCCACCACGGGACTGATCGGGTGCGGTCCCATCAACTTCGAGATCGCGCTCTTCCTTCAGTCCATATTGCCGGCGCCGGAACGCATCCTGCTATACGACCACGTGTCTTGCAAAGCGGAACAGTTCGGCCGCCGCCTTCGCCAGCGTTTCCCCGGCCTCCAAGTCGCCGCCGCCGCCACTCCCCTCGCGTTGTTGCGCGCTTGCACGCTCGTCTCGTTAGCCACCACCGCGTCCACCCCGCATATCCCCGAGCTGGGGATGTGCCCGGACGGAACCACGATCCTGCACATTTCTTTGCGTGATCTCTCCCCGGAAGCCATCCTTGCCAGTGACAACATCGTCGACGACATCGATCACGTCTTCCGCGCCGGCACTTCGATAGAACTTGCCGGACAGCTAACGGGAAACCGCGGCTTCGTTCGTGGCACTCTCTACGACATCCTGGCCGGCCGAATCCCGCCACGCCGCGAATCGGGCGGCATAACGGTATTCAGTCCCTTCGGCCTGGGCGTCCTGGACCTGGCTGTCGCCAAGCTGGCAGCCGACAAGGCGCACGAAACCACCATGGGAACCACCGTCCGCGGCTTCTTGCCCCAGCCATGGCACCAAGCTGACCCCGAGTCCAGCCGCTGAACCGAATTGCATCGGGAACCCCGGCACTTCGGCGCAAAGTGCGCAGCGGTCTGAAATAGTGGAGATTCCTTGGGCCAGTTTTCCGGGATGAATCCGGTCAGCCGTCGGAGCGAAGTTGTTTCCAGGAAACATAGTTCTGAGGCCCGCACTTGGTGCCTGCGCCTCCGGAAACACCGTCGCAATCGATTCAGGGAACCCCTTGAGGCCGTCCACGCAGGCGATGAACATATCCGCCACGGACCGGTTCTTCAGCCAAAACTTCGCTCCCTCGGCGTCGTTGCCAAGGGACCCCGCCCAAAGCCCCAGCACCTCCTTGTGGCCTTGCATGTTGACGCCAATGACCGCGTAGATCGCCTTGTTGCGCACCTGGCCCGTCTCGCGAATCTTACCATCAACGCGTCCAAGTACACGATCGGATATACCGAATCCAACGGACGGTTTTGCCGGCTCTTGATCTCCTCCATCACCGCTTTGTAGATCTCTTCCAGATGCCCTTGGATCTCGCGCGTGCTCATGCCTCGCGCGTACATTGAGATGATTTTGTCGTCGAAGCCGGTGAACCACGTCTGGCTCTTGCCGATGATCTTCGGTTCGTAGCTGCCATTGCGATCGCGTGGCGTCTCCAGCGGCATCTCTCCGAAATCACCCTTGAGCGTTTTGGTCGTCGCCCTCAGCCTAGGGTTTGCCTATTTCGTTCTGTTACCTCGAAGCCCGCTCTATCGCGTCGATAAGATCAGAGACGATGAATGAACCTCCCGCTTACCAAGGTACAATTGGTCTCAGAAAATCAAAGCCGGTGTTCGGGAAGCCGGTAGCAACCAGGAAACTAGTGAGAAGCGCCAAGAGAAATACGCACCCGCTCCAAGATCCTCTCTTTGTCACAGGATCGGCGAAGAAAGCTAAGCGTTCTTCTCCCGGGCTCCCTACAGAAGACAACACGCCAGAGGGCCTCCGAGCGCTACTCGCGGCGAACGCCTACTATCGTAAGGTTCCATGGCCGGAACCCTATCACCGCACCAAGCATCAAATCCGTCTCGGAGACGCTCGGGATTTGTCTTGGATAACCGACGCCTCGGTACATCTCGTGGTGACTTCCCCGCCGTATTGGACGTTGAAGGAGTACGTACCGGGCAATGGCGATCAGATGGGCCACTTCGAAAACTACGAGCATTTCCTTTCGGAGTTAGACCGCGTTTGGCGGGAGTGTGCACGCGTCCTGGTCGGCGGCGGTCGAATCTGCTGCGTCGTCGGCGATGTCTGTATTCCGCGAAAGCGCGGCGGACGCCATCACGTCGTAACTCTGCATTCGGATATCCAGGTCCGCGCTCGAAGGTTTGGCCTCGATTGCCTTCAGCCGATTCTTTGGAACAAAATCGCCAACGGCGTTACCGAGGCCGAAGGGAACGGTGCGGGCTTTTACGGCAAGCCCTATCAGCCCGGCGGAATCGTCAAGAATGACATCGAATACATTCTGTTTCTTCGCAAAGGCGGTGAATACCGGACAACGCCTACTCTTCAAAAAGCGTTGTCGATGCTTTCACGAGAGGAAATGAAAACTTGGTTCCGCTCCATTTGGTCCGATCTTCGAGGCGCGTCTACGCGTGATGGACATCCGGCACCATACCCGATAGAAATGGCCGAACGCCTAATCAGGATGTTTTCCTTCGCGGGTGATACGGTCTTAGACCCCTTCGCGGGTACCGGATCAACATCTCAAGCTGCTATTATCACAGGCAGAAATTCGATTGCCAACGAAATCGAACCGGCTTACGTCGATATGGCTCGACAGCGGATCATAAAGGCTGCTCGTCAGCATCGTCTCGTTGGCGCGATAGAAGCTGAGGTTATTTTTGACGGAGATACCCGCTCCACTCGAATACCGGCTACTAACGGAATTTCGACTGCTGTTTGAAGGCAAAATCTACAAGCATCGCGATTCGAGTCAAGGTGACTTCGTTGCGATGCATCTTTATGAAGACCTAATAATTGTCGACCGATCTCCGAAGCTGATCGACGCTGCAATCAATCGAAAAGACCGGGTTCTGAACGTCCAAAACAAACGGCGCGGGGTTACGGCGCGGCGCGGTGATGGGACGTTCGGCGAAGTCATTCCAGGGGAGACCCCGATCATGGATTCCGGTTACCTCGTTGCGCGAGGGCCGATCGCTACGGTCGAAATCGGCATTGAAGTGAAGATCCTGGCGAAGGCTATGATTAAGCAGATTGACCGTGTAATAAACGATCTTCGCAATCAGGTGGTTCAGTTCAAGCACGGCGGCGGGTATCCGATCTGCGTCGCCGTTATCGGAATCAATCAAGCACGGAGCACTATCGGCTACGAAGGGGATCGGTCCTTTCCGACTACCGGCAAACAGGGCTTCCACCATCCATTCCAAGAAGCCGCCGAAGCAGAGCGTCGCTTACAAGCCGAGGCTGCGCCGGAGTTTGATGAATTTCTTGTACTCCGTTTCAAGGCAAGGAACGAGCCGCCGTATCCCTTCGAATGGGTAAACTACAACGAGACGCGTCTCGATTATGCGGCGGCGCTGTCTCGCATCAGCGCGCGATACCAGCAACGATTCTAGACGTTCGGAACGCTTCTGGAAGAGATCGATGCGGCCGGTACCACACTACGTTTGGCTCGTAATTTCGCGACGCCCGTCTAGAGTTGAACTCCTCCTTGTGCCATCATGGACTCGACCATGACCCCAGGCGCCTGGAGCTTTTCAGAAACCTTCATCCGCCGGCCCATCGCCACTAGTCTGCTCATGCTGGCCATCGCCATGTTTGGCGTCATCGCCTATCGCGCGCTTCCTGTCAGCGATCTGCCGCAGGTGGATTATCCCACCATCGGAGTGCAGGCCAGCCTTCCGGGCGCGAACGCCTACACCATGGCTTCGTCGGTAGCCACGGTTCTGGAACGTCAATTCACCATGATCGCCGGCGTCGACTCGATGATTTCATCGAGCAGCCAGGGATCCACCAACGTCACGCTGCAGTTCAATCTGAGCCGGGATATCGATGGCGCCTCGGTGGACGTCGAGACAGCCATCGCCGCGGCCATGCCTCTGCTCCCCCCTGGCATGCCGACTCCGCCCTCTTTCCGAAAATCCAATCCAGGCGACCAGCCCATCTATTTTCTCGCCATCACCTCTCCGGCAATGCGTCTCTCGGATCTCGACGAATATGCGGAACGAATGATCGCTTCCCGCATTTCGATGGTCGAAGGCGTGGCCCAGGTCCAGGTTTTCGGCTCCGCGAAATACGCCGTGCGCGTGCAGGTGAATCCTAACGAACTGGCTACCCGCCGCATCGGCTTGAACGAAGTACAGCAGGCCATTCAGAAATGGAACGTGAACGTCCCCACCGGGCTCCTGTCCGGACCGCGTACCTCCTACAACATCCTGGCGAATGGCCAGCTCTTGCGCGCCGTGGATTACAGGCCGCTGGTTTTGGCTTACCGGAATGGCGCTCCCGTCCGGCTGGAGCAGGTGGCGCACGTCATCGACAGCGTCGAGGACAACAAGCAGATGGCGCTCTTGTACGGCGACGAATTCGGCAAGACCGGCGCATCGTGCGTGATGCTGGCGGTCACCAGACAGCCCGGCAGCAACACCATTCAGGTAGTGGATGGCATCCGCGCGCTAGCTCCATTTTTCAAGCAGGTGGTCCCTCCCAGCGTGCACATGCTGGTTCGCGGGGATCGCGCGGCGACCATTCGTCAAGGCTTCCAGGATATTCAAACCACCATGCTGGCCACCCTGACGCTCGTCATCCTGGTCATCTTCCTGTTCCTGCGAAAATTGTCCGCGACCATGATCCCGGCCATGGCGCTGCCCTTCTCCATCCTGGGGACCTTCACCGTAATGTACCTGCTGAATTTCAGCCTGAATAACATTTCGATGATGGGCGTCATCCTTTCGATGGGCTTCGTGGTGGACGACGCCATTGTGATGCTGGAGAATATCGTGCGGCACATCGAGAACGGAGAAAAACCGTTTGAAGCCGCGCTCCGGGGATCGAAGGAGATCGGCTTCACCATCGTCTCCATGACGCTTTCGCTCGCGGCCGTTTTCATCCCGATTCTGTACATGGCGGGAATCATGGGACGGCTGTTCCGCGAATTCGCCGTGACCATATGCGCGGCCATCCTGATTTCGGGAGTAGTCTCGCTCACGTTGACTCCAATGTTGTGCAGCCGCTTCCTGCGTGAAGCGAAGCCCGAGAGACAGTCGTTTTTCTCCAGGCTCATCGAGCGGGGATTCGAAGCCACGCGCAATGTCTATGCGAAGAGCCTCGGGTGGGTTTTGCATCACCGCCCGGTGATGATGTCGATGTTCGTGGTAGTACTGGCAGCCACCGCGTACCTTTATGTGTACGTGCCGAAAGGGTTCATTCCTGAAACTGATAACGATCAATTCAACATCAACTTTCAGGCGGCGCAAGGCACTTCTTACTATCAGATGATCGCCTTTTGTAAGCGCGTCTCTCAGATCGTGGTCCAGGACCCGGCCGTCACCAGCTTCTTCGCCAGGACGGGCGGCGGTGGTGGCGGCTTCGGCGGATCCAACACCGGCAGTCTTTCCGTCAACCTCAAACCCCGGCGGCAGCGGAAGGAGACCGTCGTTGATATCGTGAACCGGATGCGGCCGAAGATTAGCGTCATCACCGGCCTGCAAATTTCCATGTCTATTCCGCAGTCCATCCGCATCGGTGGACGCATGGCGAAATCCAGTTACGACTACACGCTCTACGGGCCGGATACCACGCAGCTTTATGTGGAAGCGGCCAAGTTGGAGCAAGTCGTTGCCCGCCTGCCTGGCCTGTTCGACGTAAGCAGCGACTTGCAGATGAAGAATCCGCAGATCGACATTACCATCGATCGCGATCGGGCGGCGGCGCTGCATGTCGACTGGGTCAATATTGCAAACACGCTCTACGACGCCTTTGGTCCGCAGCTCGTCTCCACAATTTATGGAGACAGCAATCAGTATCGCGTCCTGCTCGAGCTGCTGCCCGAATACCAGACCCACGAGGACGCTCTCAATCTGCTGTACCTGAAATCGTCCACCGGGCAACTGGTTCCCTTGAGCGCCATCGCGAAGCTGAAGTACGATGCGGGACCGACCAGCATCCAACACTCCGGCCAGTTGCCATCCGTCACAATCTCGTTCGCGCTCAAACCAGGATTCGCTTTGGGTCAAGCGACCGACGAGATTGAAGAAGCCGCCAAGAACACCCTTCCCGCGAACATCAGCGGAACGTTTCAAGGCTCGGCCAAAGTTTTCCAGGATTCCATGCGCAACATGGGAATCCTGCTGGTCATCGCCATCCTGGTGGTTTATATCGTTCTTGGTGTCCTCTACGAAAGCTACATTCATCCGCTGACCATACTGTCGGGGCTGCCGTCGGCGGGTTTCGGCGCGCTGCTGACTCTGCTGCTATTCAAGATCGAGCTCAACATCTACAGTTTCGTCGGTTTGATTATGTTGATCGGCATTGTCAAGAAGAACGCGATCATGCAGATCGATTTCGCTTTGGACGTCGAACGCAAGGAAGGCAAATCGCCGCTGGATGCTATTTACGAAGGCTGCTTGATTCGCTTTCGCCCCATCATGATGACCACCATGGCGGCGTTGCTGGGCGGAATCCCGATCGCACTGGGTTGGGGCGCTGGAGGCGAGGCTCGGAAACCGCTGGGGATCGCGGTTGTGGGTGGCCTGGCGTTTTCCCAGCTCATGACGCTGTATCTCACCCCGGTGGTTTACACCTACATGGCCGGTCTCTTCGAAAAGCGAAAGGCCAAGGGCGCGTCGAAGGGCATGCTGCAACCACTGCCGCAATCCGGCGACTGACACGCCTTGAAAGCAGCGCGTGGCGCGGACACTCGTGTCTGCTGCCTCGAGATTCGTCTCGAGGCTCTTTCTCCGAGCATCGAGACGAGTCTCGATGCAGCAGACTAAAGTCCGCGCCACTATCGATTCACATCTACTACGACTCGGCCCCTAACTTTCCCAGCCAGTAAATTCCTGGCTTGCTCGATTGATTCTCCCAACCCAATCTCCGCGCTGACGATGCTTTCGATCTTCGACCGATCCAAATCGCGAGCCAGCCGCTGCCACGCCTGCTTGCGATCCGGAATCGGACAACGCGCGCTATCGATGCCGGCGAGCGTTACTCCCCGCAGTATGAAGGGCGCCACTGTCGATGGGAAGTCCATTCCCTGCGCAAGCCCACAAGCTGTCACCACTCCGCGATAACGCATGCTCGCGCAGACATTCGCCAGCGTGTGGCTGCCCACCGTGTCCACCGCGCCCGCCCAACGCTCTTTTCCCAAGGGCTTCCCTGGCGCGCTCAACTGCGCTCTGTCCACAATCTCAGTTGCACCTAATGCTTTCAGATAATCGGACTCTTCCGGCCGGCCCGTGGAAGCGGCCACTGTGTAGCCCAGGGTCTTCAAAATCGCCACCGCAAAACTTCCCACGCCGCCAGTGGCGCCGGTAACCAGCACTGCGCCTTGTTCGGGAGTGACGTTGTGTTTTTCGAGCGCGAGCACACACAACATTGCGGTATATCCGGCGGTTCCGATTGCCATGCTTTGGCGTTCGTCAAAACCATCCGGCACATGCAACAGCCAGTCACCTTGTACGCGGGCGATTTGAGACAATCCGCCCCAATGCGTTTCGCCCAGGCCCCATCCGTTCAGCAGTACTTTGTCGCCGGCCTTGTACTCGGGGTGCGTGCTGCTCTCCACCGTTCCGGCCAAGTCAACGCCCGGCACCATCGGGAAATTGCGCACCACCGTCCCTTTTCCTGTGATCGCTAACGCGTCCTTATAGTTCAGCGTCGAGTATTTCACCCGGACGGTGACGTCGGCTTCAGGCAGACGAGCGGGATCGAGCTCGGAGATTCCGGCTCGGTAGCCCGTGTCGTCTTTCTCAACAAGAATCGCTTTGAACATCGCTGCTTCCTCCGTTTAGACTTTCGTCTGCTTCCACTTCCCACGCCGGAACCACACGATGGCGAGCAGAGCCAATAACGAATCCGAGACCAGCACCGAAACGTAAACTCCGTTCGTCCCCAGACCGGTGTGGAATGCCAGCAGCCATCCCAACGGAATCTGGCACACCCAAAAGCTGATCAGGTTCATTATTGTTGGGGTAAACGTATCGCCGGCGCCGTTGAACGCAGCCGTCACCACCATGCCGTATGCGTACGACACATAACCGTAACTCAATAATCGCAGCCCGCTCACGGCGATGGGAACAACCGCGGGATCCGAGGTAAACATCCCGATGACCGGCTCCGCGAACACGATGAAAATCAGTCCGATGCCGCCCAGGAATAACATGTTGTAGAACCCGGTGAGCCACACCGATTTTTCCGCTCGGTCCGGTTTTCCCGCTCCCAGATTTTGGCCCACCAGCGTCGCGGCTGCATTGCTCATGCCCCACGAGGGCAGAATCGCAAAGACGATAATCTTGATCGCGATCGTATTCGCGGCTACCGCGGCGCTGCCGAAGCTCGACATGATGCGCACCATGCCAATCCAGCTCGCCATTTGCACCAGGAACTGAAACATCGCGCTCAGTGAAAGACGGACCAAGCGCGCCATCACGGCAAAATCTACGCGTAGCTGCGAGGCGTGTACGGCCAGCCGGCCCTTTCCGGATGTCAGGACCCACAATTGAAAAAGTACGCCGATGCCGCGGCCGATCGTGGTGCCTACGGCGGCCCCAGTCACGCCCATTTTCGGGAACGGGCCGATTCCGAAAATCAGGCACGGGTCCAGACACATATTGATGATGTTCGCGAGCCACAACGCGCGCATCGCCGTGACCGCATCACCCGCTCCGCGAAAGACCGCGTTGATCAGAAATAACAGGAAGATGGTCGCGCTGCCCCCCAGAATCACTCGCGTATACCTGGTTCCCATCTTCACGACATCTTCGGAACCGCCCATGACGCGCAGCAAGTCCGCCGCGAAGAAGTATCCGAGGATTGCCGTCAGCGCAGCGATGAACAATCCAACGACGATGGCTTGCACCGCCACCAGGCCCGCGGCTGACTCGTCCTTCTCGCCGATACGCCGGGCCACCATGGCAGTAGCGCCCATGCTCAATCCGATGGCGATTACAAATAACAACAGAATTCCTGTTTCGGTTAATCCGACGGCCGTAATCGCGTCCGCGCCAAGGCGCGCAACCCAAAAGACATCGACGACTCCGAACAGCGACTCCATGCACATCTCCAGCACCATCGGCACCGCGAGCAACACAATCGCCCGTCCGATGTTGCCTTCGGTGAAGTCCTGGTGCGAGCCCATCACTGCTTCGCGCAGCGAAGACCAAAAGCCGTGGACACGCGCCTCTGCGGCATTGACGTTACTCATGGGAAACCTTGTGGCCTGGAGATCTGACCGGGTTCCCTTTAGTGTAACCCGTGCCAAGAGGCTTTCTTCCCAGGCGACCTTGTCCGCTGACAAGCCGAGGCTTTACGAGTGTCCCTCGCCAGTTCCCCGCGTATCATAAAGGGTTCATGGTCCGCTCTTCGCTTGCCCGCCACTGGCTGCCCCCCATCCTGCTGGCGGCCGTCATGGGGCTTTTTCTAATCGCCAATCGAGGGGCCTACAAAGGCTACTTTGAGTCCGACGACTTCAATAACCTGAACTTCACACGGCATATCGACACATCGGAATTTATCGGCCATCTCTTCTCCCCGCGCGTATTTTCGAATAACTTCCGGCCGGCCGGACATCTCTTTTATCACTGGATGTACCAGGCGGCGGGGCTCGACTATGTTCGTTACATCGGCGCCATCCACTTCCTGCATCTGGCCAATGTGCTCTTCCTTTGGCTGCTGCTGCGCAAGCTGGGATTCGATCTTGCGGCATCTTTGGCCGGCGCGCTTTTCTTCGCGTTTCAGATGGCGGTCTTCGACGCGTATTGGAAGCCGATGTACGTGTTCGATTTGCTGTGCGCCACGTTTTGCCTGCTAAGCCTCCTGGCTTATTTGTACGACTGGTTGATTCCCAGCCTGATCGCGTTCCTGCTGGCCTTCCGTGCCAAAGAAGTGGCCGTCATGCTGCCGGTGGTTTTGGCTCTCTACGAATTCCTTCTGCACCAGAAGCGATGGAAGCGCTTGGTCCCGTTTTTTGTAATCTCGCTAGTCTTCGGAATTCAAGCAATGCTGGTAAATCAGTCGCGCGACAACGACTACTCGCTGCGATTTTCTCCGGCAACCATTTGGAATTGCATCGTCTTCTATGCGTCGAAGCTTTTTCTAATCCCCTATGCGGGATTCGCGGTTCTGGTGCTTCCCTTCCTTGCGCGCGGCCGTCGATCACGTTTCGGTGTGGCTGTATTCTGCATTTTGCTGATTCCGATGCTGCTCTTGCCCGGCCGCTTGTACAGCGTCTATCTCTATGTCCCTCTAATCGGCCTCGCCATCGCGCTGGCGGCACTCACCGCGGGCCGCATGGCAATCGTGATCGCCGTCTTTTTTGCGGTATGGCTTCCGTGGAACTACGCGAATCTCCGCTGGAACCGCCGCGCGGAACTGACTGCCGCGGACATCCGGCGTCCGTACGTCGCCGAACTCGCGAAGGTTGCGCGCCAGTATCCAGAAGTGCCCTCGTTTTATTTAATCCGCGCACCGCTTGGCGACGGGGCAGTCAGAGATGCCATCCAACTATTCCGCGATGGCGCCCAGCCTATCGTCCACGACGCGGAAGCGTTCAACGCCCGTGAAGCCCTCAATTCTCCATCGCTCCTAGTGCTGGAGTGGAATCCGCGATTCGGCACGCTCCACGCTCTTTTGCGATTGCCCGGCACTGATGATTCGAGCTCCATCACAATGGATCCGGATACTCCCGTCTGGCAACTCGAAAACGGCTGGCGTGCGCGGGAATCAAAGTATCGCTGGACCGCTCCGACGGCAACCGCGCGTCTTCAAAGACCGGCGAACGCGATCCGGTTTGAGCTGACTGCGAACATCAGCCCGTTGTACATTGAAACCGTCAGAGTCAGCCATGTGGAAGTATTTCTCAACGGAAAAAGTATCGGCGCCCGCGAATTCACTCATGCTGGATGGCAGACCGTGCGTTGGGATCTAGCGCCGGAGCCGGCCGGCCCGGTGGAAGTGAAATTCAATACGTCGCCGCCTTATCCCGCCGATCCACCATTGGGCTTGGCAATCGGCGGCTTCGGTTTTGTGCCCCACAATTAGCCGCTTACCACCTCCTACCACCCACCGGCCTACCACCTGCTTCCACCTACGGAATAGTAACTTTGTACGAAAAACATAGCTCCAAAAAATGGGAAGTTCGGTTATTCTATCTGTTCCTTCCGAGTGTGATACTCAAGCTTCAGTTGGTCTGAATGAAAGCAATTATCCTTCTCGCGACATTTTCTTCGCTAGTCTCGGCCGGAACGATTTATTCGATCACCGGCTTGGGATCGCTGGGTGGTTCCTCGGCCGTGGGATATAAGATCAACAATTCGGGCACCGTTGCCGGGTGGGCTCAAACGGCATCTAGCGACCAACACGCCTTCGTGGCCACGGGCGCGGGCGTCCAGGATCTTTCGCCGTTATTCGGCTCGGATACGTTCGCGAACGGCATCAACGCCTCGGGCGTGATCGTTGGAACAAGCTATGTCAACGGACAAGCGCACGGAACAATCTGGACTGGGTCCAGCGGTACTGACTTGGGCGCGGGAATATTCGCCACCGGGATCAACGATGCCGGCGCGGTTATCGGCGGCAACGGTCATGCATTCCTATTTGCAAACGGAGCTTATCGGGATCTCGGCGTTTTACAGGCCGGCGGATGGAGTTCGGCCTCTGGAATAAACCAGAGCGGCGCCGTGGTCGGCGATGCCAGCATAGGCTCGGCATTTCACGGTTTCATCTGGACCGCGGCGACCGGCATGCAACCGATCGGCGATTTGGGTGGCGGCAGCAGTCACGCCACCGGCATCAACAACAGCGGAGCGGTGGTCGGCTCCGTAAGTCTCGCCAGCGGATACGAGCATGCCTTCCTTGCCATGGGCGGTGCGCTGACGGACCTGGGCACGTTGGGCGGCGGAAGCAGCTTCGCGTACTCGATTAATAATAGCGGCGCGGTGGTCGGCTACAGTTGGCTTGCGAGCGGGCAAAATACGCACGCCTTTATCTACACAAACGGCTTCATGCTGGACCTGAATTCCCTGCTGCCGGCGAATTCCGGTTGGGAATTGACCGAGGCCTACGGCCTCAACGACGCGGGCCAGATTACCGGCAGCGGATTGTTCAACGGCCAGATGAGCGCCTTCCGTCTGGACCCAACTCAGTCCACACCCCAGTCCTCCTCCACGGTTCCAGATCCAGGAACAACATCACTGGTGTCGATTGGATTGGGCTTGTTAATTATCCATCGTGGCGCGGACGCTCGCGTCTGCGGCCTCGAGACTCGTCTGTGTGCCCCAAAGGGGCAGATTGCCAGTGGGGGAAGGACCCACTCGAATAGTTGATGGTTAGATTCGATAGCTATCGA